>NZ_CP025120.1:663252-994878 GCF_002838765.1 Kangiella profundi | reverse complement strand
CCCATATTCGCGGAGGCGGAGTTTACGGTGAAAGCTGGCGCCAATCAGTCAGCGGACAAAAGCATGCACGTGCGGTAGAAGATATTGTGAGCGCCGTTGACTGGCTGGCGGATAATAATTTTTCTAATAGAAAGCAAACTGCAGCATATGGTGAGGGTTTTGCAGGCAGCTTGTTAATGGAGGCCGCCATCCATGCTCCACAGAACTTCAGTGCCATCGCACTCAAGGATTTCGAAGCCAATTATCTCACTATGCTTGAGTCTGAAGACCCTCATTGGATGAAAGAATTTAATCTCAAAAACGACGAAGCTTCCACTGAATGGTTTTTAGCGGTGAGCCCCTATCACCGTCTAACAGTAAAAAATTATCCAGCAGTTTTAATTATTGATGATAGTAATGAGCCTAATGTTAGTCATTACAAAACATTAGCAAAATGGCAAAACCTTCAGCTCTCACAAAGCCCGATATTATTACTTAATAAGGGAATTGCTGAGGAGATAACGGAAGAGAAAAACTTTAGTCTCATTACTCAAGAAGCTGTAAGGCAATTCCTGAGTAATGAGTTAAGAGCAGCGGATACTGAACCAAACAACAATTCAGCTCAGTAAATTATAACTAGTAGTCCAGCTCACTCAAAAATGAAGAGTCAGCGTCCATGACCTGCTCTTTACAAACAACGCCTTCCTTTTCAAGCAAATCAAGTATTGGAGCATAAATGTCTTTAGTCATTGGAAGAACAAGACCTTTACGAACGATTTTGCCGTCTGCAATCAGTTGACAGGCTATTGCCGCTGGATATCCAACTGTTTTAGACATGGCTGAATAGCCCCCAACCTCACCAAACTCCTGAAGCGTTGAAGCTATGTGATAACGACTACCGTCAGTTTTCTCGATTTCAAACTTGTGTTGCAATAACACCATATCGACCTGACCTTGACTGTAGCCTAACTTCTTAACTAATAGACTACAGAATGCATCGATAGGACCGACATGTTTTCCCACGCTCTGTTCTGAAAAACAACCAAGCCATTCGAGTCCATCCCATGCAGATTCAGAAAACTGATCTTTCAGTTCATCTAAACTGCTTACATCATTTAGTCTGCAAACATAGTCGCTCCAGGCAGAATCCTGCATAGCAACACCTGACTCTGAGTCCAGCAAATTCAAATCCTTGGCGGCCTGAATAATTTCACAAAATCCAGAATAGCGGAAAGTGCCTCGAATAATATTTTGAGCTTCAGGAATACCGTAAATTTCCTGATAACCTGTAGAGTCGCGATTAGGATAGCCTTCAAGATCTAGATCGTTTGCCTGCAATGGTTTTGCCCACTTAAGAAGCTCTTTAGCAACCACTCTTTCAACTTTGCCGTTATGTAAGAATAACGCATCATTAAGAAGTGCTAATAAAACGCCTTTCGGAGCCCATGAAAATTTATAGCCTAACGGATTATCATTATCCTGTGGTGATGGAAGACCGCCACACCAGGAAACAAAGCTGATAACTTTTTCATTGTTAGCATGTGCCTGGTCGATAATCTTCATCGCACTCAAGTGATCAATTCCGGGATCGAGGCCAATTTCATTTAAAATAGTAACACCTGCATCAACAGCCTGTTGCTTTAGCTCTCTCATGGCTGGTGATTCATAACTGGCCGTGACCATATTCTTTTTCTGGGCAATGGCTGCTTTTGCTATTACAGGATGTAGCGTAGCTGGCACTAAACTGACCACCATGTCATAGTCAGACATCAATAGTTCAATTTGCGCCTGATCAGTGACGTCTGCCTGAACAGCTTCTACACCGGAAAATTTATTCGCAAGAGCTTGAGCCTCTTCGAGAATATGACTGACAACCGTCACCCTGTTATCTGAGCGACGTAATAAATATTCAACTAAAGGTTCGGCAACAAAACCAGCGCCGAAAACTAAAAACTTTGCCATGCTACTACCTTAATTTTTTAACTAATTGATAGAGTGGATTGAGTAAAGTTTGGCCTAATAAATAACTACGATCTCCTGACCAGCCAGTTTGCTTATCAGGCAAATTGGCATTATCTTTAAATGGCATTTCAAGCGTTAGTGATAAACACTTAAACTCTTCGCCAACCCAGGCATTTGCCACTGTTAAATTTGCTTTGCCAGGCTCATCTTTATCGTAACCATACTCAGTCTGGAAGTCTGGATTTACCGACTTAAGAATTGAGCTGAACTCTTCTTCAAGCTGCTTAATTCGATCATCGTAACTTGGGATACCTTCACAAGCGGCTACAAAGACATAGGGCAACCCTTCATCGCCATGCAGGTCAAGAAATGCATCTACCCCGGTAGACTTCATTTTATTACGCACATGATAAACTTCTGGGCTTTTCTCAAGACTAGGATTTTGCCACTCACGATTTAAGTTGGCGCCAGCAGCATTCGAACGTAAGTTTCCGCGGATACTACCGTCAATATTCATATTAGGAACGATATAAAAAACCGCTTGCTGCAAAAGACTTTGTGCTAAGGCATCATCCTCATTAAGCAAGCGCTCAATAAGGCCTTCAGCACACCATTCCGCCATGGTTTCGCCTGGGTGTTGTCGTGCGGTTACCCAAATTTTACGCTCACGACTTTCATCACCAATGACCAGCAAATCAATATCATGCCCATCAACAGTTTGCCCTAACACCTGATGCTGACAAAGCTCTGAGTGTTGCGCCTGATGAATCAGGCTCAAATGACGCTGATAAGAATAAGGCTCGAAATAGGCAAAGAAAATCGTGGAGTGTTCCAGCTGATGGGAGAATGTAAGTCGTTTATCTGCATCAAACTTGGTGTGAACTCTAAACCAGAATTCCCCATCATAGGAAGCTGCAACCTGATAATCATTCCAGCCATCTACATAAGAGCAATCTTTGGCGTTCGTTATTTCGAAGTTATATGTTTTGCCAATTTCACCGTGTAACCGGAAGTGGAACCACTGTTTAAATTCGGAGTTAGAGTCATTTCTGATAGCCAGTTTAACCGCATTGTTATCACTGGCCTCAATTACCTCAATATTACCACTATCAAATAAGCAATTGATATTCATTATATTTTTACCTTAATTGTTTAATGAAAGGACAGATAAGCAAGTTGAGGTGCCATATTGTCCAGTTTCATCTAAAGTAAGCTCAAAGGGCTCAACCAATACTTGAACCGGTCAGATTCACATATCATAGTCAATATAATAGAAAGGGGCCATAAAGGCCCCTTTCACTAAAGTGTAGATGATTCTACATTTGTGGCGCTGGAATTGAAATAGGCAATGTCGTGTTAAACGTTTCTTCTGGCAACTCTTCTGGCATTGCAGGGTAAGGAACCGCATCAAATAGTGCGCTCATTACTGCATCATCAAGAATTTTCTCACCAGAGCTGCTTACCAGGCTACCACCTACCAGCTCACCGTCACGATCGACTTCCAGCTGAATGGTTACTTCACCATGGGTACGGCCTTTACGCGGATTCAATAGCGCTGACTTACCATGACGACGCATAATCTCCTGTACCGGATACTCAAAGAATGGAACATAATGTGCACGAATTGCAGAGTTATAACTTGCTCTCATCGCTGCCAGCTCTTCTTCGGTTGGACCGGCTGGTACTTCTTCAACTACCGGCTGCTTAATCTCAGGCTCAGGCTCTGGTTTTTTCTCTTCCTGCTGCTGAGCCTGTTGAGCTGCCTGTTGCTGTTCGCGCTGCGCTGCTAATTCAGCCTGACGTTGTCTTTCTTCTTCTGCGCGTCGCTGTTCTTCAGCTTGACGCTCTTGCTCAAGACGACGCTCTTCCGCTTCACGAGCTTTACGCTCCTCTTCTTCTTTAGCCGCCTGCGCTGCATTATCAAATAATGAAACACGTGACGGTGCAGGGTTAATTGTTGTGTACTTGGCCAAAAGATCTGAATAACCTACAGCTGATTGATTACCCAAAATAGCGTCTTTGAATTCTGAAGATGGTGGTCTTTCACCAACCCAGGTATTTAACATCAACGGGAAAATGGCTTCATCAACTGTATTCACAGTAGCACCGTTAATTTGAATGACAGTACCCTGACCTGGCACATAGTCAATATTAATAGTGTCACCCGCAGCGAGATCCTGACCAAGGCTATCTGCCAATTCTCGAACACCTTTTGCATTTTCCAGAACCACAGCAGCCTCGTTATTATTCTTAATTCTTTCGATCCAGAAGCGCTTTAGACGGCGGCCGGGCAACTGATCTGCCAAAACCTTGATCTGCATTCTCTTGATCATCGGAGAATTCAAGATTTCAGCTGGGTCATCTGATTTATTACTTAAGTACAAAGCATTAAGGAACCACTCTTGACGTAGCTCGCTGTGTACAGCAAGACCATTCAATTGCAGATTAGAACCTTGCACATTCACCTGTTCAGCAGCTTTAGCCAAACCAGCGACTCCCGATAACGCAACCAATAATAACGAAGATAAGAATAATGCTACTTTTTTCATATGTTTACAGCCGTAATGCGTGAAAAGATATTAAGAAAACTTAAGTGCCAAGAATGTTAAATTTTATGACACAGTTCATACTGTAAGAGATTAGCAGTTAAATGCAAGTATGACAATAACAAGCCTTTAGTCAACCGGTTGGGCAATATTTCATCATATAGTTTAAGGTTTAACTTATTGAAAAATATGATCATTTATTATGCGATAGCACACTTATCGCAATTTTGTGCTATTATCAGACCGAAAAAATCTAAAAATACTTTAGATATTTAAGCCAAGGCATTGACCTGACAGGCTATTTCAGGCAATTTAATGCCTACTTTTATTGGGTGTACTCTAAACAAAACTATAAAATAATGTCGCAAACTATATTACTTGTAGAAGATGATGACAAACTAGCTTCGCTGGTAGCAGAATTCCTTGAAAGCAATGACTATCAAGTGCAAATTGAAGCTAACGGCACGAAAGCTATAGATCTGATCATTGAACAGCAGCCAAGAGCTGTAATCCTTGATGTTATGCTTCCGGGTGCAGACGGTTTGACTGTTTGTCGTACTGTGCGGCCACATTACAGTGGCCCGATCCTGATGCTGACCTCTATGAGCGATGATATCGACGAAGTCGCAGGGCTAGAAACAGGCGCTGATGACTATCTTTCCAAACCAGTTAAATCAAGAGTACTACTCGCTCACCTGCGTGCCCTACTAAGACGTGTGGAAGTTTCGGAAACCTTGGAGTCAGGCACTGAATTTATTCATGCTGGTAAAGTTAAAATTAATCCACAAAACCGCACGGTCATTTCCGACGGTCAAGTTGTTCATTTAACCACCGCGGAGTATAACTTGCTCTGGTTACTCGCCGAGCGTTCTGGCGAGGTCGTAAGTCGCGAAGAACTGCATAGAAAAACCTTCCGTCTTGAATATGATGGCACTGACAGGAGTATCGACTTACGTATTTCTCGACTACGTAAGAAGCTAGGTGATGACCCTAAGTTGCCCTACATTATCAAAACAATACGTGGTGAAGGCTACTTATTAACTAAATGATAAAAAAGCTGTTAGCCCCGCTGTTAATTATTGTCGTTGCCAACATTCTGGGTGGCACTTTCATTTATTATGTCTATTTCCCCTGGATATATGATATTGGTGAAAAAGAAGTTCGCGACAGCATAACGTCTGACGCTCGCGAATTAAACTTTAGGTTATCCATACTTGACTATAACCACTCTCCTCAAACGATAGCTCGCGCAGAGTATGAACTAGAAACCAAGATAACAACCGAAAAGCTATCTGAATTAACCCTCGATCAAAACATTAAGGATGAGCTGAAGCAAAATCGATACCTGGTTTATATGCAAGGGAAAGAAGGTCCAATTGGATTAGTCATCCTTAATGATAATGAATCGGTTTTAGTTCTCGGCCCTTATGATGCTCCTTATTTTTATGTTTCAGTAACCGATTGGATTGTCTATGCTTCTGTATTACTGATGCTAAATGGTGGCTTCCTGTATGGACTCTATTACATAAACCAGAGAAACCTTCGCCCTGCTAGTTTCGCTCTGGATAAGGTGCAATTCGATGGACTGGCTCTAGACAGGAAAGAATATGCGGTTCAGGATCTTGCAACTAATATTCCTAAACTGGTTGAACATATCAATGACCTTCGTAAAGAGCATCAGCAAAGTCTCTATAATCAGCGAGATCTGATGCATGCTGTTGCTCACGAATTTAGAGGCCCTATGGCTCGCCTCAGTTTTGCTCTTGACCTGTTTAATGACAAAACATCAGACACTCGCCGCGAAAAACTAACAGATGACATGCATGATGCTCTGGACGAACTTGATGCATTAGTCAGGGAAGTCTTAGGCTATTCAAGGCTAAAGCATGGCCAGCATCCTTTACAGCTTTCAGAGTTCAACATCAAAGAGTTGGCTCAGGATGTTTGCGAAAAAGTTAAAACTATCCATAACAACAAGCAGTTCGTTATTTACAGTCAGCCGAATCAAGGCAGCACTCTGTATGCGGATAAGAACCTGATTGAACGCGCTCTTATCAACTTAGTTAGAAATGCAGCTCGATTCTCAATTTCTACCGTACAAATCAATCTGACCGAATACAACGACACTCTGGATATTCAGGTCGAAGATGATGGTCCAGGTATCCCACCCGGAAAACGAGAGAGAATCTTTGAACCATTCACTCGTTTGGACTTTAGTAGAAACCGAGACTCTGGAGGCGCAGGCCTTGGACTAGCAATCGCAAAGGGTATTATCACTCGTCACCATGGCAAAATTTGGGCAGAAGATAGTCGTATGCTCAATGGCGCACTCTTCACTATAAGCATGCCCTTAAAACAGCTGGATAGTAACGAAGAATCCTCTCAGGAAGATCAGAATAACGAAGCGTTAAGTTAGCAGGTTGTAAAGAAAAATTGCCTAAGCCGATTCGACAAGCCTGTTTGACTCCAGCACAAGTTCATGCCATTCAAACCCCATATCCTGCTCAGCGATTCTAATCTGTTCAACCGGCCAACCCAGAGTTTCTGCCAGTAAATCTCCTACCAGTTTAGGGCAATTGTTCTGCTCGCTCAGATGTGTAGCGATAACAAGCTGTAAGGCATCGAGGTCCATCTGTTTCAGTAACTCTATAGCCTGTCGGTTGCTCATATGCCATTCTTCCTGCTACGCGCTGCTTCAGACGCTCAGGGTAAGGGCCATTCCATAGCATCTCTTCATCATGATTACATTCGAGCAATATTCCATGGCAGGGCTTTAGTTGCTCTACAATTCTGGGGGTAAAGCATCCGAGGTCAGTAAGAATGGCGAGGGACAATTCATCTTGAGTAAAAAGAAATTGGCAGGGTTCACGCGCATCATGAGGAACAGATAGCGGCGTGATATCTAAGCTAC
Organism: Kangiella profundi; assembly: GCF_002838765.1. Lineage (NCBI taxonomy): Bacteria > Pseudomonadati > Pseudomonadota > Gammaproteobacteria > Kangiellales > Kangiellaceae > Kangiella > Kangiella profundi. The sequence goes on along the minus strand of NZ_CP025120.1, from coordinate 987,480 downwards.
CTATTGAAAAGGGGCTGAAGCCTTCAATTACATTATATTCAGGTAAGTTACCGCACTTGCCTGATAGCAGACTTCCTCGTGTTGCCCAAACAGGTATTGAGAACTTTCGGCTTAAAGCCCCCACTCCACTAATATGATCCTGATGCTCGTGTGTCACCAGAATCCCATCGATTTGCTCAGGCTTAAGGTTTATACGAGGTAATCGTTTCAGAACTTCTTTGACGGTGAAGCCACAGTCAACCATGACTGTAACTTCACCATTGGAAACTAGTGTTGCATTGCCTTTGCTCCCTGAACCCAGCGATGCAACTTTTAATCGACTACTGCTTTGCACGACTTTTGAAGCTTGCCGCAAACTCCGGGTAAATTCGAGTTACGATATTGGCATCAAGTAAGTTACCTTCATCATCTTTAAAGGTCATACTCACACCCGAAGTAGTCGTTTCAACAAGAATCTGATAATCACCCGGTTCCATCTCAACCTTTGGATTATCTTCGTCATCATTCCACAGCCATGCCCAGAAACCAGTTTCAGGTTCTTTGACATTAAAGTAGTAGATGCCAGCCGATTGATCTCTATCGGAAACCGTTAGATTTAAATCTTCCAATACTTTTGGCATTTGATCCCATACTGCCAGGAACTCGCGTTCAGCTGTAAGTGCAATATTCCCTTGCTGGTTGGTGCCAAGGTTCACGTTAATCGTTCCCTCTTCGAGAATACGCTGACGCGCTTCTTTAGTCCGTTCAGTGTCATAGTACCCAAGGAAAGCATTCAGAAACTGGCTAGCAACCGTCTTAGAAGGAGCCATTGCAGCCCATTTATCTTGAACTAAACGCTGACTCTCAGTATTACGGGCCTGAAGTGCTATTTCATTGGCATTTTGGCCAACAATCTCAAGAGTTAATCTGTGACGTTGTCCATCTAAGTTGTAGGAACCAATATAGTTCGCCAGAGTGGTTTCATCTTCATCAGTTATCCAGTCTGTAGTCACTTGCGTATCGCTAGATGATAAAACAGGAATATTTTTTTGATTCATGAATCGAGATACATAATTCATAAAAGAAGTATTCTGATGGCGAATCCAAACAGTTGGCTGGGCCTGCTCTGAATCTTCACGTACGCCATCACCACCAACAAGCAATAACTGTGGTGGGTCAAGGCTAAGTTTTTTTCCTTTTGCATCTCGGTTTGTAATGATGACACCTTCTGGCACACGGTAACGATCTTCAACGTCAATCTGCTCAGTAGCTGGCGGCACTTGCAATTCTGGACCTTGTTGACTGCGCATATAGCGATCATCTATATCCTCAGTGCCGTCTTTGGCAGAGAACCAGCTACAAGAAGAAATTGCAGCAATAGAACTTAAAATTAATAGTGTTTTATACTTATTTAATGTCGACATTCGCTTGTTCCAACGCTTGTAATACTTGTGAGTGATACTGCTCAGCTAATACGGTCAAAGGTAACAAAATAGTTTCCTCGCATTTACCCATTTTAGCCAATGCCCATTTAACAGGGATTGGGTTCGCTTCAACAAACAGATCCTGGTGTAAAGCTGACAGTTTGTCATTTATAACAGTGGCCTGTTTCCATTGCTCAGCTTTGGCTAACTCACACATTCTGCTCATCAGCGCAGGCGCCACATTGGCAGTAACAGAAATGACGCCATGACCACCCAGCTTCATAAACTCTAGAGCGGTAGCATCATCACCACTTAACAGGGTGATTGGAGTCTTGCAGACTCGATTTAGTTCCTCAACACGAGAGATATCGCCAGTTGCTTCTTTTATAGCTACTATATTGTTCAACTCAGCGAGGCGTGCAACCGTGTTAGGTTTTAGATCGCAGGCGGTGCGTCCCGGAACATTGTATAAGATAATTGGAAGCTTGGTATTTTCAGCTACAGTCTTAAAGTGCTGAAACAAGCCCTCCTGGCTGGGCTTACAGTAGTATGGCGTAACCACTAGAGCAGCATCAACTCCCATGGCTTCTGCCTGTTGCGTCAATGCTATCGTTTTCTTTGTGCTGATTGAGCCGGTGCCAGCTATAACAGGAACACGCCCGCCTACTTGCTTAACCGTCAGCTGAATTGCTGCTTGATAGTCTTTACTATCAACTGTGGCAGACTCGCCTGTAGTGCCCATAATGACGATACCGTGTGTACCTTCATTTATGTGCCACTCAATAAGCTCTTTTAACGCATTTTCATCTATTGAACCATCAGACTGCAAAGGGCTGACAATTGCAACAATGCTACCTGAAAACATGAATGATTCCTTTGGGCTTGCCCTTGTTTGCGGGCTATGTTAGCCAGCGAGCCCAGCAAAAACAAGCAAAATCACAAAAAAGGCAGGATTGCTTGCGACAATTTTTTTTCTGACGTAAAGTGATAATGAAAACGATAAAAACGACTCTCTATTAATCTTTTAAAGGAGGCTGATTTGAGCCAACCACAGCTTAATAAGAAAGCACCCAACTTCAAACTCCCCGCCACTGGCGACAAAACTCTTTCACTGGCCGACTTCAAAGGCAAAAACCTCGTCATTTATTTCTACCCCAAAGATAATACCCCTGGATGCACCACCGAAGGGCAGGATTTTCGTGACCATTTCAAGCAATTTCAGAAACATAATACTGAAATCCTTGGCGTGTCACGCGACAGTGTTAGAACTCATGAGAACTTTCGAAAAAAGCACGAGTTCCCTTTTGACCTTCTGTCGGACGCGGATGAAGAGATGTGTAAGGCTTTCGATGTCATAAAGCTTAAAAAGCTGTATGGCCGTGAATATATGGGTATTGAGCGTAGTACCTTCCTAATCGATGAGCAGGGTAAACTTAAACAGGAATGGAGAAAAGTCAAAGTAAAAGGCCACGTTGAAGAAGTATTAGAAGCCGTTAAAGCACTATAATAAACCACTTGAGAGGTGCCTCATGGTAAAAGAAAACCTGGACGGAAAACGTCTATTCGTATTGGACACGAATGTATTGATGCACGACCCCACTGCTCTGTTCCGCTTTGAAGAGCATGATATTTTAATCCCGATGGTTGTACTTGAAGAGCTGGACGCAGGCAAAAAAGGGGTTTCAGAGGTAGCTCGAAATGTTAGGCAAGTAAGCCGCTACCTAGATGATCTGCTCTCTGCTGCCGAAGAAGGCGAAGACCCCATGGTTGAGGGTATCCATATCGGCCTCATCCCTCAAATTCAAGATAAAAACAAACACGGCAAGATTTACTTCCAGACTAAAGAACACATAGACCGACTTCCTGACTCACTTCCCAGCAGCAAAGCTGACAACACCATACTTAACGTAGCTCTTGCCCTTCAGGCACGTGATGATGATAGAACGGTGACCCTGGTTTCCAAAGATATTAACTTACGAATCAAAGCCAATATCGTAGGCGTTCATGCTGAGGACTACTATAACGATAAGGTGCTGGATGATGTTGAACAGCTGTATACCGGCTATTACGAGTTGCCAGATGACTTCTGGGATACACATAGTCGAGATATTGACTCCTGGCAAGAGGAAGGTAAGACATATTACCGAATTCAAGGCCCACTAGTTTCCGAATGGTCTCTAAATCAATGTCTGTTCCAACCTCAGGATAACTTTGAAGCTATTGTGCGCTCTATCGAAGAAGAAGATGGTCATGCGACTGCCACTATTGAACTGCTCACAGACTATAGAAACGACAGTCATAATATCTGGGGAATAACCGCCAGAAACCGAGAGCAAAGTTATGCCCTCAACCTTTTGATGGATCCAGAAGTTGATTTTGTCACTCTACAGGGGCCGGCCGGTACCGGTAAGACGCTATTGGCCCTCGCTGCAGCACTTGAGCAGACTATTGAATTAAAACGCTACAAAGAAATTATCGTCACCCGCGTCACCGTTTCAGTTGGCGAAGATATTGGCTTCCTGCCTGGCACAGAAGAAGAAAAGATGACTCCGTGGATGGGCGCACTGATGGATAACCTGGAAGTGCTCTCCCCGTCTGATAATGATGAATGGGGAACCGCAGTAACCCACGACCTGCTTCGCAAATGGATCAAGGTCCGCTCTTTGAATTTCATGCGTGGAAGAACCTTCCTCAATAAATTTATCATTATCGACGAAGCTCAAAACCTTACTTCGAAGCAGATGAAAACACTGATTACTCGCGCAGGCCCTGGGACAAAAGTGGTGTGTATGGGTAATGTTGCCCAAATCGACACCCCATATCTGACGGAGACAACTTCGGGAATAACGTTTGTTGTCGATCGCTTCAAGAACTGGCCGCACTCAGGCCATATGACGCTTAAACGCGGAGAGCGCTCACGCTTAGCCGATTACGCTTCCGAACTGTTATAACCGATAGATATATAAAAAAGCCTCGTTTAATTCGAGGCTTTTTGCTTTATGGTTGTATTGAACTACTCACTCTCAGCAGGCTCAGGTGCCTCTAGCGATTTTTGTACTGGAGACTCATTACTTTGCCCTTCATCATGGAGCTGTAACTTATGGCCCTTTAATGCCGACAGGACTGCATTGACCAGAATTGCCAGTGGAATAGCAAAAAATACGCCCCAAAAGCCCCACAGGCCACCAAATAAAAGGATCGAGCCAATAATTGCAACTGGGTGTAAATTTACTGCCTCAGAGAAAATCAAAGGTACTAGTAAATTACCATCCAGAATCTGAATGATTAGATAAACAATCATCAAAATATAGAAGTCGTGGGTAAAGCCCCATTGGAAAAAAGCAATTAACGCCACTGGAATAGTCACCAGCGCTGCACCAATGTAGGGTATCAGAACTGATAACCCGACACAGACCCCAAGTAACAGGGCGTAATTTAAGCCCATGATCAGGAATGCAATATATGAAGCCGTTCCAACGATGACAATTTCCAGAACTTTACCGCGAATATAATTACCGATTTGCTGATTCACTTCACTCCATACAGCTTCGGCCAAATGTCTTTCCTGCGGCAGCCACTGGGTACACCAGCTAATAATTTGTCGACGATCTTTGAGAAAGAAAAACACCAGCAAGGGAACCAGGATAATGTACACCATCAAAGTGGCTACACTCATTAATGAGCTGACAGAGGCTGTTAAAATCGCTTCCCCCCATTTGGCTAACTCACTGTTTAAACTGGCAAAAAAAGCACTGACCTGCTCGGTGCTAACGAAATTGGGATATTTTTCAGGAAGTTCAAGAATACTCTCTCGAACCTTTGTCATGATATTTGGCAGTTCAGCAAATAATTTAGCGCCCTGCTCCCAGATCAGAGGTATTAAGCCAAATAATATAATTAAGGCCAAACCTATAAAACCAGCAAAAACAACAAGCACTGCCCAGATACGTGGGACGCCCTTCCTCCGCATAATCGAAACAACAGATTCTAACAAGTAAGCAAAAACTAACGCCCACAGGATTGGGGCCAGTATGTCGCCAACCGTAAGAATGATAAAAAAGCCTACAATCAGCAACATGCTAAGCACAATAGTTGCTGGGCTTGAGAAATTACGCTTGAACCAACGAGTAAAAATTGTCGTCATTGAAAATCCAGATTAGCTCAATTTTGTAACTCTGAGCATGATACACAGTTCGAGATTGAACTTTTACCACACAAGTCCCATCATATACAGTAACTAGCTTATGAATTTTGTCATACGACATCCAATCCTTTTATGAAAGAACCTAAAAAAGCGCGTCTATCAAAGCTTAACGCCTTGCTTGCTCTATCACTCAGCATATCTACAGCGCTTTCCCCAGTTATGGTAAAGGCCGCCAGCAATGACTTGCCCAAATTAGGGGAAGCAGCTGGAGCAACCATGTCCGTAGCTGAAGAGCAGATGATTGGCGACAGAATAATGACACAAATACGTCGAAGTCAGTACTTAATGAAAGACCCGCTGATTACAGACTATATCCAGCAGTTAGGCCATAAATTAGTCGCAGCTAACCCGGATGCCTTAGGCAGGCGCTTCCAGTTTTTCGTTATTCAGGAAAGCTCGATTAATGCATTTGCTTTGCCAGGAGGCTATATCGGCATCCACTCAGGGCTAATCACCGCTTCACAAAGTGAAAGCGAGCTGGCTTCAGTGCTGGGTCATGAGGTGGCGCATGTTACTCAAAGGCATCTGGCTCGACGTTTAGAGCAACAGGACAAAATCTCGATACCTACAATTTTAGGAGTGCTAGCCTCTGTTATTGCTGCCACGCAAGACCCGGAGGCAGGAATTGCTGGAATGAGCGCCACTCAGGCAGCCGCTCAGCAGAGTATTATTTCGCACACCAGAGACAACGAAGAAGAAGCCGATAGAATTGGTATTACCATGTTATCTAGCGCAGGCTTTGACGTTAGAGCCGCTGCCGATTTCTTTGAAACTATGCAACAGGCAAGCCGCTACACTCAGAAACCGCCAGAAATTTTGTTAACACACCCACTATCAAGAAACCGAATCGCGGCTGCCCGCGAACGAGCTCAACTTTACCCGCAGGTTGAACATCAAAACTCACTTGATTACCACTTGGTAAAAGCCCGGATTAAAAGTATCGACTTAGTTAACAGCGAAGATAGTTTTCGCTTGCTCGATCAGAAGTACAATCAAAAGCAGCAGAACTCGGTCGAAGATCGGTATCTTTATGCCGAGCTGTTAAAAAGCAGAGGCAAGACCCAAAAAGCATTATCAATATTAACTGACCTTTATCAGGAGTATTCAGATAATCATCTGCTGTTATTTACCCTCGCAGAAACCCACAAAGCCAATAAAACATCATCCGAAATTTTGCCAGAGCTGACTAAACAATTGGAAAAGACACCCGGCTCGACAAAGTTGCTTTTAGCGACTGCACAAATTTATCTGGACAACAAACAGCCTGAAGCAGCCGAAAAATTGTTGCTAAGGTATGTGGATGTCAATCGCCATAATCCTAATTACCTTTATATTCTGGCAGAAGCTCAGGCCCAGGCAGGCAGAACTCCTGAAATGCATGAAACTACTGGCCAATACCTATTATTGCTGGGTGATCTGAGAACGGCAAAGAAACACTTTGAACTAGCTCTTAATGGTACTTCGGAAGACCCCTACGCTCAGACCAGAATTCAAGCTCGGCTTGACGAGGTTAATAAAAAGATTCGTGAAATACTTACAGAAAATGCACGCTCAAGATTTACAACGGGCTAATCCTGAGCATGCAATAGAAATGCTTAATTTGCAGTTTGTGCTGACTGAACTTTCTCAATAATCTCTACAATCTTATGACGATCAACCTTGCCCATTAAAGGCCCCATGATCTCACCTTTAGGCGTGACAATATAACTGGCTGGCAAACTTAGTGGGCGCTCCATTGGCAAGTAAGGCATAGGCTCCGTCGCTACAACAGGATACTGAATGTCGAGTTTCTCTATGAGCGCACTTAGCTCATCATTTGGTAGCTTATCAAAGCTCACCCCAAGAACCTTTATATTGTCGTTTTCTTGAGCGAGCAAGTTCAGCTCTGGAATTTCTTCCAGACATGGTGGACACCATTCAGCCCAGAAATTAACTACAAGCCAGTCACCACGGTAATCTGACAGGTTCTTCTGCTCACCGTTTAAAAGCGAAAACTCTTTACTGTTATCGCAAGCAGCAAGCGATAACGCAGCAAGGCCTATAAGAAGGATGCGCAAACACAAATGTCTCATAATAATCATTTAAAAATCATTAGGTTAGAATCAATGAAATTGAATAGAATGGTGGAAATACCATAAACTTTCGTGCATATTATACTGAGTGGACTGAACAAATAATAGAACTATAACCAGGTAGGCGCTATTAATGACTCAACTAAAGCTCACATATCCATCATTTCAGGCTGGCCAGGAGTTCATGCTGGATACAGCTCCTTCTGCCATAAGCGCCTGGCATGAACGTCTTGCGTTTTCCGATATAGATCGAGCTATTCATGAACTACTTAATGTGGCAAAAACGCTTAACCGATGCCAACAGAAAACCGCCCACCGAGAAGCCAACTTCCTTACTTTAAGTAAAGGTTATTTGCAAATCAGCAAACACCTGAGAGAACACAATGACCGAAGAACAATAAAAGTCACTCATAACCAGCTTAAGTCGCTGCACGCTTTAAGCACCGAGATGGCCTTTGCATTCAAACGACTCGTCGATGAGCTGTCCGCTCAAAAGTTTGCACTAAAGAAAAATCAAAGATTGGCCCAGGCTATTAATTATTCACAACATTATCTGGGTATCATGTTGATAGAGCACTATCAATTACATACCCCTGTTCCAGCCTATCTATGGCATGAGCTCCATATGCTGTACGAGTTTGCAGAAGAATCAAAGTTACACCGAACTAAAACCAGTTCATTGAATGATGCACTCGAGCCAATGGCAACTATTGAGGATACCTATATTCGAAGCTGCCTGATGGCCATCATTGACCCATATCATCTGGGCGATAACCTGCATTGGCATTTATTTAAATATTTTTATCATTGGGCAAATAAAGCCAAGTTGGATAAAAACCTTCAGCATTTTAGCGAAAGCCGCTGCTTTATAATCAATCTTAATGAAGGAAAAAAACCGCTATTTATTAGCAAAGAAACTGAGTATGAAGACTCTGGCCATCTTCGCCTGCTGCTAACTCACGAACTGCTTGAGGTTGTAGAACAACACTTGCTAAAACTCGAAGAAAGTCAGGAGTTGCCAAAACCAGGCTTTTATAAGGCGATTGATAATAAGCTCGCAATGAAATTATTACACCGTATTTTTACTTATTGCGACCAGCACCTGAAGCGCCAATCGACGCGCTACCCAATGATGGGGCATGTCAATGTAGTCTGGGGAGCAAATGCAATTCAGAAGACGCTCTCGGGATTAAACAAACTCACTATTAATGAACATCTTAGCTTTCAAATAAAAGAGCTGCTTGGTGATGACTATAAAACAGGAATAAACTGGCAAACCGTAAATTATAGCGAAGGTGGTATGTGTATTCGCCACAATAAGCAGCAAATTGCTCAGCTCGCAGTGGGAAGCATTGCATTAATCCGAATCGATAATAATCATGAAGAGCCTGATCGCTGGCAGCTAGCCATTAGTCGATGGCAAAATATTGATCACGCAAGAGGAGCAACCATTGGTGTTGAATATTTGCGGGGCAATCCAGAGCTGAACTACTACCTGACTAAAACCAAGGATGATGAAATTATTAAACATCCAATCATAACTTTGAAACAAGGCGAAAGCTTTCCTTCAATTATGATTGCACCCAAAAGTCTAATAGGCGGTCAGAAACTCTTGCAGCTTGAGATTTCTGGAAAACACTATCCTAGCTACGTCACACACATCATAGAGAGTAGCTCACAGCTAGCTATCTTTGGAATTCGTAGGGACTAACGAAATCTCCAATGCTTTATCCAATTCAAGGTTTGCTCGCTCGATTGGCTGACTAAAAATATCATCTTTATCATCTGACAGAACCTGGTTATTGTTCGGCAATCGCCAGTTTCCTCGACGATAAACTTCGTCAATGGTTAAGCTTCTGCCAGTAAGTTTTAGACAATACTGTTCACTTTCGAGTTTTGCTAGAAAGTTTAATCTCATTAGCTGCTCCAGATAGCCCCGAACGGTCTGCTCATGCAAATAACTGAACTTGCTCTTTAGCTGCTGTAACGACAATGAACTTTCCTTTTCCTGGGCCTGAGTAAAGAACTGTAATATTTTTAAGATAGAAATAAACTCGTGTTCATGTTTTTCACTATCCATCTCGAATCGATGCAACCCAAAACATATAATTACCCCTAGCAACAAAATGGACCAAGAAAGATAAACCCACAGAAAGAAAATAGGAATCGCAGTAATGGCACCATAAATCAATTCATAACTAGAAAACTTGGTAATAAAAATTGCGAATCCATACTTGGCTAGTTCAAACAAAATTGCGGTAATTGCAGCTGCTATCAGGGCTTTATAAAATTTTACCTGGGTAAAAGGTACTACTGCATATAAGGCCGAAAAGGCCAGCACGATCAAAATAAAAGGTAAGCCAAAAGTCAGGACTCCACTTAACTCTGAAACAATAGGCAAAGCTGCAAAATATGAAGATGCTGCCAGGCTAGCTGCAATCAGAATAGGAGCCATCGTTAGCATGGCCCAATAGGCTAGAATTTTATGGATTCCTTTGCGTTGTGTAGGCGTCTCCCACAGCGAATTGATAGATCGGTCAATAGAGCGCATCAACAATAGTGAAGTGACGATTAAAAAGCCAAAGCCAATCGCCGAAAGATTTTTTGATTTCGATACATACTCATTGAGATGTTCTTGAACGGCAAGGCCTGTTTCAGGTAGCAGGTTATCGAAAATAAGCGATTGGACCTGGGCATTCACACTTTCAAAAGCAGGAAACACTGCCATCAGACTGACAGCAACCGTCATCAACGGAACCAGAGCCAACATATTGCTCAATGTAAGCTCCGCCGCCATGGCACTAGCTTGCTTGCGATTAAACTGGATAAAAACAAATTTAATGAAGGCTTTTAACCACTTCCATCTTTTTTCCATGCTCATTTATGCCTAAAATAGCCCTACGTTTGAATAAATTACATCATATTATGAGTGAAATTAACATCTTACATAATCCACGCTGTTCCAAATCACGCCAAACCCTGGCTCTATTGCAAGAAAATGGTGTTGAGCCAAATGTTATCGAATATCTGAAGAACCCACCAAGCAAAACAAAGCTCAAGCAAATTGTAAAGTTACTGGGTGTCACTCCTCGAGATATTATCCGCACCAAAGAAGCAGAATATAAAGAAGCCGGTCTGGATAATCCAGAACTGACCAAAGAACAGGTTCTTGAGCTAATGGTTGCGAACCCAAAAGTTATTGAACGCCCTATCGTATTCTCAAATAATAAAGCTGCGGTCGGTCGTCCACCCGAAAACGTTTTGGCAGTTATCAAGTAAACTTAAAATAAAAGGCATCATTTTGCATAAAGTCCTTATTCTGTATTACTCACGTCATGGGCATACGCGTCAAATGGCGCGTTTGATTGCTCGCGGCGTTGAAACGGTCGATGGCTGTGAAGCTTTGCTGAGAACCGTTCCATCGGTAACAACAACCGAGCAAGCGGCTACTACAGGTGACTCAGCTGACGGAGGCGATCCAATAGTAACTCTTGAAGAGCTGGAAACTTGTCATGGACTTATTCTAGGCAGTCCGACTCGCTTTGGTCATATGGCTTCGCCCTTAAAATATTTCCTTGAAACCACATCTGCACTATGGATGTCTGGTGCTCTTGCAGGCAAACCAGCAGGAGTATTTACCTCAACTGGTACTCTTCATGGTGGCCAGGAAGCCACATTATTGAGCATGATGCTTCCATTGCTCCATCATGGCATGTTAATAACAGGCCTGCCTTATTCTGAAACTGAGCTAATACATACTGAAAGTGGCGGCACTCCTTATGGTGCATCCCATACTGCTGGCAGTGACAATAGCCAGCCAATTTCAGAGTCAGAAAAAAAACTGTGTATTGCACAAGGAAAGCGCATTGCACAACTCAGCAAAAAGCTGGCCGCCAGCTAAATCAAAAGAATCTATTCATTATGCAAAACGAACTTAACCCCTATTTACTCAGTGCTCTTCGCTATCGATTAATTGGACTGATTACCTACCTTGCGATTGTGGTTATGATGCCTTTCTTTATTGTAAAGAATCACGAAAGCCAATCCCTGGTATACTTTTCGCTTGTCATTTGGTGGGCGCCTTTACTGATAGCACTACCAGGTTTATTTAAAGGCAAAACTTACACTTATGGCTGGACCGGCTTTATTATTTTATTGCCCTTCTTCTATGCCTTCTTCTATATCATTGAACCAGAAAAATTTCAGTGGTCACTAATCATTACAATTCTTTGTGTCATTTATTTCTTCGCATCTGTTTTATACGTAAAAAAGAATGCTCTCGGACATGGCATAAAGACCAACAAAGATGCCAAAAAAGCAAAAGGGCTGGAATAATCCAGCCCATTTTTTACAATTAGATGTCGTAAATTTTAATCAATATTAAACAAATCTTTATAGGCTCTGTATCTTAAGAAGTGATCACAAAGAACAAGAGCCGCCATAGCTTCAACAATAGGGACTGCTCTAGGTAAAACACAGGGGTCATGCCGCCCTCTTCCATGGAAAATAGTTTCTTCTCCTTCAAGGTTAACGGTTTCCTGCTCCTTGATAATAGTTGGCGTAGGTTTAAATGCCACTCTGAACACTATTGGCATTCCATTGGAAATACCGCCTAAAACGCCACCTGAATTGTTACTTCTAGTTTTGACCTGACCTGCATCGTTAATAAAAACATCATTATGCTCAGAGCCACGTGATAATGTGCCAGCAAAACCAGAGCCAATTTCAAAAGCCTTAGAGGCATTGATTGCCATCATAACTTTCGCTAAATCTGCTTCCAGCTTATCGAAAACGGGTTCGCCCAAGCCGACCGGAATTGAGTTAATCCGACACTCAACAATACCGCCAAGAGAATCGCCTTTTTTACGGGCCTGCTCAATTTTAGCAATCATCTCTTCGGCTAATTGTAAGTCAGGGCAACGCACTGGGGTCTGTTCAATTAAGCTGGCATCCACATCCTCGGGGCCAAGAGTCATGGTTAGATCCTGAATGCTTTTTACGTAACCCACTATTTCCGTACCTAATGCCTGCTCCAATACTTTACGGGCAATAGCACCTGCAGCTACATGTCCGGCAGTAATCCTGGCAGAGCTTCGGCCGCCACCAGCCACATCACGGATACCGTATTTTTTTTGGTAGGTATAATCAGCATGGCTGGGCCTGAAAATGGACTGCAATTCTGAATAGTCTTTACTGCGCTGGTCCTTATTAGGAATAAGCAGGCTGATGGGTGTGCCCGTAGTTATTCCATCAACCACACCTGAAAGGATTTGAACGTGGTCGGCTTCATCTCGCCTCGTGGTAATTGAGCTTTGTCCGGGACGACGACGGTCAAGAAACGGCTGTATATCTTCTTCGGAAAGTTTAAGACCAGCAGGACAGCCTTCCACAACGGTGCCAATGGCTTTGCCGTGAGACTCGCCCCAATTAGTCACTCTGAATAATGTACCGAAACTGTCACCAGCCATAAAACGTCCTAATCATTAATTGCTTATTAAGTTTGGTTCGATAACCATACCAATCTGTTCAAGATACTGCCAGTAATCCGGGAATGACTTAGCCACAGCCTCTGAATGTTCTATCACTAGACCGGGTAACTTGATACCCATTAGAGCCAGACTCATGGCGAGTCTGTGATCATGGCAACTGGAAGCTCTACCAGCATTGAGCTCATTAGTGCCACGAATGGTGATGCTAGACTCATCGTATTCACAATCAGCTCCCAACTTTCTCAACTGCTCGCAGAGATCAACGATTCGGTTCGACTCTTTAAATGCCAGATGGCCAATATTGGTAATTCGGGTTTCTCCTTCAGCAAAACAAGCAAGTGCTGCTAAAGTTGGTACCACATCCGGCATATTACCCATATCAACTTCGACGCCTTGAAGCGGTTTATCGTACTCAACCGTCAGATCGTCATGTTTGAGATAAACTTTGGCACCCATCTTTTCCAGTACCTGTGGAAATTTAGATTCTCCTTGCGGCGAATCAAAGTGGTAATGCTTTATGGTACAGGAAGTTTCTGCTAACAGAGCAGCCCCCATAAAATAGCTGCTACTAACCACATCGCCAGCAACTTGTATTTCCTGAGCAGCCAGTGATTGCTGCCCAGGAATAAAAAATTCTCGACAATTAATCCTTTTTATCTCCCCACCAAAAAGCTCAATCGCTCGTAAGGTTAACTCAACATAACTTTCAGAGACCAAATCCGAGTTTAAATGAATCAAGGTATCTTTTTCTGCTCTGAGACACGCAATCAATAAACCACTGAGAAACTGGCTACTGCGTGAAGCGTCGAGTTCACACGAACCTCCTGCAATCGGACCGGATAATTTTATCGGTAAATAACCATTATCGCTGGTTACATTGACGCCGAGACTCTCCAGACTTTCCACACTCTCTTTCATTGGCCTTGAGCGCATCTGAGCACTGCCTGTAATAGTAATTGAGTATCCGGAAGGAGAATAAAACAAACCGGTCAACGCAGTTATAAAACGCGCCAAAGTCCCGCTGTCATGACAATCAATAATCAAGTCATTAGATAACTCAAAGTTTTCAATGCTCTTGATATTGACACTGCTTTCATCAATCCACTGGACCTCTGCGCCTAACGTAGAAATAGCCTGTAAAGCAGCTTTAATGTCGTCATTAGCAGGGACATTGGTAAGCTGAGTTGTTCCATGGCTAATAGCAGCAAGAACAATATAGCGGTTAGCGAGATATTTACTGCCGGGTAGCGTTACTTCAAAAGGCTTTACATTACTCGACGTTACGATTCTATCAGTCAAAAGCTTTTCCAAATATAAACAAGGCCTGATGTTTCAGGTTCAATCTGCGGGTTGCAGCTCATCGAGTAATTCAGATAGCAAGTCAACATCACGATCACTCAAGCCATCAGCTTCGACTGCATCTTCTACAAACAGCGCAAATTCTGCAAACCACTCATCATCAGACAAATCATCGACTGATATCAAATCCACCATTGGGATCAGATACCCTACTAAAAACAGTTTTTCTTCTTCAACTTGCTGCTCCATTTCCAGCAGCTGCTGCTTGATTGTTTCTGCTATCGACATAGTGTGAGCCTTTTTCAATTGTGTGCGCCATTTTTAGTTGATGGCGTGCATTATGTGCCGCGTCAGACATAGTTCTAGCGTATTCGGCCACTAAATCTAACATTTTATCCGGCGTATTATAATGCTCATTGATCAAGTTAACTATGGCTGACCCAGTAATTATTCCGTCCACTCCGGCCTTTGCAGCCTGTAGCACATGTTCTGGCTTTGAGATACCGAACCCTTGGACGAGAGGTGGTGCCTGTAATTGCTTAAGCTGTTTAATCAAGTCGGTGCCAGTTTCCTGCTGACTATTTTCAGTACCAGTGATACCTTTTCGACTCAACACATAGGTATATCCCTGGCTGTTACTAGCAATTAATTCCAAACTCGAAGAACTGGCATCCGGTGGAGCAATATACACAGTGTCAATGGCACAATTACTGGCAGAACCAGAAAATAACTCTCTTTCTTCCACGGGACAGTCGGCAATAAGCACCGAATCCACACCAGAACGTGCTGCCTTATCATAAAATTGCTCAATACCAGGTGCAAATACTAGGTTGGCATAAGTTAATATACCTATTGGTAAGTTAGGGTATTTGGCGCGAACCTTAGCAATCAAATTAAATCCATCATCAACACTAAAGCCATTTTCCAATGGTCGAAGGCTGGCGGCCTGAATGACAGGACCATCGGCGACTGGGTCAGAGAATGCAAAACCCAGCTCTAAAGCATCAGCACCATTGTTAACCAGCGTATCGATGAGCTTTAACGAAAGTTCCTCAGAAGGATCGCCAAGCAGTAAAAATGGTATATAGGCAAGCTGGTTTCTTTCTTTTAAGCCGTTAAATAATTTCTTATATCTCATTTTAAATTCTCATTACTTGTCAACGCTAATTTGATGGATTTAGTATGTTCATGACATGAGCAAGGTCTTTATCACCACGACCAGACAGGTTCACTAAAATATTAAGCGGTTCTGTTGATTCTGCTGCCAGTTTCTTGGCATAAGCTAAGGCATGAGATGACTCTAATGCAGGAATAATCCCTTCACTTTTTGAAAGCTCCTGAAAAGCCTCGAGAGCTTCCTCATCAGTCACCGATACATACTCTGCTCTACCCGATGTCATTAAATGAACATGTTCAGGTCCAACTGCTGGGTAGTCTAACCCGGCAGAAACTGAGTGTGACTCCTGTACCTGCCCTTCTTTATCCTGCATGACATAGGTTCTGGCACCATGCAAAATACCTTCTTGTCCTTTCAATAAAGTTGCCCCATGGGCATTGGTATCAAGCCCCTTACCGGCAGGCTCTACTCCAATTAACCGCACCTGCTCATCCTTAATAAAATCGGCAAAGATACCAATTGCATTTGAACCACCACCGACACAGGCAATCACAGCATCTGGTAATCGACCGATTAACTGCTTCATCTGCTGTTTCGCTTCTTCACCAATAATTTTCTGGAAGGTACGAACCATCTTTGGAAATGGTGCCGGTCCAGCAACGGTTCCTAACAGATAATGAGTGGTTTCATAGCTCGAAGCCCAGTCACGCAGCGCTTCATTAATCGCATCTTTTAAGCTGGCACTACCGTTGTCGACAGGAATAACCTCGGCCCCCATCAGTTGCATTCGAAACACATTTGGGGCCTGTCGATCACAGTCTTTTTTACCCATATAAATAGTCGCCCTAAGGCCTAAGAGTGCACAAGCCAAAGCCGTTGCTACTCCATGCTGACCAGCACCGGTCTCAGCGATAATTCGATGCTTACCCATTTTTTTTGCCAATAAAGCCTGGGCAAGAACCTGATTGGTTTTATGGGCGCCACCATGCAATAAATCTTCACGCTTAAGAAATATTCGCGACTGATTAATACGTGCATAAGAGGTGCATTCAGTGACAGGTGTTGGCCGACCGGCATACTCTTTAAGTAAACGCTTTAACTCAGTTTGAAAGTCGTTATCCAACAACGATGCTTCAAATGCATTATGGAGTTGCTGTAACGCAGGCATCAGTAATTGAGGTACAAATTGCCCTCCAAACTGACCAATATAAGCACCTTCAAATTCAAAATTAGTTGGCGTATTAACTTTTTGATTCATGAAGAAACTCCTGTTGCTACAACTTCAGTAGACCGCTTGTCTAAATGAGTTGCGATTGAATTGAAAGACTTGCGACCCGACTGTGGCCTGGCCAAAACAAAGAAATCAGTCAGTAAGTCATGGCTTTTAATGCCAGGGCTCGACTCCACCGAACTGGAAAGATCGAGCTTAGTAATTCCCATTCCTTTAAGATGTTGAATGTTCGCCGAACTGACACCACCGGCGATACGTATATTATTCGTCAATAACTCTGACTCAATGCCCTGAAGTAATGACCAGTCAAAAGTTACGCCAGTTCCTCCACGTTGAATTTTCTCACCATCGCCACTTATAGAATCTAATAAGATTTCATCATAGTGCTCAAGCAGGTGTTCTAACTCACTTACCAATTCATCCTTCGAAACTTCAGAGCTAACATGAAAAACCTTAGAAATCTTAAGCGCGGGAAGTTGCTGTCTAATAGTCTCTGCGAACTCTAATGTTTCATCGCCATGCAACTGAATAGCGTCAAGTTGGTATTGCAACGCTTTGGATACCACCTCATCAGTTTCCTGATTTTGAAATACACCGACCAATGGCTTTTGGGATGTTTGAATGGTGTCGCTTACGCGCCGTTTAGAAGATGGTGCGAAAATGATGCCTATCGAGCTGGCTGGTAGTGTTTCGAGTTTTGTAGCGTCAGATTGTTGGGTAACTCCACAAACCTTAATATCACCATAAACGAGTTGCCTTGCAGCGCACTCAAGATCAGCTTCCTTCATCAGGCTAGACCCTACCAGGCAGCCGTCAGAAAACTGGGAAAGTTCAAGTACGTCGCTATGAGTAGAAATGCCCGACTCAGTAATAATTAAACGATCACCAGGCACCTTATCGACAAGCTGTTTGGTATGCTCAAAGCTGGTGGATAAATCTTTCAGGTTACGATTATTAATGCCAATAATTTTGGCACCTAATTGAATGGCTCTTTCAAGCTCAGCTTCAGTATGAATCTCTGTCAGCACGTCCATATTTAATGAACTGGCCTGTTCATAACATGCTTGATAATCACGGTCATTCAGAACAGAGAGCATCAGTAAAACGGCATCAGCACCAAAGTGGCGCGCCTGTCGAATCTGTTTTGGTGTAAGAATAAAATCTTTGCATAGTATGGGCTTGTCCGTTAATAGACGAGCTTTCGCCAAGTTTGCAAAACTACCTCGGAAAAAACGCTCCTCAGTCAACACAGAAATTGCATCAGCATATTGGTCATATACTGGAACAATTTGCTCAATGTCGAAACTTTCTCTAATCAGTCCTTTTGAAGGAGACGCTTTTTTGCACTCCATGATAAACCCATAATGCGGCTGATTTAGGGCGTCATAGAAGCTACGCTGACTTGGTGCAAGCTCATTAAAATCCGGCGTGTTTCCAATCACCTCACGCTTGTGCTGCAAAATAGTTTCAAGAACGTTAAGCATAGGAGGCCTCCTTGATTAGCTGTAACTGCTCGTATGCCTTGCCGCTTCTCAAGAGTTCCTTTGCAGTGTGGGTCGCCGTTGTATAATCATGGGCAAGTCCGTTCAAAACCAACAAAGTACCACAATTGACTGCGACCATATCAAGATGGGCTTCTGGGCCATTTCCTTGTAGTAAATTGATTGCGGATTGAACGTTATCGTCAATGCTATCGGCTTGAATGCTGGCAATACTGTGCCGACTAATGCCAAAATCTTCTGGAGTTAAATGTAACTCTTCAATATTGCCATCATCCAAACTAACCGCATATGTTGAGTCATGAACTGCCACTTCATCCAACCCAGAACCGTGAACCACCAACGCTTTTTTTGCTCCCAGTATTTTCAATATCTCAGCAAACGGACGACAATATTGCTTATCGTATACACCGAGTAACTGAACTTCGGGTAGTGCAGGGTTAGCTAGCGGCCCAATCAAATTAAAAATAGTGCGGGTTTTTAGCGACTGTCTGACAGGCATGACATGCTTCACTCCTGGGTGGTAATCCGGCGCGAAAAGAAATGAAAAATTCGTGTCATCTAGCAGCTTCTTACTTTTAGGTGGATTTAGATGAATATTGACACCTAAGCGCTCCATGAGATCGGCAGAACCACATTTCGACGAGACTGATCGATTACCATGCTTGACCATTTTGACGCCAGCCGTGGCAGCCAGAATACTGACAATGGTTGAAACGTTGATGGTGTTTAAACCATCCCCACCCGTTCCACAGCAATCACTGACCAGATAGTCACGTTGTGGAAATGCAACAGCTTCCTGTCGTAGTGCATAGGCAGCTCCCGCAATTTCTTCTACTGTCTCACCTTTGGTCTTTAGTGCCGCCAACATGGCTGCCACAACGGGAGCTTCAACCTGCCCCTTTAAAACAGCTTGGAATGACTCTGTAGCTTGAGCGTAATTGAGACTGTCACCCTGATAGATTGATTCAAGCAACTGCATCATGGCTAGCTCCTTTTGAAGTAGAGGAAAAGTCAGCAACAATCGTTTTGAAGTTTTCGAGTAACTTGTGGCCTACAACACTCATAATGCTTTCGGGATGAAATTGCAGACCATAGATTGGATGCTTGATGTGTTGCACAGCCATGACTTCATCATCGGCGGTTGCCGTAACTAAAAGTTCATCGGGGACTTTGGTCGCAACCAATGAATGATATCGCGCAACAACGATACTGGTAGTAGCTCCATTGAATAGGGCTGACGCTTCTTTCAGTTTAAGATTAGAAACCTTGCCATGAACCACTTGCTGAGCTTTTTCGACAACACCGCCAAAGCTTTCTACGATTGCCTGATGACCTAGGCAGACTCCCAAAATAGGTTTGATAGCCTTAAAGTCATTTAGCAACTGTGGACAACATCCAGCATCAGCAGGTTTGCCTGGGCCAGGTGATAATACGACACAGTCTGAATCGTGAGCTTTTTCTGAGACAAAATCGTAATCAGCATCGTTACGAACAACCGTCACCTCGAAGCCTAATTGTTGCAACTCATAGTCAAGGTTATAGATAAACGAATCAAAATTATCGATGAGTAACGCCTTCATGCTGCAGCCTCCTCATCTTCACGCTGTGCAACTAAGCAGGCATTGAGTACCGCCATGGCTTTATGCCGAGTTTCATTGGCTTCAAGTTCTGGAACAGAGTCATAGACAATTCCAGCGCCAGCAGATACGTAAGCCTTGCCATCAATGACTTCTGCAGAACGGATAATAATGGCGCTATCGAACTCTTGATTAGCGTTATAAATACAAACCGCCCCTCCATAAAAGCCTCGAGGCTTTTTCTCTATGTGACGAATTAATTCAACGGCTTTAATTTTAGGAGCACCAGTCAAAGTTCCCATATTGGCGCAGGCTCTATAAGCATGCATGGGATGGATGTCATCACGCAGCTCTCCAATGACTTCTGAAACCATATGCATGACATTGGAATACTTAACAATTCTTTTCAACTGTGTGACCTGGCGACTGCCAACCTTGATAACCTTTGCTAAATCATTACGAGCCAGGTCAACCAACATCATATGTTCAGCACTCTCTTTCTCATCGCTAACTAATTCAAACTCTGTTTTTGCATCCTGCTCAAAATTAATTGAAGAGTCTGAATTGAATGCACGCTTTCTGGTTCCTGCAATGGGGTAAAGTGAAACTTTATTGCTATCAAAAACCTTTAATGCGCTCTCTGGACTGGATCCAAATAGCTGACTTTTGCCATTATTAATGTAGTACATATAAGGGCCTGGATTACTTTGACGTAACACCTGATAGGCCTTGAATGCATCAGGGCAATCGGCAACGAATGTTCTTGATAAAACTACCTGAAAGGCATCACCTTCAATAATGTGCTGTTTTACTTTGCCAACATTATCGGCAAATACATCATCGCTAACATCTGGTGCAAAGTCTGAGTCACGTAAACTTATTGAGCGCGGATTGTTTGAACTTGCGGTTAAAGACGGGGAAACTTGCGAAGAGTGTAACCTTTTCTCAATCGCATCAATTGCCGTACCTAGGCGGATTGTGTTGTGAGCATTGTCAGCAAATCCTTTGACGATAATTTTAGCGGTCTGTGAATCATCTTCCTGTATAACCAACTGATCCGCTAAATAGAATCTGAAGTCAGGAGAGTCCTTCTCTATATCAGGCAAAGATTCATACTGGTCAATCAGATCAAAGCTCATTGCTCCAATTAAGCAGGAACTGGCATCATCTGTTTTTTGATGACTCTTTATCTGCTCAACAATGTAGAAGAGAACATCAGCAATGGTCTGCTGAACCAGACGCTGACTTTCACTGATCAGTTCATCACTAGTCTGCTTAATTGAATAAGTCACTCTGCTATCGGCAACATCTTTATTAAAGCCTTGAATATTGTGGCTATCGTTACTTAATTCCTTGATGAAGCTTGCTCCGTTGTCGTTCAGACTAGAAATAGTAACGGTGCCATTAACACCTTCGATAATGGCTGCGGCTGATACCATACTAATACTTCTTTTGCTTTTCTGAGTACCCGGCTCTGCCGTTTCTAATAAAACCGTATGTGCTTTCTGCCCATTATGTGTCAGAAGACCGTAAACCTCACTGGGGAGCAAAGACAATGGTAGCTTTTTAGTTAAGGTACTAACTTGCACGAGCCACCTCCGCCAGAGTACGGCCACTTGCTGCAACGAAAGGTGCAAGTTGCTGCATCAATGTATGGAAATCTTGTGGAGATAGCGCTTGAGCCGCATCAGACACAGATTCTTTTGGGCTTCTATGGCACTCAACAATAACCCCATCTGCACCGCAGGCAACAGCCGCTTTTGCCATAGGGGAAACAAGAGTACGAACACCGGTGCCATGTGATGGGTCAACGATTACAGGTAGATGACTACGTTCTTTGATAAAGGCGACAGCATTAAGGTCAAGTGTGTTTCGTGTAGCGGTTTCGAATGTCCGGATACCACGTTCGCAAATCATGACATTCGGGTTACCACTGGCAACAATATACTCTGCGGCCAGTAATAACTCCTCGATTGTTGCCGACAAGCCACGCTTTAGCAAAACCGGTTTCTGCGTCTCTCCCACCGCTTTAAGTAATGTGTAGTTCTGCATATTTCGCGCACCGATTTGAATAGCAGAGATATAGCGAGCAACATCATCCAGGTCATTCACATCCATCAGCTCCGTGATGGTATCGAGCCCAACTTCCTTGCCAACCTGTGACATGATTTTTAAGCCTTCAACACCTAAGCCTTGAAACGAGTATGGACTGGTTCGAGGCTTAAATGCGCCACCACGTAAAACTGTAGCGCCGGCATTCTTGACATAACGAGCCGTTTCCAGAAGCTGCTCTTCACTTTCAATGGCACAAGGCCCGGCCATTATTGCAAATTGCTCAGAACCAACCGGAGTGTTGCCTACCTGCACTACAGTATCCTGGGCATAAATTTCACGGCTAACCAGCTTGTACTTGCTCAGTACCGGCTTTACTAAATCTACTTGGGGCAAATTCTCAAGGTGTAGTGATTCCAGCACTCGCTCATCTCCAAGAGCACCAATAACGGTTCGCTCAACCCCTGGCATATGCAAAGGTTTCAAACCTGCAGTATCGATCTTCTGAAGTATCTCCTGTGCATCTTGCTCGGAAGCATCTGGTCGAAGAATAATAATCATAATGTGTTCCTCATAAGTAATTTAAGTCGTAATAATCTTTTACTTCACCCCGTTACTGGGCTGGTACAAATTCAACAGACATAAAAAAAGCCCGCGCAATGGCGGGCTTTATCGTCTTTCAAAAGACAATACCCCGCCCTAGTCGAACCACCACCAGTTTGTCGTTAGGAATGATTTAATTTTTGCAGGTATTGTCATAGTTAATTTCTCAGTTTCAGTTGTCGTATATATCTGCTATTACTTTATCCAGTTGCTCTAGGCATAAAAAAAGCCCGCTTTTGCGGGCTTCTTAAATTCTTGTGTCGTATTAATATCTTACAAACAACAAAAGGCCCGCTACTAAGTAACGTGCCACCACCAGATGTTTTGTGCGATATTCATATTCATGTCTTGCAATCTAAACCAATTTATTTTCAGGGTCAACAGTTTTATTTTCTAATAATAATCAACGGTCATAAATGAGCGTTTAGTATTTACTTCCCCTTAGCAAACCTATCTACCTGGTTTTCAGTTTTAAGTCTGGACTTAGGAAGCTGAGATATTAGTCGTTCTATATTTGAAGTTAATGACCAAATTTCAAGCTTTGCTGCAGGGTCATGCCATTCTGCTACAGTCAATCCCTCGGCAAAAGAGTCTAGATAAGCTACTCGGTTACCTAGTTTTGTTGGAAAGTCTTCCATTCCTAACTCCTGCTTAGCGTTTGCAACAACATTGTCCGCAGAGTTAGTTCTAACACGGTAACGATTCCAGCAAATTCTGGCTTCCAAATTAGGATTCAATCCCCTAGCTTCATCAACTATTTCTGCAAGATGTTTTGTTGACCAGACTTCTATTGGCGAAGGGCTGAGAGGGATAAGCGCCAGGTCAGACAATAGGACAACTGCCCTGGTTAGATTTGTGATCCTTGGGTGTCCATCTATCAGGATGTAATCATATAAATCAGTATTCTCACGAACTTGCTTTTGCAGGTGTGCAAGGTTCTTGGATGATACAACATCCATGTTTTCAATGAGATACTGCTCGTCGCGGACACGATACCATGTTTCGAGAGAGCTTTGTGGATGATCAGTATCGATCATCAGGACTTTGCTTTTATCAGACAAAGTTGAGGCAATATTGGCACATAAAGTGGTTTTACCTGCCCCACCTTTCATTTGGACAAAACTAATGACTTTTGCGCGCACAGAAAATCCCCGTATCCTGTAGTTTTACATAATTCTACATGACACGGGGCAATTCGCAAGCCAGAGCTTTCATCTTTAATATCAATAAGTTAGTTGCTCTTCAGTTGCTCAAGCTCTTTCTTTGTCAACTCGCGCCATTTAACTGTATTTAATTCGTTTAAATAGTCGCATTCTGCCCCACTACAGATAACTTCGAGACCAACCAGCTTAACAACATCTCCCGCACCACCATTACCATCGTCTGGATAAACAATAGTTGGCTCAGGTGCAATACCTAGGAAACCTAAGTTAGTCGATCGTACATACTCAACAAACTCACCATTCTGATTATTTTTCTTGAAGAATGTGGGCTTTCCGTCAAGTACGCTCACAGTGTATAACTTATTTTGCCCCGCAACGGCGCTACAGGTATTTTCCTCATCTGAGCCGGGTTTAAAGGTAGTAAACAGTACTCGGTAGTTAATGGTTGAAGCATCAGCTAGAACCTTCTCTCCATCAGCAAGTCTGATATACCAACCATTATTTTTTGTTTCATGATCTAAAATATCAAATATTCCAACGTATCGACCTTTAGTTTCATCATTAGGATCAGTATCAATTTTATTAGTCACATCATAGAGAGTACTTTCATTAAGCACCTGGTCAGGGTAGCCCCCAGCCAGTATATTCTTGTCATAAAACACATAGAATCTATCATTGGTATCTTCAGCCAGAGGATGGGCTCTGTAGCCTGAACCCACGGCTATAAGCGCCATTGTTTTACCACGAAGCTTTACAAAAGATACATCAGGACGATTATAGAATCGTCTATTGCCTGCGACTCCTGTACCGGCGATATCGGCAACTTTCACGCCATAAATCTGAGTATTACTGTTTTTATCTTCTTGAGTAATGTCAAAACGGAATAGCTGGCCGCCCGTATCTGTTGCATAGATATGTTCAAATGTTCCACTGCCTCTTAAATCACCGGCTGAGAGATCTGCTGCAAAACTGTTAGTTAGCAGATTAGCGAAATCCCCACCTCTTCGATCAATGGCATTCTCTTTAGCGTTCCAAAGCATTTGCCCTGAAACTGCATCGGCAATAAAGATATTACGACCAACGGTATCGGGTGTATTGGCTTCTAGTCCATGTTTATCCTGATTCTGAGCATCATAACCACCACCAAAGATCATGACTAACTTTTTGCCGCCTTTCCACTTAATATGACCGATGATTGGCTTGGACCATGTTTGTCCCAGTCCCTCATAATAATGAACAGTATCCCAACTAAGACCAGCAGTAGTTTCTTCCGAGGTTGCTAAATCACCGGTAATAGTAAACATGAGCTGTGGCCTTGCCGAATCAGAAATATCAATCGCATAGTAGTTCTTACCACCACGACGCATTCCGATATACAAGTAAGCTTTTTCACCATTATCTACTTTGCCATTTCGGTTTCCATCCTGATGATAAACAGTAATATCACCGTCAAGGCCATAGATGCGGCTAGAAACACTGGCCAATGAATTGTTTTCGACCAAAGCAGCAGTATTTTTTAATAACTGACGAGGTATAAAAGACCATTCTTCTTTACCGCTAGTATCAGCTGAATTTATTGCATGCAAATAACCCTCATTATCGCCCATGAACAACAAGCTTTTGTCTGCATAATCAACCACAACAGGTTTTGAATGAAGTGGATCACCGTAACGATTAATGCTTCTGTCCATAACATCATCATCGTTGGTGTCTATATCCACAGAACCATTAAATAGCCACTGAATATGGCTGTTTAACTGAGTATCGGTGGCCGTCGCAGGCAGGCCAAGCAGTGAGCGCGTGATTTTATTATTAGTTGTAGTGAGCTTATTCTTTTGCGTCCAGAGATTTTTTTCCAGGATATTAGAATAAACGTTACGCGGCATATCCATGGCTTGCGCAGCACCACCAAGCGCCAACTTATTACCATCTAGTAGACTCCAGGCGCTTGAAGCTGATTCTAGAAATTGACCATTATCATCCACTGCAACAGCATCATTGCTATCAACGACATTTCCGTCTTTTAAATAATATTTTTTGAGATTACCATGCCAGAACTGAGTTTTAGCAGGCTGAAACATAGCAAGGAAAAGCTCATTACTACTATTTAAGCGGTTGCTTTGACTAAAAGGTACGCTTGGAGCAACCATCATACTTTGCTCAATGTCGGTTTCAATAGAAGACTTAAAAGCGTCAACTAGGCCGGCTGTACTGTCTGCGGTATAGCTATTTCCACTTCCAGCCTCGGCAACACCTTCTAAAAAGTTCTTAGCGTCAGCATCTTCAAGAGCAAATGCAATAGTGTGTGTTTTGACTGTCGAAGGAATGATATTTTCAAGTTGGTCTACTGATGACAAATACCTAGCAAGATTTTGGGAGCACTCTTTACCATCATCTCTCCAAGAACAGCTTTCTCCAGTCAAATTCTTTATTTCATTCCAATATTTGTAATTGCTGTAATCTAGACTATTGGGTTGCCCGTCTGTAAGGAAAACTATGTTACTAGCATTACCACAACTTGGTGTTATAGGAGAGGAAAGCCCATCATATTCTCCGCGGAAATAACTAGCAGCCTCATATAATGCACCTGCTGTCAAAGTGCCGCCATTTGCATCAAGCCCATCAATAGTATTTAACAACACCGCTTTGTGGTTGTTTTCACTTAGCTTTTTTATTTCATGCTGAAGCGCAATATTTTCACCAGATGAGTATGTAAGAATACCTACTTTCACATTATCAGGTAAATCATTCAGAAATAAATCCAAAGCCTCCTTCATAATATCTAAGCGCGATTGCTCCCCACTTCCGGGATAACAACTTGGATATGGATTGCCTCTTCTATCAAATCTGCACTCTTCAGTTGTGAATGCCATTGAACCAGAAACATCAAGTACTAATAGCAAATTAACGTCTTTAGCCTGTCCAAAATACACTTCGGTATCGTCTGCTTGCAATAAAACAGGCATTAAGCCTGTAATTATCAATAGCGCTGTTATTAAACTTTTTTTAATAATCATAATCCCCTCACTTAAAGCGTTTTATTGCAACTACGCACAGCACTTACCCACTCTTCAATATGAGTATTTGCTTCGCCGACATCAGCGACATCATTTTTATTAACATCAAGGTTACCTTCACCAATCAATTGGAATGAATGGCAACCTAACCCTGTGTTATCCCAGGAATTACCCAAACATTTTAGAGCCGCAGTTTCGCAGTCGTGATAAAAAGCTTCTACCTTTGCTTTTAGAATCTTGTCTGACTCAAGTCTCACATCTGAATCGCAATCAACCAAATCACCATACTCATTAGTGCATTGCACATAACCGTTTTTTGGAGCTGGCAAGGTATCCCAATAGGCGTCCTCAGCTGTTTCCACTATATGAGAAGCGTCATAATGGTAGGTGCTGACATAGGAACTATTAGCAGTCTGGGCAGCGTGAAAAACCATAGTGTCTTCCTGATTAACCACCGCAATTTTTTGCGATGAAATGCCTGAAGACATAATAGAAACACCTAACAGTGCCATTATGGCCAAAATAATCAGGCCCATGATTAACGAAAAGCCGTTTTGATTATTAGTCATAGAACTACTCCGAAACCAATAACGAATCTGGTGGTTGATGCCCATTGTTGTTTAACACAATGGTGCTCGTGAAAACTTTACGATATCGTCCGTCATTGAATGAGTATGGCCCTTCATCCAAAACACCATTCAAGCTAACATTTTTATCAATGACATTTTTCTCGTCAGATGCGACTGAGAATGCTATTTGCAAAGTTTGTAAAAGGGAGATATCACTTACTGAGTCAGAGGTTACATATTGCAATCCATTGGCAGTTAGTACGCCGTATCTAATCTGGAAACTTTCTACGTTCTTAATTAAGCTGGCACCGTTACACTTCAGCTCAGGCAAGCCATCGGCAGTAGCTTGGAGCTGATACTGATTTCTTACTATTCCATCAGCAGGCTTATCACCTATACAGTTTTCTTCACCATAATAGCGAACAGTTAAACCGTCTGAGGCTTGTCCGCCGGTTACTTCGATATTATCTGTAAGCTGATCAAATGGTGCAGCCAAGCTATGGCCATCAACAGTTACAATATCGCTATCAACCCAACCTGCTTTTCGCAAATCACTGACAAGATAGTTCATGGCAAAACGTCCATTGTCATGAACGTGAGTCATTGCAGTGTTGAGACGGTATGTTTGTTTGCTAGAAACAAATAACATCACGATTCCAGC
The DNA here is from genome assembly GCF_002838765.1 of Kangiella profundi. Classification (NCBI taxonomy): domain Bacteria; kingdom Pseudomonadati; phylum Pseudomonadota; class Gammaproteobacteria; order Kangiellales; family Kangiellaceae; genus Kangiella; species Kangiella profundi. The sequence continues at coordinate 959,521 of NZ_CP025120.1, read as the reverse complement.
GATGATAATAAGGCCAATCAACATAGCAACCATCATTTCAACTAACGTAAATGCCTTAGTGTTAGAACGGCTTAAAGGCTTCATAGACTGTTTTCCCATTGATGAATTAGTTGCCGATACCCGATTCACATTTGAATTAATCATGGAACTATCTCCAACTGGACACAGGCGTAATCACTGTCTAATCCAAGTTCACTTTGACAACGAGTATTTTGACTGTATTCAGTTTTTCCGCTGACATCTTCGCGCTCAGTACCTTTCCAGGCTAAGAACAGCGACATACGCGAACCATAGCTACATTTATCAGTGTCGCCAGTCTCGTCGCGATCAAAACAACTAGCACCTACTATTCCCGTAGGAATTTTGGTATCAACCAAACTGGAACAAACCTCAAAAATATCCTGTTTGGCCAAGTCACTCATAGAACAGTTAGAATCGGAGTCGCAAGATGCTTCTGGGATAATGCCACTCTCAATATCACACCATTGATAAACAGACTTAGATGCAACATCTCCGGTATAGGCATTTGCTAACCCGAAATCATTCTTCATGTACTCTGCATTATTACGAATACGAGCAGCCGCATCTTCGAGAATTATGCTTGCCTGCGAACGCGAGAATGAATCCAGAGAGCTGTTTAATGCGCCCATTTGCAAAGCTGCATACCCCAACAGACCTATACTCACCAAGAGAATGGTGATGAGCACTTCCATTAAAGAAAAGCCCGCTTGTTTTATCATGATGAAACCCCACACTCTTGTTTAATATTACTGACCTGCACCCTTCCTGATGCAAGCATGGTTAACCTCCTGCCTTTGCCATTAGCGTTACAAAATATAAGTCCGCTATCACCTAAGGGATTCAAATTTGAGGTCATACCGTTTGATTTAAATATGATGGATTGTTGCTGATGGCCTACAAAGACAACAGGCTCAGCAAGTTGCTCCTGTTTGTATACTGCAGAGCTGTTTGTAGAAGAATCCAAAGGAATTAGTTCCCAGCCATTGCCCCAACTGTTATTCACTGCTGTTATTTGGATACTAGTATTAGTTTCTATCGCTAACTGGCGAGCTTTTTGGAAAGAGTCAATTAACTTAGAGGCTGTTTCATCAAGTAACTTAGAGGAAAATAGATTGAGTAAAAGATGACAAGCACTTAATAAAAAGCCTGCTAATAAGATAATACTAATAAATGATTCAACAAGGCCAAATCCAGCTTGTTTCTGAAAGTGTCCTTGATTAATGGATACACGCTGCATCCCAACTGTAACTTCACTACCCCAGCTCATAGCTCCCTCAATCTGTTAAGGTTCCACCAATTGCCGGATTTATTCTAGAGATTCAAGAGATGTGTACTATTTGAGATATGTATTTAAATTGTAGGGTTTTGTATAAAAAACAACCCGTTCACAGAACGGGTTGGATACAATATTGCTTGTAGGTATAAAGATTCTATCGGTTAGTCAGGCCAGTTAGGATTTCCGTTATATGTCTTCTGTCCAGCTTGGTTTATGGTTAAATCACCATCTCCTTCCATTGAGCCAGTGTCAGCAGCTCTTATCCTGTATGTTGTTGCTGATAAGTTTTCAAGAGACAAGGTGTAATACGCGGCACCACCATCAACTGGCACTTGTGTATTGAAGAAGTCACCCAGAACAGCTCCATTGTATGAGAAATTTGCAGCTTTATATCTCTCCATTGCTTCAGATGCCGCAAGTAGTGCTTGCATCGCATCATTTCGCTTGCCCTTTTTGACCTGCTCAGTGTACATCGGCACCGCAATAGCTGCCAAGATAGCAACAATGGCAACCACAATCATGACTTCCATTAAGGTAAATGCTTTAATTCTATTTCTTTTCAAAGTTAACATCCCCCAACATCAATTTTAGACACAGTAACATTGCCAGCACCAGCTATATTAATCGAGCGCCCAGCACCTCGATCATCACAAATGGTCAATGTACCCCAACCACCAAGATTACTCATAATGCCTCTAGAGGTAAAAACAATATTATTACCTGGTGAAGCATTCTCACTCATAGAGCTTGGATAGGCTTCAATTTCTCTTACGATTTCCTCACCAGCATCGAATGTACCACTATCGTTAGCATCGACGAAAACTCGCCAGCCCTGAGACCAATCGCCACCATTTGGCTCAATAGCTACCTGCTGACGTGAACCAATGGCTTCATTACGAGCCGCTGATACCGAGCTAACAATATCGTTACTAAAACCGACCAAGCGATTATTCATTATCAGGTTTCTCATGCCCGGAACGGCAATTGCAGCCATAATGGCCACAATTGCAACAGTTGTCATCAGTTCGATGATTGTAAATGCTTTAGTGTTCTGTTTACTCATCATCAGGTTTCTTCCGCCAGTTAACACGTATAACTCCATCATACCCCTTGGTTAACGCCTCAGTAAAGGCGTCATCTATGACTTCGTTACCAACTAGACCAATAAATGCCGCATCGTCACCGCCTGAAGTATTCGCTCCACTCGTGTACAACAACTGGAACATTGGTGGGATACCGTCACTAATTAGATCAATGGTTCTGTTGAACTCATCGAAGAATGAAGTTCCATCAATGAGATTAACACCATACAACTTACCACTACCAACAACAGGTGAGCAGATCACAGTGCCGAAATCATAAGTTGGCACATAGGAGGTGAAAACTATTTTACCAAACAGAATTCTAGCTTCTGAAATAACCTTCTCGCCCTGGTAATCCTTAGTGCTTACACTACCATCGGGGTTCGTTGTAGCTATCTGAAGACCGGTCATCTTAATGTACCAGCCATCTTTAGCCTCAGCCGTAGGATCTGCTGGTTCCTGCGCTGCAACAATATCTGGACTATTGGTTGGATTCACTTTATCAGTTACATCCAACAAATCTCCATCAGTTTCCCCTGACTTAAAAGTTATTAAGTCATAAGTAGGGGTTTCTTGTAGTACTCCCGTATCCCTTAGCATAAAGAAATGATCTTGGATTGTTGTGTTCAGAGGATGTGGTCGATAGCCTGTTCCTACCGCAACTGCCACAAAAGAATTACCATTCGGGCGAGGAATAAAAGCTACAGAAGGAGCATAGAAGAATCGAGCCTTGTCTTTCTCTGTTAGGACACCATAGTTTGCATCAAAAATTTGACCGCCCGTAATTTTAAAGCCATCAGTTTCATCTTCAAAAATATCCAAGCGGAATATCTGGCCATCTACATCACTGACGTATAAATGGTCAACAGTAGTGTCATTATTTAACGAAATCGCACGTATATTTGCCGGTACCGCAGATAACTGCGAATGCAAAGTTGGCAATGCTTCAGACAACTTCCATAGTACTGATTTACTGTTAATGTCATAAATAAAGACGTCATTTCCTTTACTTACTGTTCCGTTAAACTCAGAACCATCGAAATCAGTCCCTGTAAGATCATGATCTTTATTACCATCTCCATCATGATCAAAGAGCTGATCAACTGCCGTGTCGTAGCCACCACCAAATATCACCACAGTTCTGACACCATTCGGCTGACTGGCGTCTTCGATATTGGTAACAAGTGGGGTTGACCAGGTTTGTCCTAGAGTCTCAAATCCAGAACTTCCGCCTTCGATTTTGAAAAGATATTTAGGCTGATTTGGTGTACTAATATCCAAAACATAGTAGTTATTACCGCCTCGACGCATGCCGATGAATAACAATGCCTTTTCTGCCGTTTCTACTTCTTCAGTAGCGGGGTTGTCTGCTAAATCTATGCGAGTATTCCCGTTAGAATCAGCGTGGGCAATAAATATTTCACCATCTAACCCATAGTTATGCAGGAATGAATTACCATCAATCGGAACATCAACTAAGAACTCTTTCATCTTTCCAAGCATATCGTAAGGGATATAACTCCAAAGCTCTGAACCATTACTAATATCAATCGCATGCAGGTAACCAAGGTTGGTTCCCATAAACACTACGGATTTATCATCAGTACTGTCGTCGTAATCGTTGTACTGAACAACTTTAGGTACACTATGTAATGGGTCTCCCACTAAACGCTCTGACTGGGCTACATCTTCAATCACATATTGTGTTTCAGCGACTGTAACTGTTGTTCCCGTGTCGGGATCTGTATACGTTAAAGGTGCATCTAACTGTATCGCGACATCCTTTCTACTGAAGCCCAGAGTTCTATCCTTAATGTCCTGAAACTCTTCATCTGTTGCTCCATCCATCAGAAAGTCAGCTTTACCCGTCGAATCTTTAACTGAACTAAGTGCGCCATTGATGTCAGTATAGAGGGTTCTTGTCCAATCGACGTAAGTGTTGTACTGAGGAAAATATGGGTCAGGCTGACTTTCCAAGAACTGATCCAGCTCCGCTGCAGCACCTCCAAGTTCAACTTGGTTGCCGTCTGCAGCATCAGACCAAATACTCCAGGAACTAGTAATTTGGTTTGTTATGTCATCTCTTTCCTCGTTGAATAATCCCGTATTTGGGTTTACAGCTAAGTCTCCGGGCTGGTCAACCAGATTACCACCACTAATTTTGTACTTCTTAAGGTTACCAGGCCAGCGAGCAATGTTGTCCGCCTGGAACTGCGCAAAGTAAAGGTGATTATCATGATTCAAACGGTTTTGTTGACTTACAGTCACACCGGCCTGCACGAAACTAGTCCCTTGTGCTGCTACCTGCTCAATAATGTCGCGTAAAATTTGGCATAAGCCACCTTCAGCTTCACATGGAGTCGATGCATCATAATCAATCGCTTGTTGTGTACCGCCCTCTCTTGCCCAGTTATCAAGGTTAGCAGCGTTTCTACCGGTTGCACCCGGATCAATTGAGTAGGTTTGAACATTTAAAACTTCACGCATATAGCGAACAAGATCTGAATCATCACAATCACCACCACAGTATGACTCAGGTACAATGCTAGCAACATCCCCAGGCCACTCATTACCATTGATTTGTCCTCGAGCTAAAACAACCATTGCATTAGTACAACCTGGATCATTGTTACCAGTATAGCGACCATCAAAGATTGCTCTAGGGTGAGTTTCGCCAGTCTCATATTTAGGAAGACCGCCTGTAAAATAACGAGCAATTTCAGACATGCCCTGTACCGTTGGAGTATTACCTGAAATCGTGCTACTTAAACTAAGAGAGTCGACAACCTCCTCAAAAGTCGGGCTAGTTGGCGCATCAAAAGCAATTGTAGGGTATACAACAGCAGCCTCTGGTCCTTTATTTCCTGGCCCTTTTCCAATTAATGTTAAGCCTAAATCAACTTTTTCGCTGACAGTAGGGTCATTAGCTAGTTTATTCAAAGCAGATTTTAATTGATCAAGCAAACCTCCACCATTCATGGCCGAAGAGTAATCAAGACCAATCATGATTTTAGGCTTAGGTAGCGCCAGCGAGTTTCCATCAAGGAAATAAACTTCAGTATCATCAGCATGCGCTGTCGTGAAAGCAAAAGGTGTAGCTACATAAAGTCCGAGTAGCGCACCTTTAAGCAATTGCGATATAAACTTTTTCATAGCAACACCTTATAGAGTTAGTTCTAAATCTTTACCCGCTGTGAAGCAGCCACCCACTTTCGTGACCCAGCTTTGAACAGCGACATTAGTCTTTTCGGCAACAGTTGCATCACCGGTAATTTTCCAGGCATTACAGCCAATACTTGGCGATACACCCAACTCAAAGTTGGGGCATGTTCCACAACCAAGGTACTCAACGCGAGAGTAGGCAATAACGTTTGCATTGCCCTCAAATGCTGTTGCACAGGCAGTTCCGTCATCAACTGCCGTTAGTTCTCCACCGGAACCTAAGCAGTATTCCTGCCCAACCTCGGTTTCTGAAGTATTTGTACCGTAAAGAGCATTGCCTGCGATTTCATCCCAGTATATGGTTGCACTTACTGCACTTTCAGCAACGTGAAATGCTTCATTCTCCAGATAAACATTGGTCGAAGATTTTTGCTGAATAACCGAATCAGACATACTTGCTACACCTAGCACGGTTAGTATTAATAAAAAGATGAGGACCATTGCCAAGGTCACACCTTTATTCTTGGGTAATTGCTTTCTCATAATTCTTTCCATCACATTAAGTGGTAATTACGAATTCAGGTTTGTTTGGAACAGAAATGGTAGTCGAAAAGATCTTCCGCGCCTTTTTATCATTTACATCATAGGTATCATCATGACCCATAACACTAAAGCTTTGTGCATTAGTATCCGGGCGAATGTCATTGCTAGATGAAAGGATCAGCATAACTTTTACGGCAGCGATTGACTCACGTTCATTTGTAGCAACTTGGTCTGCTCTGACAAATTTATTGGGAACTGTGTCGCCATCGGTATCAATACCGTATAAAAAGTGCAATGCGTCTACATTACTAATCAAAGGCTGTGGATCACCAGCAACACCCTGACACATTAATTGACCGCTATCGACATAGTAGCGATTTTCTACAATGCCGCCACTGGCATTGCCTAGACAGTCAGTTGGGGCTTCATAGCGAATTCTAATTGAATCGCTTGCAGCGGCAGAGCCACCGTCTGTTGTGCCACCAGCAAAGTCAAATGCGGGAGAAGTATAGAAGCCGTAGCCTTTTTCCTCTACGTTGGCCCAACCAGCGTATTGAATATCATTAGTCAGGTAATACATAGCAAAACGACCACTTTCCTGCATTTGAGCAATGCTAGATTGTGTGTCGTTGGAGCGCTTCATACCAATAAACAGATAAGTTAATCCACCCAATAAAATTAGACCAAGCAAAATAGCGACCATATACTCAATCAGTGTAAAAGCCTGCTGTTTACTTTTAAGGGAGTGCATCATTTTTGAATTAATCATCAGTCAGCTCCTTTAAGGCATGATGTCTATGATTATGCAGTCATGTCCTTGCTCAGGCGGCAGAAAGTCGTCACAGCGGGCATTTCTTATAATATTCTGACTTTGACCCACATCCTCACGCAGAGCCCCTGCCAACCAGTAGGTATAAATCGATAATGTCGATCCAGGTGAACAGGCATCAACGTCTCCACCCTCTCTATCAGCACAAGATACATAGACTTCGCCACCGACCATCGGATTATTATCCACGGTATTGGCTACAGAGCCGTCAAATCCACTTAGGGTTGCACAAACTTTCCACACATCAAATTCAGCCTGCTGTTCATCGGTACAGTTGGCTCCAGCACCATTACAAGCTTGAGGTGGTTCAGTGGTGCAGTTGTTGTATAGGGCATTATTTAAATACGTATTACCGACATTCGCAGAACCATCCCCTTGGTTTATGAACTTACGGTTACCGCGCATTGAAGCAGCTAAATCCTGGCCAATCAATGTCGCCTGAGTACGCGCCAACCCTTCCTGATTTGAATTGATCGACGCCAGTTGTAAAGAAAGGAAGCCCAATAAGCCAATCGCAATGATGATCATCGCAATCAAGACTTCCATTAAACTGAAGCCCTTCTGTTTCGAAGATATGAGCTTCACTTTGGGGTGTCCGGATGTTTTGAATTTTTGCTTTAACATTATCTGGTCCAAAATAAGTTTTTCACCAGTATGTTATACGAAAACAAACCTTCAAGATCACGAACTAATAGACAAACGGTAAGATTTAGCCGATAAACGGTTATTTATCGGCTTAAAGAATGGAAAATGATAAGAATCAGGTAGTTAGAATGACTCTAAATGCTTATTCTGCTCGCAATTCCGCTGGAAGTACGAATACGATATTTTCTTCGACTCCCTCAGATTCAAGTGCTGTTGAACCACCCTGAGATTCGAGGTATTTAATGACATCCTGCACAAGAATTTCAGGTGCAGAAGCACCGGCAGTTACGCCGACTTTCTTGACGCCTTCAAGCCAACCAGCATCAATCTCAGTAGCATTATTGATTAAATAGGAACGGCACCCCTGATTTTCAGCCAGTTCCTGTAAACGACTGGAGTTAGAGCTGTTCTGCGCACCTACAACTAAAATCAGATCGCACTCTGCTGCCAGTTGCTTAACTGCATCTTGACGATTCTGGGTGGCATAACAGATATCATCTTTTTTGGGGCCCTGAATATTCGGGAACTTGCCTTTTAATGCATTGACCAGTCGCTGAGTATCGTCGACCGATAAGGTGGTTTGAGTAACATAGAAGAGTGCATCTGGATTTCGAACCTGGAGTTCAGCCACATCCTGCTCATCTTCAACCAGATAGATGCCCGCTTCGGAGTTGTCATACTGGCCCATGGTTCCTTCCACTTCCGGATGACCTTTATGTCCAATCAGCACGCACTCTTCGTTACGACGACTGTGGCGAGCAACCTCCATATGAACCTTGGTCACCAATGGACAGGTAGCATCAAAGACCTTGAGGTGACGCTCTTTAGCTTCATGACGAACCTGTTGTGAAACACCATGCGCGCTAAATATAAGCGTTGAGTGCTCAGGAACCTCATTGAGATCTTCGATAAAAATGGCACCTTTCTCACGCAGACCATCAACCACAAACTTGTTGTGTACAACTTCATGTTTGACATAAATAGGTGCACCGAAAATTTCAATGGCGCGATTAACAATCTCAATTGCGCGGTCTACACCAGCACAAAAGCCTCGAGGATTAGCTAAAACAATATCCATCACTCATTCCTGATGCCGAATATCGACAACTTCAACTTCTACAATAATATCCTGATCAGCCAGCGGATGATTGAAATCCACCTTGACTGAATGACCCTTTACTTCACGGACCATGCCCGGAATCGCTCCGCCGCCCATCTGTTCAAAAGCGATGATGGATCCTTCTTCAAGCTTCAGATCAACCGGAAACTGATTAATATCCATAAAGTGAATATTATCAGGACTGGCAGGACCGAAGAAATCAGAACCATGAATTTCCAGCTTTCGAGTTTCACCCTTTTCGGCGCCCAATAACTGGAATTCAACTTTGTCCGTCAAACTACCATCACCAAAGATAAACCAAACCGGCTTACCTCCAACTCGGGTACTATCTGCTGCTGAGCCATCCTTAAGCAAAATATTAAAATGCACTAAAGCCTTAGAATTTGCTTCTATTTTCATTATTTATTCTCGTCTTTCTTTGGCTTGGACTTATGCTCCGGATTGACAAATGAATCAATCAACAAAAGTCCAACGCCTATTAGGATAACGCTATCAGCAATGTTAAAGGTTGGCCAATGGTATCCATCTATGGACACATACCAGTCAATAAAATCGATGACATAACCATAAACTATACGATCAATTAAGTTTCCGAAAGCACCACTTAAAACCAGCGCCATGCCAATATTGGACAGCTTTTTATGCGACTCGGTGCGCCACATCCAGAAGAGAAGTAACAGACTGATGCCAATCGCTATTGCGGTAAAGAACCAACGCTGCCAACCACCGGCATCTCCGAGAAAACTAAAAGCGGCACCATAGTTATAGGCAAGATTTAAATTAAAATGCGGCATCACCTCAATGATGGGTCCGCCATGAACAGGCGCCAATGCAGTATTTGCCCAGGTTTTAGTAACCTGATCAATAATCAACAAGACCACGGTCAGCCACAACCACACCAGTCCAGACTGTTTAAATGGCAATTTTTTCATTGTCATCAAAGTCCTTATGCGTAATGGCGAGTTTCGCCGGTGCCAACCACATTCTCAACACAACGAATACAAATGGTTGGGTGTTCCGGGTTTTGACCAACATCATGACGATGGTGCCAGCAGCGCTCACACTTTTCAGCGTCCGATTTAGTAATGCTTAGATTTAAACCTTTCATTTCAGTCGCTTCACCACCATCACCCTGCTCAAGACGAGCCTGTGAAGTAATGAATACAAATCGTAACTCATCTTCCAGTTTTGAAAGAACGGCATACAACTCATCATTAGCATAAAGCGTCACTTCTGCGGCCAGCGAGCCACCAATAGCACCCTCTTTACGCTTTGATTCAAGAGCACGGTTCACTTCATCTTTAACTTCTGAAATCAACGCCCAATCAGCCTGAGTAATATCAGCATTTTCCATTGGGAATAAGCCTTCATACCATTCAGCCACAAACACGTTAGACTCGCGTTTGCCTGGAATGAGTGGCCAAATTTCATAAGCTGTAAAACTCAATACCGGCGCCATCCAGCGGACCAAGGCTTCGATGATGTGATACATAGCAGTCTGGCATGAACGCTGTGCACGAGAGCCAGTTTTAGCCGTATATTGGCGATCTTTAATGATATCCAGATAGAAACTGCCCATATCAATCGAACAGAAATGATGGATCTTCTGGGCAACTAACCAGAAATTATAATCATCATAGGCTTTGATAATTTCCTGTTGCGCCTGATAAGCGCAATCCACCGCCCAACGATCCAGTGGAAGCAAGTCATCTTTAGCAACCGAGTGTCTTTCCGGATCGAAACCTTCAAGATTCGATAACAAGAATCGTGAAGTATTACGAAGGCGTCGATAGGTATCACCCGTACGCTTCAAAATTTCCTCAGAAACCGCCATTTCACCACGGTAGTCAGCAGAAGAAACCCAAAGACGTAATACATCAGCGCCCAGCTTATTGATGACATCATTTGGAGCCATCACGTTGCCTTTGGACTTAGACATTTTTTCGCCCTTACCATCGACCACAAAGCCATGAGTCAGACAGTGTCTATAAGGCGCGTGACCATACATGCCAGTTGCAGTTAGCAATGATGACTGGAACCAGCCACGATGCTGGTCAGAACCTTCTAAGTACAAGTCGGCTGGCTGACGCAAATAGTCGCGAGCTTCCAGCACACAGTAGTGAGTGACACCAGAGTCAAACCAGACATCTAGAGTGTCATCAATTTTTTCGTATTTATCGGCATCAACGAACTCAGCAGCATCCAGGTCATACCATGCCTGAATACCTTTCTCTTCGATATAAGCAGCAACTTTTTCCATCAAATCGGCAGAATCAGGATGTGGTTCGCCAGTCTGCTTATCAATAAATAAGCACAAAGGAACACCCCAGGTGCGCTGACGTGAAATACACCAGTCCGGACGTGAGCCAACCATGCTTTCGATACGAGCTTCGCCCCACTCTGGCACCCATTTAACCTTCTTGATTTCTTCCATAGCCTGAGCCTGCAATCCATTTTGGCTCATCGAAATAAACCATTGAGGAGTTGCACGATAAATCAAAGGTGTTTTTGTTCTCCAGCAATGAGGATAGCTATGTCGCATCTTGTCCTGATGCAACAGGCGCCCTTTTTCTATTAAATGATCAACAACCGGCTGATCTACTTTATAGACATGTTGACCGGCAAACACTGGTGTTTCGTCTGAGAAGACACCATTTGCCATCACATAATTCAATAGGCCAATGCCATATTTTTTACCCACTACAAAGTCATCAGGACCATGATCAGGTGCGGTATGCACCAGGCCAGTACCGGCATCCGTAGTGACATGCTCACCCAGAATTACCGGTATCGATTTATCGTAGAATGGGTGGTTCAATTCAAAGTTTTCAAGCTTTGAACCTTTAGTCGAAGCGATGACTGAATAACTCTCAATTTCAGCTTCTTTCATAACGCTTTCAACGAGCTCTCGGGCCAGCACAAAACGTTCTTTGTTGCCATCACGCTCCACCTGAACCAATACATACTCTAATTCTTCATGAACAGTTACCGCCTGACTTGATGGTAGTGTCCAAGGGGTCGTGGTCCAGATAACCACAGAGACTTCGCCTTCGCCCTGCTCACCCGCAAAGTCAAAAGCTTTTAAAAATGCCTGTTCATCAGCAACAGGATAATTAACATAAATAGAAAACGAGGTTTTATCCTGATATTCAACTTCAGCTTCAGCCAACGAAGAGCCACCAACCACGCTCCAGTAAACTGGCTTTTCGCCTTTAAAGAGGTGGCCATTACGAACAAGCTTCGATAGGGCTCGAACGATGTTAGCTTCGAATTTAAAGTCCATGGTCAAATAAGGATTGTCCCATTCGCCTAAGACACCAAGACGAATGAAATCGGTCTTCTGACCATCTACCTGTTTAGCTGCATAGTCGCGACATTTTTGACGGAATTCAGCATGAGAAACCTTGTCTCCTGCTTTACCGACTTTTTTCTCGACATTATTTTCAATCGGCAAACCGTGGCAGTCCCAGCCCGGTACATAAGGGCTGTCGAAACCACTCAAGGTTTTACTCTTGATGACGATATCTTTAAGAATTTTGTTAACAGAGTGACCAATGTGAATATTACCATTCGCATAAGGAGGGCCATCGTGCAAAATAAATTGCTCACGACCGGCACGCGCTTTACGAATTTCGCCGTAAAGATCATTTTTGCTCCATTCAGCCAACATCTTTGGCTCACGTTGTGGCAAGTTTCCACGCATTTCAAAGCGTGTTTTTGGTAGATTTAATGTGTCTTTATAATCGCTCATTTAAGCTACTACTCTGTTTTGTTTAATTAAAAATGTTAAGGCTCAGGCCAATATGCAGATTCTAGTCGATCAAAAGAGACCGAGCCTTTTCAATATCACGGTTAATCTGTTCAATTAACTCGTCTTTACCACTGAATTTCTGTTCATCCCGAATTTTAGCGACAGGCTCAATCGTCAGCTGCTTACCATAAACATCGCCATCAAAGTCCAACAGGTGAACTTCAAGGCGTTCTTTACGAGCATTTAAAGTTGGCTTTATGCCAACATTTGCCACTCCGTTAATCGCTTCATCCTTGATACCCAATACTTTTACCGCGTAGACGCCCTGTAAAGGACTCTTGACCCGCTTCAGTGCCATATTAGCGGTTGGAATGCCTATCGTTCGGCCCTGCTTATCACCATGCGCTACCCTGCCGCGGAAACGATAAGGTCGCCCCAGCAGTTTTTCAGCATGCTCAAAATCATTATCAACAATTGCCTGTCGAACCAAGCTGCTGCTAATTCGAGCACTGTCACCATCAATGGTCTGTGTCACCGTCTGATTGGCTTCAACCGGAAACTCCGCGACTTGTTGCAACAAGGTAAAATCACCTTTTCGCTTGTAGCCAAACTTAAAGTCATCGCCAATAAACAGGTGTTTGACGTGCAATGTCTCAACCAACACCCGACGAATGAAATCTTCTGCGCTTAACTCAGCCAGCTCTCGATTAAAGCGCAAACACAGCACGTAATCCACACCTAAATCTTTGAGGGCCAGAAGCTTGTCTGTCAGTTTAAAAAGCCTAGCTGGCGCAGCCTCTGGGTGGAAGAATTCTTGAGGATGTGGCTCAAAAACAATCACTACACTGGGCACGGATAGCGCTTTGGCCTTATCCGTTAAGCGCCTGATAATCGCCTGATGTCCGAGGTGGACACCGTCAAAGTTACCAATAGTCGCAATACTGCCCTGCTTAAACAGGTTTTGAGGACAACTGTATAGACCACGAATTAGGCGCATGAACGCATTTTTCTCCAAGCAACAGACATTGATGCCGAGCCAATCAAAGCGGGCAATTATAGCGGACAATGGGTCAGGAATTAACCACCTTTCAATAAATTAGCCAATTTTCATTAGAATTGAATCCAACCTTAGAAACTGCCAAGATATCAATACTCAGCAAACATCAACAGGAATCGTCTAACTTCATGAAAATACAGTTAAAATCAACAATCATCTTGGCATCAAGCCTGCTACTCGGTAGCTGTGCCTGTTTTTTTGCGCCAGATTATGACTTAACCGATGAAGAACTCGCTTTCTTTAATAACCTTTCCCGTATGTGCGGCAGCCAGTTTGTCGGTGAAACAGCCTACCCCGAGGATCCCAATCATGAATTTGCTGGCAAAAAGCTGGTTGCCACGATTGACGGCTGTGGCCCGCGTTATATATCCATTCCATTTCAGGTAGGTGAAGATAAGTCCAGAACCTGGCTCTTATTCAAAACTGATAACGGATTGCGATTACGTCATGACCATCGTCATGAAGACGGTTTGCCAGATGAACAGACTCTATATGGAGGCTACTCAGCCCCATACAAAGGAGAGCAACCTACTCAGTATAAGCAGTTTTTTCATGCTGACAGTTACACTGCCGAGATGATCCCTGAAGCTAAAAGTAACGTCTGGATGCTGGACTATAATCCTGAAACTAAAGAGCTGACTTATTATTTGGAGCGACACCAACAACCACGTTATAAAGCGGTGTTGAAGTTAGTTGGAGAGAAGTAGTTACAAGAGGTTAGCAATTAAAAAAGGGAGCCCAAGCTCCCTTTATTGTTTAGTTACTCACTGGTGTTAAATTGATGAACTCCCCATTTTGATTAAGAAAGCACTCAATGTCATTAAGCCTACAAAACTCCTCAAAATCATCTATATCAAACTCTTCATTTGCAATGTCTTGAACCAATCCTGCAAACCACAGCTCAAATTTTGATGGCACCTTACTATAACCCTCATTCATTTGTAGCTTATGAGTATTCTCTAACCTTATTTCTTGCTCAACTAATAGTTGCGAATTATCCAGTACCGACTTGTAGACAACTCTTTTTACTTTACCAGAGTTATCAATTCTCCAAATAGAACTCAGGCGATCTTGTTCAATGAATATCTTTATATCCCGATCACTATATTTAGGGTCTTTCCAAAAATAGAATATTGATGTTAGAAGCATCTCAAGTTCTTTGTGTAAATTTAGGAGTTCAGAGCTCGATGGTTTCTCCATTAAATACAACTGCTTATAATTACAAGGCTTCCCTTTAAACAAGAGTTTTGATTGTTGTTTTGTTATGAACTGGCAGAAATAACTTTCTTTACTCAGGTTGAGTACAAAATTGTATTCCCCTTTTGTGCCCATAGAAATTATTTTACTCTCGGGTGAGGTCATAATCGCTTTGGGTATTTTATTGGGTATATAAATTGAACCAAAAGAAAAGTCGTGCTTAACAAATTTTATCTCTGCCATTGCACAGCTAGAAATTAAAAGAAGCGATATGCCTAAAAGATACTTCATTAACCTATCCTAAAATCCTTGCGTCTCAAACCCAATACTACCAACAGAATGGCATAAGACACGATAGTCACCGCAATAATGGCACTAATCATGCCGATGGCTTCCATTCGAGACCAAGCCTGCCATTGCTCGATACTAAAGTCGGTATACCAAAGGCCTAGCAGCAGCAATCCACTTGCCAGTACCAGTTTACCAATCCATAGCTTACTTTCACGCGATAGCTTTAAGTGATTGTCTTTACTTAAAAACCGATAAAGCAAAATAGCATTAATAAAGGCGGAGATACTGGTTGCAGCGGCCAGTCCAACATGACCAAAGGGTTTAAATAGCGCCAGATTGAGGACGATATTACTAACAACAGCAACAACAGCGATCTTAACCGGGGTTTTAGTATCCTGACGTGAATAGAACCCTGTTAAGAATACTTTCACCATCATAAAGGCTATCAAGCCTGATGAATAAGCCTGCAAACTCTGGCCTGCTTTAAAGGAGTCGTACTCGGTAAAGGCGCCGTGCTGAAAGACAGTAATCATGATGGGTTCAGCCAGCCAGAACAAACCAATAGCCGCTGGAATGCCTATCATTAGCACCATACGCAGGCCCCAATCAAGCGTACCTGAGTAATGTTGCATGTCTTTCTTGGAAAAGAACTTAGATAGAGTCGGCAACAGTACCGTGGCGATGGCTATCCCAAAAATACCCAGAGGGAATTCCAACAAACGATCCGAGTAGTACAACCAGGAAATACTGCCTTCAGCCAATAAGGAGGCAATTTGCGTATCAATAAGCAGGTTAATCTGACTGACCGAAGCACCAAATATCACCGGTATCATCAACTTAATAATTCGCTGCACAGCGCTGTCTTTCCAAGCCCACTGTGGTTTTGGCAGGTAACCGGCTTTCCATAAAAAAGGAAAGTGCAGGAATAATTGCAGTGCTCCAGCAATGAAGATAGCCCAGGCTAGTGCCACGGTAGGCTCTTCCATGGTTGGGGCAAAAACAATTGCCGCCGCAATAATCGATAGGTTTAATAATATGGGTGCAAATGCCGGGATCGCGAACTTATTCAAGGTGTTGAGCACCGAACTGTACATCGCGACCAACGATATAAAGAAAATATAAGGAAAAGTGATTTTCAAAAGGTCACTGGCCAAATTGAATTTTTCAGGCTCGTCCAGGAAGCCAATACCAAATATAGCAATCACACCCTGAGAACCCAAAACACCAACGATAGTCACAATGGCTAATACGCCACCCAAGGTTCCCGATACCTTACTTAACAGCTGAACGGTTTCTTTTTGACTACGATTGGAATAGTACTCAGAAAAAACCGGCACAAAGGCTGTAGCAAAAGCCCCTTCTCCAAAAAGACGACGCAGGAAGTTGGGAATTTTCTGCGCGACCAGGAATACGTCCGCCTGAAAAGTAGCGCCCAATAGATTGGCCAGAACCACATCCCGCACTAAGCCCATAAAGCGAGAAATCATGGTCCAAAAACTGACGATGGTGCTGGATTTCAGTAAGCTTCCCATCAGCTCCTTAGCCTATTGTTTGTTATAGAAATTGGCGCAAGTTTAAGTGATAATTCGGCTGGCGACCAGAGAATCGCCTGAAAACCCTCAAAATTGCCAGAATTTGCCGTTTTTGGTGGTTTTTACTTGATAAGGACGTGCAAAGGCGGTATATTTCGCGACCTTAAATTTTGAATTAACTATTTTGTTGTTAGGAGTTCACCTTGGCTAACATTAAATCTGCCAAAAAACGTGCTCGTCAAGCTGAAGCTCGTCGCCAGCACAACGCTAGCCGTCGCTCAATGCTACGTAGCTACATTAAGAAAGTTGTTTATGCGATTGAAGCAGGCAACAAAGCTGAAGCTCAAACTGCATTAGAGCGTGCTATCCCAGTGATTGATAAAGCTGCAAATAAAGGCATTATCCACAAAAATAAAGCTGCTCGTCATAAGAGCCGTTTGACTGCACGTATCCAAGCTCTTTAATCGCTTGGTAGTGGGTTTGTAATTACATAACCCAGTAGTAAGACAGCAAGAATTATAAAAGCTGCTTCTCATTTGAGTTGCAGCTTTTTCTTTATGCCTATCCTTTATATCGCCTCATACACCTTCGGACTCGAAATTCATTAGCTGATATCAGCACATCGTCCTGTTAACTGGCTGTTTTAGCTTGTTTTTATAATCTGACGCTCAAGCAGAGTCATTGCAAGATCAATCTGGTGTGCCTCATCAGCCTCAATGCCTAGCAACAGCTCTTCGATTGTAGATTGTGCCTTTCGGCTTATCTCATCAAGCAACTGCTGACTTTTACGAGTCGGTGCAACATATACCACCCGCTGATCCGTTTTCGACCGTGATTTAATAACAAAACCTTGTTTCTCAAGACTTTTGACGGTTCGAGTAATGGCTGGCGCAGAAACTCCTTCAGTTGCTGCCAGCTTGTTGATAGTTTGTGGCCCCGTATTGACCAGAATTCCAAGAATTGAAAGTCTTTCTGAGGTCAAACCACTTTCTTGACCATGACGCTTAGAGTCTTTTAGTAGATGATCTGCCAGTCGGTAAAGTCTTTCTGCAAGTACTTGGATTTCTTTGTTTTGATCAGACATTAGTTTGCATTGCTGAAATATTAACAATAGTTAATTATATAGCTACCCTCGGTCATTCTCAAGTTAGCTGTAATCCTATTTCTATATATTAAATAGCTAACGCCTATCAAACTGTAAAATTAATCGACACAGGAACTATGATTTCAATAGCTTACAGGTCAGCTCATTGCTTTACCCTATCAGGTATGACCAGTTATTGACTTTATTGGTCGGATCAGTAGAATCTGCGCCTCATTTTACTTCAGATCCTTTTTGAGGCACTTTCATGAAAAAGGTCTTTATCTCCTCCACTTTAACTGCCCTGCTTCTGCTAACCACCAGCCACCAGGTTTCTCAGGCCAAAGTTTCTGCTGAACAGGCCCAACAACTTGGTAACACCTTATCACCAATAGGAGCAGAATTGGCAGGTAATGCAGATGGAACCATCCCGGCATGGACTGGAGGTATACTCCAAGTACCTCAGGATTATGTTCCAGGCGAACACCACAGAAACCCATTTGCAGATGAAAAGCCACTATTGATCATTAATCAAAGCAATGTAAGCCAATATGCTGACAAACTTTCAGCGGGCCAGGTCGCAATGATTAAACAATACCCTGACTATCAGCTTAAGGTATACCCAACCCATCGGACTGCATCATTCCCAAAGAAGGTTTATGACTACAGTATTCAAAATTCTACGCGCGCTGAGCTAACACAAGACGGTGCTGGCCTGATTAATGCTAAAGTCGGTACGCCTTTCCCTATTCCGAACAATGGCCTTGAGGCGATCTGGAACCACTTAACACGTTACCGTGGTGAGTACATTTCTCGTGAATATATTCAGGTTACACCGCAGCAAGACGGAAGTTACACCCCGGTCAAGTTTGAACAGGAGTCATTGCAATACTATGCGCAGGAAAACCCTGAGAAAGACAACCTCCTGTTCCTTTACAAGCAACGCATTACTGCGCCATCCAATCTTGCTGGACAAGTATTACTAGTACACGAAACATCAAATCAAATCGAAGATCCTCGTAGAGCCTGGCGCTATGATCCAGGTCGTCGTCGTGCCAGCCGTACTCCAACTGTTGCCTATGACGCTCCTGCCCTGGCTTCAGACGGACTTTCAACGGTTGATAATTTTGATATGTTCAGCGGCTCACCAGATAAGTACAACTGGGAGTTAAAGGGTAAGAAAGAAATGTTTGTGCCCTATAACGCCTATCAACTACACAGCGAACAGTTGAACTATGACGACATCATCCGTCCTGGCCACATTAACCAGGAATATGCCCGTTATGAATTGCATAGAGTGTGGGTGGTCGAAGCAACGCTTAAGGACACAGAAACCAACATCTATAGTCGTCGCACCTTCTATCTTGATGAAGATAGCTGGCAAGCATTGTTGGTAGATCATTACGACGAGAATGGTCAGTTATGGCGCGTGGGTGAGGCCCATGCCATTAATTATTACGAAGTCCCGGTACTGTGGAGCACACTGGATGTTCTACATGACTTGAAAGCCAAGCGTTACATCGCTTTCGGCCTGGATAACAAAGAGTCCATGTACGATTTCGCCAGTGAATTAACCTACAGCGGATTTACTGCTTCAGCCTTAAGACGTGAAGGCCGATAGCTACCGATTTAGCACAACCCCCTGTGTTGCAGCCACTCGCAAGAGTGGCTTTTTTTTTGCGCCAGTTTTAAGAGTTGATATACTGATAAAAATTTAAGTTACAAGATAATGGAACAAAGTATCGTCGTCGAGGTTAGACATGAAAATTATTGGATTTCTATTGTGCTGCTTAGCATTACTACCACCGCCCGTTTCTGCCAAAAGTGATATTAAAATGGGCCCAGTTATAGAAGGATATGGCCCAACTTCTGCAATCACAGATGCTGATGTAAAGCTGCCAGAGGGCTTTATCTATAAAGCTCTGTTTGATATAAGTGAAACACATAAAAAACATGACCAATATAATCGAAAAATTGAGTCTGTAGCTCGCTTTCTTAATATGCACGCCAGGAATGGCGTAAAACTCGAGGATATGAAGCTCGCCGTGGTACTTCACGGTGCTGCCACCAAGGATGTATTGACTGACGAGGCTTATGCGAAGCGTCATGGACACAACAATCCCAATACAGACTTAATTAAAGAATTATCTAAAAAAGGCGTAGAGTTTTATATTTGCGGCCAATCTGCAGCATTTTATGACATAAAGAAAAGTGAATTATCTTCAGATGTAAAACTCGCTTTGTCAGCGATGACCATGGCTGTTCTTCTACAGCAAGAAGACTATCAATTAATTCCATTCTAAAAAAAAAGCGAGCCAATGGCTCGCTTTCAGTTTATCCGCAATGAAGCATCAGCGATTAGCTTTTGGAATTGTCACTATTTTCCTCGTCTTGAACTTCTTCGGCTGAATCATCATCTATCGACTCTTCCTCAGCAAGTTCATCGCTATCCTCGTCACCTTCTAAGTCTTCATCATCTTCCCAATCGTCATCCCAGTCATCATCCAAATCGTCCCAAGCTTCTTCAGGTACTTCATCAATAGCTCCGGGCTTTGGCCAGTTGAACTCTTGAGCCTGAGTTTCTGCCTCATACTCACGCATTTTAGGATGCTCAATCAGGTAGTCCATTATGTCGTTACAAATTTTACGAGTACCTTCTTTCTGAATTGCTGACATACGATACACAGGGCCATCCCAGTCTAATTTCTCCAGCATATCAGCAATCTTGGCTTCTACCTCTTCTTCCGTCAGAAGGTCGGTCTTATTAAAGACCAACCAGACAGGCTTATCTTTTAAAGAGATATCTTTACTCTCACTGTATTTGTAGAGCTCGTTCATGATGCTACTGAAGTTTTCAACTGGGTCTGATTCATCGAATGGCAATAAATCAACGATATGCAACAAGATTCTGGTACGGGCAAGGTGACGTAAAAAACGTATTCCTAAGCCAGCGCCTTCCGCTGCACCTTCAATAACACCGGGTATATCGGCAACCACAAAGCTAGATTCCGCATCCACTCGAACTACACCTAGATTTGGAACCAAGGTTGTAAATGGATAATCTGCAACTTTCGGTTTTGCTGATGACACTGCTCTGATAAATGTAGATTTACCGGCATTAGGTAAGCCAAGCAATCCAACATCCGCAAGTACTTTCAACTCAAGACGCAACTCACGGAATTCACCGGGAGTACCATGTGTCGCTTTACGCGGTGCACGATTCACAGAGCTCTTGAAACGAGTATTACCAAGGCCATGAAATCCGCCCTTAGCAACGAGTACCTTTTGCCCATCTCGCACCAAGTCACCAACAATCTCGCCTGTTTCCTTATCAGTAATCTGAGTGCCTACAGGCGCTTTGAGATAAAGGTTTTCACCTTTGCTACCCGTTTTATTGCGCCCCTGTCCATTCTCGCCACGAGTTGCCTCATAAAAACGGACAAATCGATAATCAACCAAGGTATTCAGCTCGGCATCAGCTACAATATAGACACTACCGCCGTTGCCACCATCACCGCCATCCGGGCCGCCTCGTGCAACGTATTTTTCACGACGAAAACTGACGATGCCGTTACCGCCATCACCTGCTTTCACCTTAATGGATACTTCATCAACAAATTTCATAGCGCTATTCTGCCACTGTTACCCTGTTAGACCAACTGTCTATCATATCGTTAAAGCGACAATCCTAAAATTATCGCTTACAAAAAAAAGCCCCAGCAATGGCTGAGGCTTTTTCTTCATCTGATTCGATTAAGCGTCGATAGAAACAAACTTACGGTTGTTTTTACCTTTAACTTCGAATTTCACTTTGCCGTCAACCTTTGCGAACAAAGTGTGGTCGCGACCGATACCAACACCGTTACCAGCGTGGAAACGAGTACCACGTTGACGAACAATAATGCTACCCGCGCTTACTTCTTCACCGCCAAAGCGTTTAACACCAAGACGTTTACTTTCGGAATCGCGGCCGTTACGAGTACTACCACCAGCTTTCTTATGAGCCATCGTTTACTCTCCTTTCAATAATTCTTTAGCCTGCTCGATCCAACCTTCGCGTTCGATGCGGCCTTTAAAGTTCAATTGCTCGTCGAATTTAGCAACATCTTCTGCTGTCCATTCGGCGATTTGCTTAAATGTTGTGATACCAGCGTCGTTCAATTTACCAACGATAACGGGACCAACACCTGAAAGTTTAGTTAAGTCGTCACCTTCAGTTTTAGCGGCTTTCTTAGCTGGTGCTTTCTTTGCAGTTGCTTTTTTAGCAGCTGGCTTAGCGCCATCAAGAGCAATACCACTAATTTTAACTTCAGTGTACCACTGACGGTGGCCTTGACGCTTCATGTGGTGCTTACGACGCTTGAACTTAAGAATGTTTACTTTCTTAGCGCGACCGTGATCAACAACTTCTGCTGATACCACAGCACCTTCTACAAGAGGCGTACCAAGTTGAATGTTTTCGCCGTCTGCTACCATCAATACTTCGTTGAAGTCGATGTTAGCACCAGTTTCCGCTTCGATTTTCTCCAAGCGAACAACTTGGCCTTCTTTAACGCGGTGCTGTTTACCACCACTTTTGATTACTGCGTACATATTTATTCTCCAGTTATGACCCTCTCGTATATCTCAACGACAAGGTTAATATGTAATGCGATTACGAATTAAGGGCGCGAATTGTAAGCCAAAGCACGCCCCGAAGCAAGCGAAAAGCCGATAAAATCAGGCTTTTTTACGCTTTCTTCACGAGTCCAAGCCTAGTCTCAGCCTGGCGATACGAAAAAAAGCCGATAAGACTTGACCGAATCGAGCTGCCTCACTAGGATTGCGGGGCATTTTATTGATTTTTCTACAGAATACAAACGCTTTATTAATAAATATGATGACCCTTGACCAAATTCGAGCTCTGGTTGCTGATGACTTTGATGCTACCAACCAAATCATTCTTGATAGACTGCAATCAGACGTCGTTCTGGTAAATCAGGTCGGTCAATATATTGTTGCTGCAGGTGGCAAAAGACTGCGTCCTATGCTTCTTCTTCTTGCGGCTAAGTCCTTAAATTACCAAGGGAAATTCCATCCCAACCTGGCGGCAGTCATTGAACTTATCCATACCGCGACATTACTCCATGATGATGTGGTAGATGAATCGGATCTACGTCGAGGTCGTCAGACTGCAAATGCCATGTTCGGAAACCAAGCTTCTGTACTCGTCGGTGATTACCTCTATAGCCGTTCTTTTCAAATGATGGTTGAAGTCGGTGAAATGCGAGTCATGGAAGTTTTATCGCAAACCACTAATGAAGTTGCTGCCGGAGAAGTGTTACAGCTCATGAATGTGAACGATCCCGATGTGGATGAAGCTTCTTATTATCAGGTTATTGAGCGTAAAACAGCGATTCTGTTTGCTGCGGCAACACAGCTGGCGGCCATTCTCGCCGGAGCGAACAGCGACATTGAAAATGGATTACGTGAATATGGTCTTCAACTGGGCAATGCCTTCCAGCTGATTGACGATGCTTTAGACTATGCGGCTGACACTCAGGAGCTGGGCAAGAATGTCGGTGATGATCTTGCCGAGGGAAAACCTACACTCCCTCTGATTTACGCCATGCAGCATGCGTCTGAAAGTGATGCCCTGATGATTCGACAGGCAATTGAACAAGGTGGACTTGATAATATGGAAGCCATTTTGCAAGTCATCGAGCAAACAGGCGCTATCGAATACACCTACCAATCTGCAGAGAAAGCAGTAGCCAAAGCTATAGAAGCGCTGCAACCGTTACCTGAGAGTCAATATAAGCAGGCGCTCATTGGTATTGCCGAACTATCGCTCAGGCGTAACTCATAAACTTTGCAACAAACCCGCAAGCTCACTATTGCAGCTTTAGAGGCTGGTGAAAATAGTGCGCTCCCATTCTTGTGATAGCCCCCAATTCAAGCTATCGATTTAAATTGCCAATGACTGGCAAAAAATTTGACGATTGATAGCGTTTACCTCTCGCAAGCCCTTTTATTTTCTGCGATAATAGCGCGCAATTTTTAAGCATCCCGAACGCTTAGCTTAACAGTTGCATCGCAGAGGTTTGAGAAGCCTTTGTCCAAGAGGAGTACCCAATGTCTCGCAATCTTGATTTAAGCCAATATGGCATCCACTCAGTTTCAGAAATCGTTTATAACCCGTCTTACGAATTACTTTTTGAAGAAGAAACCAAGCCCGGCGCCGAAGGTTATGAAAAAGGCGTGGTTACTGACACTGGTGCAGTTGCGGTAGATACCGGTATTTTTACAGGCCGTTCACCAAAAGATAAATACATCGTTATGGATGACACTACTCGCGATACGGTGTGGTGGTCAAAAAATGGTGTAAACGACAACAAACCTATCTCTCCAGAAGTTTGGTCAGACTTAAAAGAGGTTGTGACCAATCAATTATCAAACAGCCGCCTGTTTGTAGTTGATACTTTCTGTGGTGCTGACGAAGCAACCCGTCTAAAAGTTCGTTTTATCACTCAAGTCGCCTGGCAGGCACACTTCGTTAAAAACATGTTCATTCGCCCTTCAGAAGACGAATTGGAAGGTTTTGAGCCTGATTTCGTGGTTATGAATGGTTCTAAAGCAACCAATCCTAAGTGGCAGGAGCATGGCTTAAACTCTGAAAACTTCGTTGCTTTCAATCTAACTGAGAAAATCCAGTTGATCGGTGGAACCTGGTATGGCGGTGAAATGAAAAAAGGTATGTTCTCAATGATGAACTACCTATTGCCATTAAAAGGTATCGCGTCAATGCACTGCTCAGCTAACGTGGGTGAAAAAGGCGATGTAGCCATCTTCTTTGGTCTTTCTGGTACCGGTAAAACTACCCTTTCTACTGACCCTAAGCGCGCGTTAATCGGTGATGATGAACATGGCTGGGATGATAATGGAGTCTTCAACTTCGAAGGCGGCTGTTACGCCAAGACCATTAATCTAACAGAAGAAAACGAACCAGATATCTACCGTGCTATTCGTCGTGACGCACTTCTTGAGAATGTTGTTGTTGACGAAAATGGTAAAATTGATTTCGACGACGGCAGTAAAACTGAGAATACTCGCGTTTCTTACCCAATTTATCATATTGATAATATCGTGAAGCCTGTTTCTATGGCAGGCCATGCTCAGAAAGTGGTTTTCCTTACTGCAGACGCATTCGGTGTACTACCTCCGGTTGCCAAGCTAACACCTGATCAAACTCAGTACTACTTCCTATCTGGCTTTACAGCCAAACTTGCAGGTACAGAGCGTGGCATTACTGAGCCAACACCAACCTTCTCCTCATGCTTTGGTGAAGCATTCCTGTCACTTCATCCGACTCAATATGCTGAAGTGCTGGAAAAGCGCATTCAAGATGCTGGCGCAGAAGTCTATCTGGTTAATACTGGTTGGAATGGTACTGGCAAACGTATATCTATCAAAGATACTCGCGGTATTATTGATGCGATTATGGATGGCTCTATTGAAGAGTGTTCATTTGAGAATTTACCTTACTTCAACTTAGCCATTCCAACAGAATTGAAAGGCGTTGATACCAACATCCTTAATCCGCAGAACACATATTCATCTGCAGCAGAGTGGGAAGTGAAAGCCAAGAAGCTTGCAGAAATGTTCATTAAGAACTTCAACCGCTTTGCTGACAATGACAAAGCCAAGGCTTTGATTCCAGCAGGTCCAACACTATAAGTTGATACTGTGCTCATAAAAAAAAGCCGCTGTATGCGGCTTTTTTTCTCTAGAGATTGTTAAATAAGCTTTGGTTTATCTATATGATAACCCTGTCCATAGTCAAAACCCATTTCTTCAATCTTATTTAAAACCTGTTCGTTTTCAACAAACTCAGCAATTGTTTTAATGCCGAGCTGGACGCTGATTTCACAGATGCTTTTAACAATGGTCTGATCATAATCATTTTCAAGAATTTGCTTGATAAATGAACCATCCACTTTAATGAAATCAACCGGTATATTTCTTAAATAACCATATGAAGACATACCACTGCCGAAATCATCCAAAGCAAATTTGCAGCCGTAATCATTCAAATTATCAATGAATGTTTTTACCAATTCATAATTATTAATGGCTGCAGTTTCGGTTATCTCAAATACGATATATTTGGCCAGCTCTGGAGACTCTGAAACCTGTTCTACCAAACGATTTCTAAACTCTTCGCTGTTGAGTGATACGCCTGACAAGTTAATACACCATAAGAACTCGCTGGCCTGAGTGTTTGCTTCAAGATATTCAAGCACACGATCTACAACCCAGTGATCAACTTTGTGCATTAAGTTGAAGCGCTCTGCTGCTGGAATAAATTCAATAGGCGGAATCATTCCTCCCTCTTCATCCAGCATGACGACAAGAACTTCTTTTAAATCACCGGTACTATTTAAGCTCTTAATGGTTTGCACTCGTAAAGCAAAGCGGTCTTCATCCAACGCTTTATTAATACGATTAACCCACAGTACCTGATTATGAAAATGTACACTCTCAGGATCATTTTTATCGAAAACATGAATTCTGTTTCCGCCTTTTTCCTTTGCAATAGTTCTAGCTGATGCTAGCTCAGATAGAACTTCACTCGCACCTTGAGTATCAGAGCTGATGACAGCCATACCTGCACTGGCATGGACATTAATATTCATCTGACTCCAATCAAACACAGTATCATGGACAATATTAATAATTTTATCGATCACATGATAAGCAGACTCTAATTGCATTGTGTCAAAAATAACTAAGAACTCATCGGCGCTTAGGCGGTAAGCTCTGTCATCTTTGCTGATGTTGTTCTGAATTACTTTTGCGAACTGTTTCAATACAAAGTTACCAGCTTCATGGCCAAATGAATCATTAACCAGATTGAACTTATCTATATCCAACAGACAGGCAACATGTGATTGCTTTGTCTTGTGCTCAATCAATTCGATTAAAAATTTGTCCAAAGCAAAGCGGTTTTCCAGATCGGTCAGGAAGTCATGATTAGCCTGATAAACCAGTTGATTACGACTAGATTCAAGTTCATTAATATTCTTTCTTAGCTGACCTTTACTTTCCATGAGGACCTGATTATTTCTATAAAGAACAAACACCAGATACATAAAGTAGCAGAGCAGAATACCAAGTAGCACCACTACTAAAATTAGAGAATATCGGGCGTTGGATAATGGTAAATAGAACTCTTCGATGTTGCCTATTATTTCCATACTCCACTGTCTTCCACCGAAACTAAATGTCTTATCAATGGCAAAATAATGCTCTTCGTCAATTTGACGCTCGCCCCTTGAGTGGTGTTCAAGGAGAAGAACAGGCTCGCCATCGGTAACATCCTTTATAACCAGAGTTAAACCAAATCGTGCCAAATCATCTGAGCTTTCACTAATCAAATCCTCAAGTACAAATACTCCCTCAGCGAAACCAATAATTTCAAATACCTTCCCTTCTTTTTCATACTTGAATGCAGGAGAGAAAACTAAGGCTGCGGACTTACCTGGATGCTGATGCAGCTCCATTCTAGAACTGATGGTTGTATCATTTACTGAAATAGCGCGCTCTAAGGCTTCCTGTCGTGGCTCAGCATTGTAAGGATCGTAACCAATAACTTCTTTATTTTCTTCATAAGGATATGCATAGAGGATCGGGTAATAGGTATCTCTATTCAGAACCAGTGGAATCAAACTTCCATCTTCTTTTTTCTCAGTCAGGGTAAAGTCAGGATATGCTTCTCGTGCAGTCTCCAAAAAGGTATCCAGTTGTTCATGTCTTACAATCTGAACATATTCGAAAGCCTGGACGCCGCCATGTTTGACCAAGTTACTCATCGCAAAGTGCTCAAACTCAAATCGGGTGACTTTTTCGGAAAGTGAAAAGAAAGTTGCCAGCTGATCAACATCATCAATAAACCGCTCAACATCATTGGAAACCTTGAGCAGATAGCGCATGGACACATCATTAAAGCGCTCTTCGGCATATTGATGTTCTGTTGACTCTAACCATCTACCAGCTAGGAATAAAAATGCAAAGCCCAAAAGCAGAATGATGCCAATTGCAATCAGGTTCTTTACCAAAAATGGTAGCGGCTTCGCCTTTCGTTTCATGTAAGACTGCTCCTAGAGATATTACTCGTGGACTATCGCAAGTTTTTGTTTACTTTTATGTAATGCAAGCCTAGTGATGTTGTTTATATTTAATTCTTGTAAATCTGCAATCTGTTTCTTTTGAGTACTACTTATATACCATAGTTGACTGTTTTGACCAACCAGCACTCCTTCAGAATCCCACCAGACATAATCCTGAACACCGTCAGGTAATACTATGCCTGTCGTCTCAACTTCAGCCTTATGATTCAAGGTGAACAAATGGTGCTTACCATCGATAACCTGAGTAAAACTGACTTTATTTTCTTCAATTCTCTGCAAACAACGGCCAATGTTTTCAGTTAGCGGTTTTGATTCCCCATCAGAGTTAATATCAAATAACTGCAAGGTCATTACGTCGCCAAGCACAAAAACAGCTGCCAACTCATTATTAAGCCAGGCATGGTAACCAACAGGTTCAATTGCCGGGTTAAGGACTTTTTGTGAATCACCAACTAAACTAACCAAGCGTAGATGTTGCTGGCCTTCGGGGTTTACTGCTATCACGCTTAGGCTAGAGGTATTGAAAACAGTGGGAGAGTACTCGCTGATATTTTGAGTATTGGTGATATTAGATAACTGCTTATCATCAAATCGATAAATAAAAATATCGGTTTGCTGGTCGAGCATTCGAGTGAAATAGAGTTGCTTGCCATCTACTGAAAAGTGAGGCTGGTTATCATAACCTTCGTTATGCAACACATTAAGAGCATTGCCAGCATCAACTTTAGTAAGTTTCCCATCAGACTCAATAGGAATAATGGTGATATCTGTAGAAGGAATGGAAGGAGTTTCTTCTTCTGCGAAAATGCTTGCTGGAAAAAATAAAACCGCTGTTAATAACAATACCGACCTGGGCGTAAATGTCATCTATGACTCCGGAGGCTGCACAAATGCCAGTGGTTGTGCCGAGTAACAGACAATCTTATCACCGGCCTGCTTATCGCCAACGGCCTTTTTTAAGGCCAAACGTTGCTCTTTAAAAGTAAATGCAGAGTCCGCCTGAATAGCATAATGTCGAACATTTTCTGACACCAGAACTTCACCCGGCTCAGCCATTGATTCAAGACGCGCTGCAAAGTTTATCGCATCGCCCTCAATATCAAGCTGCTCGGTGATTTCGTTGTGTGTGATCTTAACCTCACCTATGTCTAAGCCGATACGTAAGGCAAAACCAGCACCCGCCAGAACTTTCTGAATCATCGCGGCACAGCTTAGAGCACTCTCGACATTTTGAAAGGTCGCTCTTAACGAGTCGCCTTCCATATTTGGATAACTAGCCTGCCATTTCTTCAATACCGGTTTTAATAAGCCCCGGAACAATGACAACTTTTCAGTTCTATCTTCTTCAGTCCAATGAGAAAAGCCTTTTAAATCGGTAAACAATACTGCCAGGCGACGTGTTTTAGCATCGCTATCAATCTCCGACAGCTCTAGCAGTTTTGGCCAGTATTTATCTTTAATGGCCTGTAGCGACTCACGAATTTCAAATTGCAACTTACGTTCTGACTGAAGACTGATTTGAATTGACTGTAATTTTTCAGCCTCCTGACGCAAACTGGCTTCAAGCATAGTCGGGTTTAGACCTCCTGTATCCTCGACCACAATGATAGCTCTTGTATCTCCTGGCTCATTCCGTATATCTCGAATACGCAGCTTACATCCCCAATAACTGGCTTCAAGGTGCTCAATCAAAAAAGGTAAAGTTGCCAGATCTTGATAGGAAAGCATACGCTGGTAACGTAACGTAAACGTTATCTTGTCTGCGAACAGTTTTTCAAATTGATTCTTTGCATAATGAGTATAGTCGCGGCCACGCTGATCCCAGCTTGCATGACTGCATTCAATATTACGGATTGACCAGCCGTTAGTTTGAACCTGCCATAATTTTGCAGCGCTTAAAATAGCATTATCGAGATTGGCTTTAGTCAAGTTAGCACTACGTAGATCCGCACCTTTAAAATTAACACCGCTTAAATTAAAACCCGAAAGATCCAACCCAGATAGATTTGCGTTACTTAAATTTGCACTTTTTAAACTCACACCTTCAATTCGACAGCTGGACAAATCCACATCAGAAAGATTAGATTTGTTTAAATTAGTATCACGTAAATTGACGTTTTCCATTTTAGTGCCAATTAATTTAGCACCCTGCATATCCAAACCTTCCAGGTTTTGATTTCGTAAATCTGCACCGCTTAAATTTGCCTCACGTAAATCTTGACCACGCAAATCATGATCGCGCAAATCTACGCTGGATAAATCGGTTCTAAAACAAATAGCGGTTAATAAATTGGCATGTAGTAAATTGGCATGACTTAAGTTGGCTTGCTTCAAGTTTGCTGCAATCAGCTTGGCACCTGTAAGATTGCAGTAACATAAATTTGCATCTGTAAGGTTACTCGCGATCAGGGCTACACCCTGTAAATCCGAATAGGCAAGATTGGCTCCAACGAAACTCATTTCAGAAAGGTCACAACCAGACAGGTCCAGGCCTCGAAGATCTTGTCCGTCAAAATTGGCGTGAGTTTTCGGGTTCTCTTTGCGCCATTGATTCCAGACTTTTTCCCCTTGCATTAATATATTTAATAATTCTTTATTATCCTCTGAGGTCAGAGACATGGGTTTTCCTCTTCAGCCAAGCCGTAGCACTCTATTTATACCATAGAAACTTTATATAAAACAGCATCTAACAGCAGTTTTACTTGAGCTAAATCTGGCCGTCAGTACAATAGATTCTTTTGTACAATTGAGGATTATTATGACTCATCCTTTTGAAGAGTTCCGTCAGAAAAGAGAGCTTGGCAATGCTAAAGCACTTGATACTGACAGTTTGCTAATAAAGCGTTTCTTTGGCTTAGATAAAACAGCATATGGTGAAGGTGTTCTTAACTCAAAAACTAAAGAACTGCTGGGGTTGGTTGCATCCATGGTTTTGCGCTGTAACGACTGTATTGATTATCACTTGGAACAGTGCGTAAAACAGGGGTGGAATAAGGCTGAACTGGATGAAGCTATGGGTGTTGCAATGCTGGTTGGTGGTTCAATCGTTATACCACATTTAAGACATGCCAAACTTAGTCTTGAGTTTCTTTTTGAAGAGCAATCAAATAGCTAACCTTTACAAATCAAGGACTTCTTTGATGAAAGGAATCGTCAGCTTACGCTTGGCCTGAAGAGAAGCCTGATCCAACTTATCTAAAATTTCCAGCAATGTGGGCAAATCCCGTTGCTGGCGAGCCAGCAAATATTGAGCAACATCAGTCCCAAGCTCCAGTCCTCTCTCTTGGGCCTTCTTTTGTAATAGGATCCTTTTTTCTTCATCGTTTAGCGGCTTGATATTATAGATAAACATGGCTGATAGCCTGGATTTAAGATCCTGAAGCTCGATTTTCATCTGCGATGGAGCCAATAACCCGGTGATTAGCAGGCTTTTGCCCTGTTCTTTCAGCTGATTGTAAAGATTGAAAATTGCCGTTTGCCATTCAAGCTCCCCTATGACTTCATCAACTCCATCAAGCGAGACACAGTCAAAAGCCACTAACCCATCTAACATTTGAGGATGCAACATGCTGTTATCTAAAGGCAAATAAGCGATAAGTTTGTCTGGGTTTTGTTCTGAAAAAGCGTGAGTGAGTGCCTGCAACAGATGACTACGGCCGTGACCCTTTTCGGAGTAGATATAGATGAAGTCATTGTCCCCCTGACATATGCTATCGAGCTTTTGCAGCAAAAGCTGATTTTCGCCCTCCACAAAATTTGCAAAGGTTGCGTCAGAGTGAAGCTCAATATCGAGAGGTAGTTGCTGCATGAAATGATTAGTGTCGCTTATTGTTCTGGTGGCTCAGTCGAGTCTGAGCTTGAGTGCGATTGCGGGCTCGAATGTGACTTTGCTTGATTTTTCACTGACTTGTAATTAACGACACCCAGCCAGATGTAATGTAGGCCACTGATGATACAGGTCAATATCACTGTTATTTCTAAACCTTGCAAAAGTAACTCAGGAACCGGATACCAACCCGCAACAGTTAAAAGCACCAACAGCACAAGCAAAATCAATAACGCGGTATTCCACTTAGAAATCAGTGAGGGTTGCATCTCATAGGGGCCAACAAGGTAATGGTAGCTAGTAGCACCACCAACAATAATCACGTCTCTTGCAGTTGAAACCCAGAACAAGGTCCACGAGATATGCCCCTTAACCACTAACAGTAGAAGCGCTACCAATAATAATAACTTATCTGCAAGTGGATCAGTGATAGAGCCAAAGCGACTTTGCCAACGAAAACGCTTCGCCAGCAAACCATCAAGTCCGTCAGACAGGCCTGCAATAAGGAAAATAATCAAAGCAAGCGCATACTGTTCGACCATCACATAGTAAGCAAACGGAATAATCAGAATTATCCGCATGATAGTAATGATATTTGGCAGTATACTTAAGCTCATGTTTTTTATTGCATTTCCCTTTCTATTTATTATAGCTGAACGACTGTCTAACCTCGCCAGCTAAAACTATATCGCCCATTTAATCCCTGGTCAGTTGGGATGCGACGCAGATTATTCCCTATATTGATGGCATCAATCAAGTTTTGTGGTGAAGTTAACACTTTTACTTCGAACAGAACCGCATCAGCCTTAACCTGTAGAACCTTCACTGACTCCGTCATTCCCAAGTTTGCAAGGTAGTTACGAACACCAGCATACGCCTCAAGATCATGAATATTATCCACATAGATTTCGACCGCTAATACCTCACCCGAGAATACCACCGCCAAACGTGAAGCCAGTTTATCAGCAACCTGATCTACAAGATCAGCCACAAGCTGCTGTTTACTGGCAGCGGTACTGGAAATATTTTCAACTGAGCCACCCAGCTCCATAGACCAACGGCCAAACCACTGTTCCCCACTCTGTGATAGCTGACCAGTAACTACATAATCCGCATTGTAACGCTCAGACGCCCTTTTGATTGGCCCAGTAAAACGGCCCCAGATATCACCAACCGTAACTTGCGACTTATCTTCCAGATCCATCAATGGCAATATAACAGGAAGTCCACGACGACTGGCGGCACGATTTAAGGAAATCGCCACCGCATCATTTGCATCAGTTGCTACCCTGCGGCTTCCATTTTCTTCAATTGCAATCCAGAAAGCTCCGGATGGCCTATTTTCAGACCAGACAGGCTGAGAAGCGTCCTGCAAAATTTTCTTCACTGCCTGACTGTCGAATGTCGCAACCAGCAATAAAGGCTTTTCGTAAACCATCTGCTCAGCCGCACTTAGTCGCTTGTAGGAATATTGGCGCATGTAGTTTTGTGCATTTGGCAAAGCAGCCTGAATCTCTGAATTATAAACAACATCTTTACTACCGCTAACGCGAATCAGGACTTCCGCAAAAGCATTAGTCATTGCTTTCTGACGAACAGTTGTAGACTGGCTTTCAACGGGCCAGCTGGCAGAGTAGAGATCAGCAATTCGCTCAGCCTGTGCAGGGTGGATAAATAAGCTTGTCATTAACAATGCGAAGAAAGAACTTTGTTTTAAAAGACGTCTCATGAATCTAAGTTCCTGTTTTAATTATCTTTTCGTTACCTGATTCAATAAATATATCTATAGAAAAACAGGCAATAGGGTTATTTCCCAACAATGGGGGCATTTTATCAGTTTTTACTAATCACGCCAGGCAATTAGCCCAGATAGCCGTTACAGTCTGTTAATAGTTCAGGCCAAGTCACTTTTTTGCAATGGATTGCTCACTTGCAGTTACCTATAATATCCCCAGTTCATACACTTCACACTCAGGCATAGCCTTAATCATGGCGAAAGATAACAATATCCAAAGCAAGCAAGTTCAAACGGACAGCGACAAACACTCTACCCCTTACCCAGAAAATATTTTTGAGCAAGCCGAAATCATTGTCAGCGAACAAAGGGTTGACGAGTCTATCAATAAACTTGCTCAACAGATAAATACTCAGGACTATTCTGCACCATTACATATTTTTTGCATCATGAATGGCGGCCTCTACTTCGCTGGACAGCTTTTACGCCTGTTAACTATTCCTGTATCCGTAAGCTACTTACACGCCACTCGATATGGCGACAAAACTCAGGGACAGAAATTGCAATGGCTGGTCAAACCGAAAGCCGAAGAGATCCATAATCATCACGTCATGCTGCTTGATGATATTTTTGATGAGGGCATTACTCTGGAAGCAATTGCCAATGAATGCCTTACTCTCAAACCCAGAAGCCTGCAATGCGCGGTACTGGTTGATAAAGAACACACCAGAAAGCCTTTATCCGGATTTGCCCCTGACTTTGCCGGATTAACCGTTCCTGACCGCTATATATTTGGTTGTGGCATGGATTTCAAAGGCTTATGGCGAAACTTACCGGCTATTTATGCCTTAAAATAAGGCGCTTTATTGGCAATATTGAGGAACAATTCACACAACCTTCTTTGTTTTACATAAAATACAAAGATACGCTAATAAGTCACTGTTAATTCAGTTAGTATTCATTCTGATGATCTATGATGAATTTATGTTTTTGGGGAACCCGAGGAGAATCTAACATGAAAATTTCGACCCCTTTTATGAAAACAGTAACGGCTGCAATTGTGGCAGCAGCAATTGGTGCAGGCTGTACAACCTTTGACCCATATACAGGTGAAGAAAAAACCAGCAATACGGTTAAATATGGAGCTATTGGTGCCATTACCTGTGGCCTGATAGGTGCAACCCGCGACAGTAAAAGTGCCCGTAATGCAGCTTTAGGCTGTGGTGCAATTGGTGCCGGTATCGGTGCTTATATGGATAGCCAGGAAGCTGAGCTTCGCGAAGAGCTGGCAGGTACTGGTGTTGGTGTACAGCGTGATGGCGATCAGATTCACCTAATCATGCCTGGTGACATTACGTTCCAGACTGACCGCTATGCGATTGATAGTGATTTTTACCCTGTTTTAGACTCTGTATCTAAGGTTTTGTATAAATTTAAAGACACAAACCTTGAAGTTGCAGGCTTTACTGACTCTGTGGGTAGTGATTCTTACAATCAGGAGCTATCTGAAAAACGCGCTAATAGCGTAGCTTCTTACCTACGTCAGCGCGAAATTCCCAATAACCGCCTACGCGTAGTAGGTTATGGTGAGCGTTACCCAGTTGCTCCAAATGAAACTGAGGCAGGCCGCGCGAAAAATCGTCGCGTTGAACTGACCATCACCCCAGATCCACAAAACTAAGTAGTTCAACTATCAAAAAGCGGCTTCGGCCGCTTTTTCTTTGCCTGTTAGCCATTAAGTTAGTGCTTTTTTCAAGACCACTCCTTTCTATCAATAGCCGCATCTAGTAAAATTAGCGCAATTTTTGACGGGGTCTAATGACCCGAGCCAACTTTTATCTAGGAATTCAAATGAGCGACAAAAAATCCCTGAGCTACAAAGACGCAGGTGTGGACATTGATGCAGGTAACGCCTTAGTAGACCGAATTAAAGACGTCTGTAAGAAAACATACCGTCCTGAAGTGATGGGAAGTATTGGTGGCTTTGGTGCATTATTCGATTTGCCCTCAGGTTATGAAGAACCGGCACTTGTTGCGGGTACCGATGGCGTAGGCACAAAACTACGT
Source organism: Kangiella profundi (assembly GCF_002838765.1). Lineage (NCBI taxonomy): Bacteria > Pseudomonadati > Pseudomonadota > Gammaproteobacteria > Kangiellales > Kangiellaceae > Kangiella > Kangiella profundi. The sequence goes on along the minus strand of NZ_CP025120.1, from coordinate 924,137 downwards.
CTTGCTTTGAATCTTAAAAAGCACGATACCGTGGGAATCGACCTGGTTGCCATGTGCGTCAATGACCTGGTTGTTCAGGGTGCGGAACCGCTATTCTTCCTTGATTACTATGCTACCGGCAAATTGGACGTAGATATTGCAGCAGATGTGGTCACAGGCATTGCTAATGGTTGCGAACAATCTGGTTGTTCTCTTATCGGTGGCGAAACCGCAGAAATGCCTGGCATGTATGAAGGCGATGACTATGATTTGGCTGGATTCTGTGTTGGTATCGTTGATAAGAAAAAAATCATTGATGGCAGCAAGGTTAAATCTGGTGATGTTCTGCTAGGTCTTGCATCAAGTGGCCCACACTCAAACGGTTATTCATTGATTCGTAAAATCCTTGAAGTCAGCGGTGCAGACGTCAATGCGGAATTTGAAAACGGCAAAACCTTGGGCGAAACACTGCTTGAGCCAACCCGTATATACGTAAAGCCTTTGCTACGCCTATTCAAGGAAGTAGAAGTTAAAGCCATCTCCCATATTACTGGCGGTGGTCTACAGGAAAACTTACCTCGTGTTATGCCTAAGAACAGTAAAGCCATGATCAACACTAGTGCATGGCAAATGCCTAAAGTTTTCCAATGGCTTCAGACAGAGGGTAACGTTGATCGCCATGAAATGCATCGTACCTTCAACTGCGGTATCGGTATGGTCTTGGTGGTTAGCAAGGAAAATGCGGAAAGAGCATCTGACCTGTTACAAACTCTAGGTGAAACCGTTTACAACATCGGTTATATCGCGGCTCGCGATGGTGATGAAGAACAAGTTGTTCTTTAAACCAGTTCGTAGCCATGTCGAACATCGTTGTTCTCATTTCCGGCAACGGAAGTAATCTTCAGGCCATCATAGATAGCGTCAAGAACGGCGCTATCGAAGGCCGCATATCTGCAGTAATCAGTAACAGACCCGGCGTTTTCGGCCTTGAACGAGCTGAAAAGGCCGGCATCCCTGCAATAACTGTCGATCACACCAAATTTACCAGTCGCGCTGATTTTGAACAGGCCCTTTCCCAAACTATCGACCAGTATCAGCCCGATGTACTTGTGCTGGCAGGATTTATGCGTATCCTTAGTTCAGAGTTTGTTCAGCATTACCTGGGCAAAATGCTTAACATCCATCCGTCTTTATTACCTAAATACCCAGGACTCAATACCCACAGACGAGTACTGGAAAATGGTGATAAAGAGCACGGAACCAGTGTACACTTTGTGACGGCCGAATTGGATGGAGGCCCCATCATTGCACAACGGAGCATACATGTTACAGCAGATGATACAGAAGAAAGTTTACAGCAAAAAATTCAGCAGCAAGAGCATAAGCTATACCCCGAAGTGGTCAGCTGGCTCTGTAACGGGCGCGTGCAATTCAAGGATGGCAAAGCCTGGCTGGATAACCAAGTCATCTCTATTTAATAATTCTTTCAGTGCGCTTATATCAGGCGCGCTGTTATTCCTGTTCATTTCCTTTATTTCAACAGCAACGGCTGACCCCCTGACAGAATCAACTCAGACGGAACTTAAAGCTATCAAACCCTACTCTATCCAATACGATGTCATTCATGATGGTGATAAACTCGGCACAGCCAAGCGTACTTTAGAACAACTGAGTAATGGTCAGTGGCAATCCTCTATGGAGTCAAAAATAAGCTACTATCTGTTGTCTGACAAGCGCAGAGAAACCAGCCGCTTTGAGGTTGTAGACGGCATTATTCGACCCATTCATTATCAAAGCCTGGCTGACACCAGCTTTCGTTCGGATAGAACCTTGATTCAAAAATTTGACTGGGATGCCATGCGTGAGCAAGGCTCGTACGAAGGTAAAAAGTGGGACATGCAACTTCAAGAAGGCTTACTTGACCCACTAACAGAAGTATTAGCCGTCCGAGAAAACCTGATGGCACAAATACCCTTGCAGCCCATTGATATCAGCTATAGAGGGGGCATTCGCCATCATGACTTTAAAGTGATGGGTGAAGAAACCCTCAAACTCAAGCAAGGCGAGATACGTACGGCTAAGTTACAGCTGGTTGAAAAAGAAGGAACACGTATCACCAATTTCTGGTTTGCAATAGACCATGACATGCTATTGGTACAAATCCAACGAATCAAAGACGGTGAAGAGGAAGCGAAACTGGTTGCGACTGACTGGAAACTTTAAGGAATAGTTTTAAGGAAAAGCAATGTTAAAAAAAGAACTTTTAATAGGCTTACTAGCCATGGCGTCTTGCTACTCTGCAGTCGCAAGTAACTACAACAAAAACGATGCTCTAAGCATTGATAAAGCCATTACTCAGGACATTGATTTTCAATTTCCCAATGATGAAAACACCTACCCTGACATTAGCGACTTTGAAGTGGTTAATTACGTAACCATGAGCAATGAACAGGGTGATCGACGAGTTACTGTCACACTGACTAACCGTTCGAGCGGTAACCGAATATTTGTCAGCGAACAAATTATGGCATTATTTGCCAATGGTGATCGGTTAAGTCCTATTGAAACAAAGATCACTTTCAAAGGCCGGGAAACACAAACCTTAACCTTGAGTTTTGGCAACCACCATTACCCAATTTTAAAAGTCTATACACAACAGTAGATAACTTATCACACACACAAAAAAAGCCAAAGACATTCAATCTTTGGCTTTTTCGTATTTAAATCTAACTCTATGTTTTAGGCAGTGTAACTCCACGCTGCCCCTGATATTTACCCCCACGATCCTTGTAGGATGTTTCACACACTTCGTCTGACTCATAGAACAACATCTGGGCGACACCTTCATTGGCATAAATTTTTGCCGGTAACGGCGTAGTGTTTGAGAACTCTAGTGTGACATGCCCTTCCCACTCTGGTTCAAGTGGTGTTACGTTAACGATAATACCGCAACGTGCATAAGTCGATTTACCGAGACACACCGTCAACACATTGCGAGGGATACGGAAATATTCAATGGTCCGCGCCAGCGCAAAAGAATTGGGTGGAATAATACAGACATCGCTTTTGACATCAACAAAGCTGTTTTCGTCAAAAGCCTTGGGGTCAACAATCGCTGAGTTAATATTAGTGAAAATCTTGAACTCATCAGAACAGCGCACGTCATAGCCATAACTTGACGTTCCGTAAGACACGATGCGGTGGTCGCCATTGTAACGTACCTGACCAGGCTCAAACGGCTCAATCATTCCCTCATTTTCCGCCATTCTGCGGATCCACTTGTCTGCTTTAATTGTCATAGTCGTTTCTCTTTAAGTACTAATTCTTAGCCGTGTTCTTTTGACATTGGCTTATTCGAATATCATCAGTTGTTATCAATAGTGATGGTCGGAAAATCTGCTCTAAACTCTTTCTCTTGTAGCGACAATTTAGCAGCAATGCGTTGCGCTATGTCAAGATACAGGTGACTTTCCGTGCTCGATGGGTCTGTAGCGACGGTCGGTTGACCGCTATCCGCCTGCTCTCGGATGGATAAAGCGAGTGGCAAACTACCCAAAAGCTCAACGCCAATTTCTTGTGCCAGCTTATCGCCACCACCTGCTCCAAAGATATGCTCCTGATGACCGCAGTTTGAACAGGTGTGCATAGCCATGTTTTCAATCACGCCAAGGACAGGTACTGACACCTTATTAAACATGGTCACCGCTTTGCGCGCATCTGCCAGCGCAATATCCTGTGGGGTCGTAACCACCACAGCCGCTGTAACAGGTATCTTCTGCGCCATAGTAAGCTGAATATCACCAGTGCCAGGCGGTAAGTCTATAATGAGATAGTCCAGGTCGCGCCATTGAGTGTCATTAATCAACTGCTGTAACGCACCACTGGCCATAGGTCCGCGCCAGACCATTGCCTGCTCAGGCTTGACCAGATAACCAATAGACATGGATTGCAAACCATGATTCTCAACAGGCAGGATCGTCTTTTTATCAGTACTTTCTGGGTGTTTACCCTGCAGTCCGAGCATGATCGGAATGCTGGGGCCATAAATGTCGGCATCTAAAATGCCGACATTAGCCCCTAAATGACTTAAAGCCAGCGCTAAATTCACCGAAGTGGTGGATTTACCGACACCACCCTTACCCGAAGCCACAGCAATGATATTTTTAATATCAGGCATTGCCTGTACTTTAGCAGGATGAGCATGAGCTTCTACGCGCCACGAACTCTTGATAGCAACCTCAGCTTCAGGAAATTGAGATTTCAGGAATTCGCTAACTTCCTGTTCAAGCTGTTGCTGATAATCACCCAGCGGGAAACCAAATTTGAGTGACAAACTGATAGTGTTGCCTTCAACCTCAATCTTCTTAATGGCTTTGGCGCTGATAAGGTCAGTATTCAATTGGCTGAGCTCAAACTGGCTCAGAGCGTCGTGGATCTGCTGTTCAGTGAGCATTGTGCTAATCTGTCCGGCTTATTTAAAAAAGTGGCTCAAAGTCTAAGTCTTTTAGGGCCGAAAACCAAGCCACAACATGACATTTGAGCGAATTAGTTAATGAAAATTTGACCCAAAACAAGTAGTATTCACGGCTAAGTAAGAAATCACAAAACCAATTTCAGGACTCTATTTTAATATGAGCTCACAACGCAAAATTCTTGTTACCAGCGCCCTTCCTTATGCCAATGGCGATATTCACATTGGCCACTTGCTGGAATATGTGCAAACTGACATCTGGGTACGCTTCCAAAAATCTCGTGGCCATCAGTGTATTTACGTCTGCGCTGACGACACTCACGGTACGCCTGTCATGTTGCGTGCACAAAAAGAAGGCAAAACTCCCGAAGACTTCATCAAAGAAAGTCATCAGGCTCACGCCCAGGATTTTGCAGACTGTCTAATTGGTTTTGATAATTTCCATAGCACTCATAGCCCAGAGTCCAAAGAGCTGACCCAGGGCATTTATCTGAAGCTGAAAGAGAATGGTCATATCAGCTCCAAAACCATCAATCAGTTATTCGACCCTGAAAAGGAAATGTTCCTGCCAGATCGTTTTGTCAAAGGTACCTGCCCCAAATGTGGCTCAGAAGATCAATACGGCGACAACTGCGACTCCTGTGGCGCAACTTACAGTCCAACAGAACTAAAGAATCCAAAGTCAGCAGTATCTGGTGCCACTCCAATTTTAAAAGAATCTGAGCACTTCTTCTTCGATCTTAAAGGCTTCGAAGGATTTTTACGTGAATGGCTAGGAACCGAAAGCCATGTTCAGCCAGAAGTTCAGAACAAAATGAACGAATGGCTGGACGACCTACGCCAATGGGATATTTCTCGCGATGCGCCCTATTTCGGTTGGGAAATTCCGGGTGAGAAAGGCAAATACTTCTACGTATGGTTGGATGCACCGATTGGTTACATGGCCAGTTTCAAGAATCTGTGCGACAAGCGTGATGATTTGAACTTTGATGATTTCTGGGGCAAAGACAGCGACGCAGAGGTTTATCACTTCATTGGTAAAGATATTATCTATTTCCATACCCTATTCTGGCCGTCAGTGCTTGAGGGTTCAGGTTACCGTACTCCAAGCGCTGTCTGGGCTCATGGTTTCGTAACCGTCAATGGCCAAAAAATGTCTAAGTCAAAAGGCACCTTCATCAAGGCCCGTACTTACCTGAACCATTTCCGCCCAGAGTTTTTGCGTTATTACTATGCGGCGAAATTATCGAACCGCATTGATGACTTCGATCTCAATCTAGAGGACTTTGTCCAGCGCGTTAATTCGGATCTGGTCGGAAAGCTGGTTAATATCGCCAGCCGCTGTGCCGGATTTATCACCAAACAATTTGACGGCAAACTCAGCGACAGCGTTATTGAGCCGCAGCTGATAAAAGAATTTACTGAGGCCTCCGAAGAATTAGCCAAACATTACGAAAACCGTGATTTTGGTCGTGCCGTAAAACAGATTATGGCTCTTGCCGACAAGGCCAATGCTTATATTGCTAATGAAGAGCCTTGGAAACTGGCCAAGAATGATGACACCAAAGAAAGAGCTCATCAGGTCTGTAGCCTTGGCATCAATATGTTCAAAATCCTAAGTACCTATTTGGCACCGGTATTGCCTGAATTGGCTGACAAAGTACAGGACTTTCTAAAGCTGGATAGCCTGAACTGGGCAAGCGCTCAAGAAGTTTTAACCGGACATGAAATCAATAAATTCAAACCGATGATGCAACGCATCGATATGAAACAGGTCGAAGCTATGATTGAAGATTCAAAAGAAGACTTAGAAGCTGAAGCAAAACCTGAAGCTCAATTAGATGATCCAATAAAAGAAGAAATTCAGTTTGGTGACTTTGACAAAATTGATTTGCGCATCGCTAAAATTGCAAAAGCCGAACATGTTGAAGGTGCAGACAAACTGCTAAAACTACAACTAGATTTAGGTAACGGTGTCACCAAACAAGTTTTTGCCGGCATTAAAGCGGCCTACGATCCAGCAACTCTTGAGGGTAAGTTAACCGTCATGGTTGCAAATCTTGCGCCACGCAAGATGAAGTTTGGTCTGTCAGAAGGCATGGTACTGGCAGCAGGACCAGGTGGCAAAGATCTGTGGATTCTTAACCCAGATGAAGGCGCACAACCAGGCATGCGAGTAAAATAATTAGCAAGTAAAGCAGCTTAGAAAATAACAGGAAATACTCATGACAGTAGCAGCAACAGAAACATTGCAAACAGGTAACACTCAAGAAGTGGTCACCACCTTTGCGAGTTATGGCTCAACCTGGGCGCTCTACATCGCTTTGGTCATATTGATGGTTGCCATCATCTGGTACGCCATCCGGAAATGGCACTTTTCTATCAAATGGTTAGTTGCATCTATTATTTTCGCAGGAGCATTAACGCCTGGACATCCAGTGGATTATGCTGAAACCTATTCACCCTTGGTGCTTAACTCTGTCGTCCTACTGTTCGATGGTGATACCGCAGGATTCCTCGCTGGCGTAAAAACCATTGTCTGGGTATTTATTGCTATTTTTGCAGTAGGGCTGGGCACATGGTTTGGTTTCAAGTTTTGGCAAAATAAACAGGCACAAAGCGGCAATAAGCCAGCTCATCAAAATGCCGCTGCAAAGCCCTCTGAAAAGAAAATGGCAACTCCGGTAGAGCCAACTTTAGGTGATGACAGTTCTGACACTTCTGATAAAACTGATAAAGCTTAAATACCGGTCACAAAAAAAGGCGAGCTGAGCTCGCCTTTTCTTTTTAAATTCAAAACCACTTTTTAAATCGATAAACAACTCAAAAAGTCCGGCTTAATACCCCGCTGCTTCTGCGTTTGGTCGGCGCGGATCCGCAGAACCGTAAATATAGTCTTCAACCTGGATTGACTGAGTGCTGCCCATTGTACTTGAGTCATACAACTCATAGCCTTTGGCTTTCAGTAATTCACGTGTGTCATGATTAATCGCAGGCTCAACAAACAACCGATCAGGTAGCCATTGATGGTGGAACCTTGCCGTGTGAGTTGCTTCTGCCACATTCATCTCATGGTCGATAACATTCACCACCATTTGGAGTACTGTGGTAATGATTCTACTGCCGCCGGGACTGCCAGTGACAAGCTTTACTTTGCCATCTTTGAAAACCATCGTAGGGGTCATAGAGCTCAAGGGGCGTTTATGAGCTTCGATTGCGTTGGCTTCACCACCAATCAGACCATAGGCATTGGGAGTACCAGGCTTAGCCGAGAAGTCATCCATTTCGTTGTTTAGCAAAATTCCGGTGCCAGCAGCAACTATCCCAGAACCATATGAAAAGTTGAGAGTGTAGGTGTTAGAAACTGCATTACCCCACTGATCGACTACCGAAAAATGTGTGGTATCAGGACTTTCATATTTTGGCTTTGTACCCGCCTCTATGGCACTTGAAGGCGTGACTTTATCGAGCTTTATGGTCTTAGCCAGCTTACTTGCATACTCTTTGCTGGTCAGCCATTCGATAGGGACATCGTAAAAATCGGTATCGCCAAGATGCTTGCTACGATCAGCATAAGCTCGCTTCATGCTTTCTGTCATCACATGAATGGAATTGGCCGAGTTAGAGCCCATATCTTTAAGAGGAAAATGCTCAAGAATATTCAGCATTTGAATCAAGTGCACACCACCCGAACTCGATGGAGGCATGGTCACGATCTGATGGCCACGGTAGTCACCAATTAATGGCTTACGCACAACCGGCTTATAATTAGCCAGATCTTCCATAGTAATCAGGCCACCATGCTTGTCCATATCGGCAGCGATCCGCTTGGCAATTTCTCCTTTATAAAATGCTTTTGAGCCATGCTTCTGTAATTGTTTTAACGACCAGGCCAAATCAGGTTGCTTAAAGATTTCCCCTGCTTGATAGGTAGAACCATCTTTTTTATAAAAAGCCTTGCGAGTCGCTTCATTGAGCATACGGCTACTACGGCGCTCCAGATTATTGGACAGGTCCCAAGTCACCTCAAAGCCATTCTCTGCCAAATCAATTGCCGGCTGAATAACATCTTTCCACTCCATAGTTCCGTATTGTTTCAGAGCTAACTCCATACCTGCAACGGTGCCCGGTACGCCTGCCGACAAATGGCTAAAACGAGCTTTTATGGGATTCACACTGCCATCAGCATTCAGAAACAGATTACGGTGAGCTTTAGCAGGAGCCATTTCACGATAATCGATTGCCACGGTTTCGCCTGTCTCGGCAAGGTGAACCAGCATGAAACCGCCACCTCCCAAATTACCAGCACGTGGCAGAACTACCGCCAAAGCTAACGACGTAGCCACCGCAGCATCCACAGCATTGCCACCTTTACGCAAAATGTCGCGACCAACACGACTGGCTATATATTGCTGCGACACCACCATGCCTTTTTCTGCCACCACCGGATGATGGATGCTTTGGTAATCAATAATGGCGGGGGCTTCCCTACTTTCTGAACTGGCATAGGCTGAGAAGCTCACCGTCAAAGTCACAAGTAGGCTAATGAAGGTATGAAGAACTAGACGAATCATAGTAATCACAATTAAATTCATTCAAAGTTGCGGTCAGTGTAAACCAAATTGAAACAAAGTCGAAGGCTATGTCCTTTACTCACTCTATAATGAGACTTGAGCTTGATGAGTTACGCTCAAAGCTACCAATTCAATCAGAATAAAAACATCTCCTTTTGTTTGATTCATATCAAGGGCTTTAACTAAAGCTACACCTAGAATGTGCCCATGAATGAGTTATGCCTATAGCTTTTAAAGTGCCGGGGAGAAATACCATGATGCCACTTGATCAATTACGCTCACAGATAGATACCATTGATGAACAGCTGTTGAGTCTTCTAAAGCAACGCTCTCAAGTTATCGATACAATTTCCGATATTAAAGGCGAGCTAGGTTTGCCGCTGCACTGTCCGGAGCGTGAGCGACAAATAATCAACAGTATCTGTTCCAGAAACCCTACTCTTTATCATCAGTTGGATCTGATCTGTATTTTCCGCGCCATATTCAATGCCAGCCTGAATCTTCAGCTGCTCAAAAATACAAAACAGGCAGGGTAAGAGTCTCATGGAATTAGTATGCCCCGCAGGTAATTATCCTTCATTAATCAAAGCAGTTGATCAAGGTGCTGATGCAGTATACATAGGCTTCAAAAATGAAACCAACGCTCGCCACTTTTCTGGTCTTAACTTTAGCGAAAAGCATCTGCACAAAGGCATCGAATACGCGCATAGAAACCATTGTAAAGTCTACTGTGCCATCAATACCTATCCTAGAGAGCAAGGTTGGAAAACATGGGCATCAAGTGTCGATATGGCGATGGGGATTGGTATTGATAGTCTGATCGTTGCAGATACTGGCGTCATGGACTATATACGTACTAGATCTGATGAATTTCCAATCCATTTGTCCGTGCAGGCCTCAGCAACCAATCTTGAATCACTGAATTTTTATCATCAGAATTTTGGCATAAAGCGCGCCGTTTTACCGCGCGTTTTATCCTTAAAGCAGGTCACTCAGTTAGCACAAAAATCACCGGTGGAAATTGAAGTATTTGGCTTTGGCAGTCTTTGCATCATGGCTGAAGGCCGTTGCTACTTATCTTCCTATCTGACCGGAGAATCGCCCAACACACAAGGCGTCTGCTCGCCCTCTTCTCATGTACGTTGGGAAGAAAAAGATGGCGTGTTAAAGAGTCGATTAAACAACCTGCTGATTGACCAATTTGAAGAAAGCGAAAATGCAGGCTACCCGACATTATGCAAGGGCCGTTTTGATGTTGAGGGCAATATCGAGTACGCCCTGGAAGAACCGACCAGTTTAAATACCATGGATATTTTGCCAGAACTTCATCAGGCTGGCGTCGTCGCGATAAAAATAGAAGGTCGCCAGCGCAGTCCAGCCTACATTGAAACTGTGGCCAATGTCTGGCGCAAGGCGATTGACTCAGCTCTCAAAAACTCAGCGCAACCCACCGAACAGGATAAACAGAAACTCACCGCACTTTCAGAAGGTCGCCAGACAACAATTGGCGCCTATGAACGTTGCTGGCAATAGCCATTATGAAAACATCACTCGCAGCCGTCCCTTATTTCTGGACCAAACAAGCCTATCAGGACTTTTACCTGCAAGTTGCTGATACCGATATTGATACCGTCTATCTTGGCGAAACCGTTTGCTCTAAACGTCGAAGCATGACAATGCAAGACTGGATAGAGATTGGAAGCCTGTTAGCCAGCAAAGATAAGCAAGTGGTTCTTTCAACCATGACCTTGCTCGAAGCAGAGTCAGAATTGAACTACCTGAAAAAAATTGTCCAGCAAGGTGACTTCCTGGTTGAAGCCAATGACATGTCAGCGATACAGGTAGCCAATCAAGCTAGCAGGCCATTTGTCGCTGGTAATGCCATCAATATCTATAACAACCAGTCCTTAGGCCTGTTCAATAGATTAGGCATGACCCGATGGAACATTCCTGTTGAGCTTGGTCAGGAAGATCTGAAGCCGGTAATACCTCAGGCCAAAGCACTCGGTGTCGAACTGGAGTATCAGGTCTATGGACGAATGCCACTGGCTTATTCGGCGCGTTGCTTCACAGCACGCCATCACGATCTGCCGAAAGATCGCTGCCAGTTTAAATGCAAAGATGATGTCGAAGGCATTCCTGTCAGAACTCGTGAAGGCGACAGTTTTGCACAGATCAATGGGATTCAAACCCAGTCTGGCAAAGTCAGTAATCTACTCAATCATTGGCAAAAGCTTCACGCAGCCGGAATTGACTATGCACGGATTGTACCGGTAGCGCCTGACACTACCCTGCAGGTTATTCAGTCTTTAACCCATGCCATTGCATGCAACCAGCCTCAAGTAGATTTTACTGATGACACACGTGAATACTGCAATGGCTACTGGTTTCAGATGGCCGGTCTTGAGATGATTGCCTGATATTTCTGCAATATTGTCTTGATCAATTTTGGAATGGTATCTGGTTCCAAAGTGTCCAAAGTATTTTTAACATGGTGTGCCAACTCGGTATCACCACCAATGGTCAGCTTACGTTGGAAAAATAAGGTATCCGGATCAATATTCTGCTGGACTAAATCAATCGCATCGGCAGCAAACACGGATAAACGGGCATCAGCATCCGATGACTCCTGAGCGACCTGACGGCACACGAACTGATGATTTCTGAATCCGATCGTTGTAAACAATTGAGCATCCCTGATTTCAACCAATAACCATTTACCCGTCAGATAGTCGAAATCACCATCTCCAATCTGCTCCTGTAGCACACGATTCAGAACTGCCTCTATAAGCTTTCGGTTAATCACTTGTGGTACAAAACTGATACAAGAACCCAGTTTTTGTGGAGCCAATAATGCTGCTAATTTAGGTTGCAATGTTGCTGTTATTTTATCAGCAAAGGAAAGATGACTGAGATTTGTTAGTTGACTCATAAATTGTATTAGCTCGTGAAATTGATTCATTATAAGAATTGTCTGGCTAATACAGCATGACCTTGATCATGTGGGAAGAACAGAACCAACACATGGCTGGTGCAAGCCATGTCCTGCACCAGGGATACCCGAAAGCATACTATATACCCTTGATCCACATCATTTCCCTTAAACTTTCTATGGTTGTTTAGAAACCAGCGATCCCTCATAATATGCAGTCATTCGAGGGCAAGTTTTGCTAATTGCCTGTTTCGATTCACTCCGTCGCGAAAATTGCGCAAAAACAAGGTGTTATCAGCTGATGGGCGAGTATTTGCTGCTCTTTATCGGTACCGTTTTGGTCAATAATTTTGTTCTGGTGAAGTTCCTTGGGCTTTGCCCATTTATGGGTGTCTCCGGAAAACTGGAAACGGCCATTGGTATGTCAGTGGCAACCACCTTTGTTCTGACACTGGCTTCCGCGCTAAGTTACATCGTCAACACCTTTATTCTTGCTCCTCTTGGCATGGAATATTTACAAACACTTTCCTTTATTTTGGTCATTGCGGTTATGGTGCAATTGACTGAAATGATTATTCACAAAACCAGTCCTATTCTTTACCGATTACTGGGTATCTTCCTGCCTTTAATAACAACCAACTGTGCCGTGTTAGGTGTTGCCCTGCTTAACGTTAATGAGGCTCATAATTTCGTACAGTCAGTAATCTATGGATTTGGTGCAGCAGTAGGCTTTTCACTAGTACTTATTTTGTTTGCCGCCATGCGTGAGCGTCTTGCTGCTGCTGATGTGCCACTACCATTCAAGGGCGCGTCTATTGCGATGATCACTGCTGGACTTATGTCGCTTGCATTCATGGGCTTTTCTGGCCTCGTAAAACTATAAGGTAACCCATGGATTTACTGGTAGCAGTTATTATTCTTGCTGTGCTTGGCCTTATCTTTGGAGCCATTCTCGGCTTTGCCTCGGTAAAATTTAAAGTAGAAGGCGACCCTATCGTTGATCAGATCAACGATATCTTGCCGCAGACTCAGTGTGGGCAGTGTGGCTATCCTGGCTGTAAACCCTACGCAGAAGCAATAGCCAATGGCGATGAAATAAATAAATGTCCACCAGGCGGAGAAGCTGGTGTTAAAGCTCTTGCTGATTTGCTCGGACGAGAAGTTATTCCACTTGATGAAGAACGTGGCGAGGAAAAACCTCCTCGCGTTGCCTACATTCGTGAAGATGAATGTATTGGTTGCACCAAATGTATTCAAGCATGTCCGGTCGATGCCATTCTTGGCGCACCCAAATTAATGCACACCGTAATAATTGACGAGTGTACCGGCTGTGACTTGTGCGTAGAGCCTTGCCCAGTGGATTGTATTGATATGATAGAGATCCCACAGACAGTTGCGACCTGGAAATGGCAACAACCTGAGCAGATGAAATTAAATCAGATACCTATTAAACAGGTTTTTAGTAAGGAGAGCTCTTGATGGAACGCTCCGGCTACAAATCTGAAATTCCGATTTTTGAATTCCACGGCGGGATTCACCCCGAGGAACATAAACTTGAGTCTAATCAGACACCAATTCAAGAGATGACTATACCTAAACAATTAGTCATCAACCTCAAGGGACAAGCCGGAAATCGTTCAATACCCGTTGTTAATGTGGGGGACAAAGTATTAAAGGGACAGGTTATCGCAGAGAGCGACGGTATTTTCAGTACCTTCCAGCATGCACCAACCTCAGGAATTGTTGTAGCAATTGAAAAGCGCCCTATTGCGCATCCATCTGGCCTTGATGACTTATGTGTGGTCATTGAAACCGATGGCAAGGATCAATGGATTGAACTTTTCCCTAAAAAAAATATTCTAGAATTGGAACGAGCAGAAATGCTCGCTCACATTTGCGAGAGTGGCATTGTCGGACTGGGTGGTGCCTCATTCCCTACTCATATTAAGCTTAAGCGTGAATCAGGAATTGATACCCTCATCATCAATGCCGCAGAATGTGAGCCATATATTACCTGTGATGATCGCCTGCTCCAGGAGCGGGCGACAGACGTTTTAAAAGGCGCACAAATCATTAGTCATCTGTACGATGATATCAAAATCATTGTGGGTGTTGAGGACAATAAGCCCAACGCGATCGATGCTCTGGTTGATGCACGTAAACAGTTAGAAATGGACACTGTCAAAATTGCAGTGGTACCTACCAAATATCCAAGTGGTGGCGAAAAGCAACTTATCCAATTACTGACGGGCAAAGAAGTTCCACATGGTGGTTTACCAGCTGATTTAGGCCTGGTCATGCACAATGTGGCGACCTGTGTTGCAATCTATGAAGCTTTCGAGTTTGGCAAGCCCCTGATATCACGAGTGGTAACACTTACCGGCGAGGCCTGCAAAAAGCCTGGTAATTATGAAGTACCTTTTGGCACACCGGTTGAACACTTGATGTCATTCTGCAATGCCACGAATCCTGGTGTATTGGTAATGGGTGGCCCCATGATGGGTTTTGAATTACCGAACCATAAAGTCGGTATCGTCAAAGCAACCAACTGCATTATCATGGCAGCGCCCAAAGAACTTAAACATGACCATATCGCTCTGCCCTGTATTCGCTGTGGAGCATGTATGGATGCCTGCCCAGCTTCACTGCTTCCGCAACAACTGTACTGGCATGCTAAAGCTGATGAATTTGAAAAAGCGGAAGAATATGATCTGTTTGACTGCATAGAATGTGGCGCCTGTGCTTATGTCTGTCCTAGCGATATCCCATTAGTGCAATACTATCGCTATGCCAAATCGACCATTCGCAATCAGAAAGTTGAAAAGACCAAAGCTGATAAAGCTCGCCTGCGTCATGAAGCACGACAGGAGCGACTGGAGCGAGTCAAAAGAGAAAAAGCAGAAAAGCACCGCAAGGCAGCCGAAGCCAGACGCAAAGCTGCCGAAGCGGCTGGCGAAGATGATGCTAAAAAAGCAGCGGTTGCCGCAGCATTAGCTCGCGTAAAAGCCAAGAAAGCACAACAGGATGATTCGGAAACAGATAACAAAGCCAATGACCAAAAGGATACTGACGCATGAGCCTGATTTCTTCGCCATTTGCTAAGAAACCAACATCAGTCACTGAACTGATGCTGTGGGTAGTCTTTGCTACGCTCCCGGGCTTATTTGCATTGGTTTACTTCTTTGGATTTGGCGTAATCATCAACCTGATATTGGCCTGTACCACAGCTCTTGGGACAGAAGCTTTAATTCTCAAAGTTCGTCAACGCCCAGTATTACCCATATTATTTGATGGTAGCGCCTTTGTAACAGCCTGGCTGTTAGCTCTCGCCTTACCTCCACTTCTTCCTTGGTGGATGACGGTAGTGGGTGTTGCTTTTGCCACCGTATTTGCAAAACATGTTTATGGTGGGTTAGGTAATAATCTCTTTAACCCGGCAATGGTTGGTTATGTTCTACTACTAATCTCGTTTCCCCTTGAAATGACATCCTGGCTACCACCTGCTGAACTTGCGCAGAATCCGGTCGGTTTTATTGATGCGCTATCCTACATTTTCACCGGTACCAGCATGGGCGGCGAACCAATTACTGCAGCTCGATTGGGCGTTGATGGATTTACCATGGCGACGCCTCTTGATCATGTAAAAACGGAATTAGCTCAAGGTTATCGACTGGCCGAAATTGAAACACACGCCGTTATCAGCGGTCTATCAGGTTCCGGCTGGCAATGGGTCAACATTGGATTTCTCGCTGGCGGCCTATTCTTGATGTTCCGTAAAGTTATCGGTTGGCAGATCCCAGCTGGCGTTCTGCTGGGCATGGTCACCATGTCATTCGTTTTATTTGCCGGGAACAGCGACCACTTTCTTTCGCCCAGCTTCCACCTGTTTGCTGGCGCAACAATGCTTGGCGCTTTCTTTATTGCCACAGACCCTGTCACGGCTTCGACCACTCCGAAAGGTCGTTGGATATTTGGCCTGGGAATTGGCGTGATTACCGTTATCATCAGGACCTTCGGCGGCTACCCTGATGCCATTGCTTTTGCTGTTCTGCTTATGAATATGACAGTGCCAATGCTCGACTACTACACCAAGCCAAAAGTCTATGGCCACAAAGTAAAACGTCAGCAGGGGGATACCGATGCTCACTAAAATGATCAGCAAGAACGGGTTAATCCTGGCGATCTTTGCGGCAGTTTGCGTGGGTCTTATCGCGGTAACCTTTTACATTACCCGTGACACCATAGCAGGTGAAATGGAAGCCGCTTTAGCCCGAACTTTAAATCAGCTTGTATCAGAAAACGAATACGATAATGATGTTTATCATGACTGTACTTTAATACAGGACGCAACAACACTGGGCTCCAAGAACCCCCTGAAAGCTTATCGTATGCGCAAAGATGGCGAGCCTATTGCTGTGGTCATGGAATCAATAGCTCCTAACGGTTACAGTGGAAAAATCGCCATGGTGGTTGGTATTTATCAAGATGGCACCATTGCTGGAGTGCGGGTAACGGATCACAAGGAAACGCCAGGACTTGGTGACAAGGTCGACTCCAAGAAAAGCGACTGGATTTTGGGTTTCGAAGGGAAATCGTTGAGTAATCCAGAGATTGAAGGCTGGGCTGTAAGCAAAGATGGTGGACAGTTTGATGCCTTTACCGGTGCAACGATAACTCCTAGAGCGGTTATACAGCAGGTCGCAACGACATTAGAGTTCTTTGAAGATAACAAGCAGCAGCTTTTTGAAGGACCACAAAACTGTGGAGGAGCTAATGATTAATTCCGAACACAAAACGATCATCAAAAATGGGCTATGGGATAACAATCCGGCTCTAGTTCAACTGCTGGGCCTTTGTCCTCTATTGGCAGTCAGCAACACCTTCATTAATGGTCTAGCCCTTGGTTTAGCCACAACCTGGGTACTGGCTGGCTCAAATGCTTCCGTATCGCTGGTTCGCAATTATATTCCTAAAGAAATTCGCATTCCTATTTTCGTGATGATGATTGCCAGCTTTGTGACCAATGTTGGTTTAATCATGAATGCCTTTACCTATGAGCTATACCTGACACTGGGCATTTTTATTCCTCTGATAGTAACCAACTGTGCCATCATTGGTCGTGCTGAAGCCTTCGCTTCTAAAAACAAATTTTTCCCATCGTTACTAGACGGGGTTATGCAAGGATTAGGCTTTACCGCGGTTCTTTGCACACTGGGCGCCCTTCGTGAAATGATTGGCCAAGGTACCCTGTTCTCGGGCGCAGAGCAGCTATTTGGTGACTGGGCCAGTGACTTGACTATTTCATTCTATCTAACCGACTCTACATTCCTGTTTGCCATACTGCCGCCGGGAGCCTTCGTTGGTCTTGGAATTTTAATTGCCATCAAAAATGGTATTGATAACAAACGTGCAGAACGGGCAAAAGCTACCAAGACGTCACCAATCAAAAATGAAGAGGCCTTGGGACATGAATAAAGCTAAGCGCCAGGAGATTTTTGAGCGACTGCGTGACAATAACCCAAACCCAACAACCGAACTCGAGTATAACTCAACCTTTGAGCTGTTAATAGCAGTCATCCTTTCTGCACAGGCAACAGACGTCGGCGTAAACAAAGCAACTCGCAAGCTATTTCCGGTAGCCAATACCCCGGAAGCTATTTATGCCCTTGGTGAAGAAGGCCTTAAAGAGTACATCAAAACAATCGGGCTGTTTAATAGCAAAGCCAAAAATGTGATTTCATGCTGCAAAGATTTGATTGAAAAGCACGATTCGGTAGTTCCTGATAACCGTAAAGACCTTGAAGCCTTGGCTGGCGTCGGACGTAAGACAGCAAACGTTGTGCTAAATACAGCTTTCAGACAACCCGCCATGGCAGTCGATACCCACATATTCCGCGTATCAAACCGAACCAAAATTGCCCCAGGCAAAAACGTTAGACAGGTTGAAGAAAAGCTCCTGAAGTTCGTTCCCAAAGAATTCCTACTCGACGCCCATCACTGGTTAATCCTTCATGGCCGTTATACCTGCCTAGCTAGAAAGCCCCGCTGCGGTAGCTGCATCATTGAAGACTTGTGTGAGTTTAAAGACAAAACCAGCGATTAATTTACAGGTAACGCACCCTCTCTAGGTATGTCATTCTGAATTTAATTCAGAATCTGCTCTTTTAGTCTCCATTTCTTTCAAATATAAAAAAACCGTGACAAGCAAGGCTTTTATAGATTGGTAGTCATGTAGGCTAGAATGACTTAAATCAAACTTCCTGGGAACTCGTCATCCCGTGGTTTAACCACGGGATCCAGTGACTTTAAATTTAAAGTTAACTCCAGAAGTCAAAGACACCTTAAAACACTTTATAACCGAAATGGTTGCAAAGAATTACTATCGCTAGTGGACTACTTGGGCTGTCCTGCTCTCGCCCTTCGGGCCAGACTAAAGTCTGTTCAAAGTCGCTCCCGACGACTTTATCAAACCACCTTCGGTGGTTCTCGTCCATTTCTTTCAAGTACAAAAAAACCGTGACGAGCACGGCTTTTTTAAATTTGGTAGTCGCGAGTGGACTCGAACCACCGACCCCCACCATGTCAAGGTGGTGCTCTAACCAACTGAGCTACGCGACTATTTTGAGAGCGGGAATTCTACCATATTCTTTTTGCGGTTCAAGCAATTATTTTAGGATATAAAGCCGTTAGCTCCTAAATGCTGTAGAACCTGCTGTGCCAGCTCGTCTATTGAATATTCATCAGTTTTGAGATGAATCTCCGGGGCTTCGGGAGCTTCATAAGGAGAGTCCAACCCAGTAAAGTTCTTGATGTCCCCTGCTCGTGCTTTTTTATACAGTCCCTTGGGATCTCTTTGCTCACATACTTCTAAAGGAGTATCAACAAATACCTCAATAAAATCACCACTTCCATGTAAATCACGGACTTGTTGGCGGTCTTGTTTAAAGGGCGAAATAAAAGCTGATAACACTATAAGACCAGCATCGGTGAAAAGCTTAGTCACTTCCCCAATACGTCGAATGTTCTCAACGCGATCCTCTTCGCTGAAAGACAAGTCTTTATTAAGTCCATGGCGAACGTTATCACCGTCTAAAAGATAAGAGTGGTTACCATTTTCAAGTAATAGTGATTCAACAGCATTGGCCACTGTTGACTTACCCGAACCAGATAGACCCGTAAACCAAAGTACGCAAGGCTTCTGATTCTTCTGCTTGCAACGGTCTTCATGAGTCACATTATGATGATGCCAAACGATATTTTCTGTCATGAAAACTCTCTCCTAAATTCACGAAAATGGAAACACTATCGGTATCATGACTAAAGCCACAATGGTAAAGCTTAGCGAGACTAACCAACCGACTTTTGCAAAGTCTTTAAAGCTGTAGCTGCCTACATTCATTACCATCAGATTAGTTTGATAACCATATGGGCTAATGAAACTTGCAGAAGCACCGTATGCAACTGCCATAACAAATGGCATGTAGTTTACACCGATAGACTCTGCCAAACCAAAGGCTACAGGAAACATCAGGGCAGCCGCGGCATTGTTGGTTACCATTTCGGTTATGATCCAAGTTATTAGGTAAATACTGATAAACGATAGGTAAATTCCGGTTAAGTCGTTACTACCCTGGATATCAAACAACCCTGTTACTGCTTTTGCAATTAAGGTCGCTACACCAACCTGGTTAAATACATCAGCAATTGCTAAAGCCGACGCAATTACCAGCCAAATTTCTAATGGTAATCGTCGTCTTACTTCTGTGGCACTAATGACTTTTGTAGCAAGAATAAGTATCAGATAAGCCATCATTGCCGTCAGCAAATTGACCAGCCCTATTGCCGCCAAAGTTATGGCCATGAAAAAACCAGCAAAAGTAATAACTTCCTGAGATATTTTTAAGGGTGGGTGCAGTTGAACTTTGTCTAGAAATATAAAGTTACGCTCAACGTTAGGCCGCTTATAAAAATCAAGACCAGTTGCGATAACGAGTTTATCTCCAGCTCGGATTTCCACTTCTCCTAGCGCGCCAGATAATCGGCCACCATTTCGTCCAATCGCAACAACCGCTGCGTCGAAATGCGCTCGGAAGCTACTTTGTTTTAAAGTGCGACCAATCAAAGTAGACATTGGACTGACAATAACTTCTTTGAGATGTTTATCCAGTAAACCTGAATCTTCCGCAAAAACGCTTAGTCCTTTTACACTAGCAAGCTGCTTTGCCAACTTTACATCACCGCAGTAAATCAGTAGATCACCCTGCTGTAATTCAAAGTCATGCTCAACCGGAGCAATAACCTGTTCACCACGAACAACTTCGACCAAATCCAAACCAGTAATCGTGGTCAAGCCAGCTTGGTAAACCGACTTACCAATTAGAACACTATCAGTTTCGATCCTTGCTTCAAGGAAATATTCTCGAGAAACGGTTCCAGTAATTTTATCCTCAGGTAGCCAGTAGCTTACGATAATGACCGCAACCCCACTAACTAATAAAATCATCAACCCAACAGGTAAAAAGTCGAAGAAATTAAAGCCAGGCTTTCCATAATCAACTAGGAAGCTGTTAACTACCAGGTTTGTAGATGTTCCGATAAGCGTCAGTGTGCCACCTAAAATGGCGAAATAAGATAGAGGTATCAAAAGTCGTTTAGCTGATTGACTCGAGTTATTCCGTACTGCGCCCATCAACGAGGCAACAATGGCTGTGTTATTTAAAAATGCAGAGCTTGCAGCTACTAACCCACCCATTTTTGCTAGCGTTATAAACTGACTTTTATTAAACAGATGCCGACTGATCCATGCAAGAGCACGAGTTCGCTCCAATGCTATCGAGCAAACCAGAAGTAATATTAATGTCAGGACTGCAGGATTCACCGCATGACTAAAAAATCGTTCAGCAGAAACGAAACCAGGAAAATAAAGAGCTAATGCCGCTAACGAAAAAAGCCATGCAGGCCGGGCCAAGTTCAAGACTAGCCCAACTAGCATGGCTATAATTATGCTAAAAACGTAAATTTGCTCTAGGAGCATAGCGTTCCCAACACTTTTTAGTTCGATTTTGATATATCTTTAGCACCCCAGTGTGGGAAATGCTTTCTTACAAATTGATTTAACTCCAACTCATAAGCACTAATCTCTCTGGGTTCACTGTCTTTCTCAGAGTCAGAAAGAGGCTCTTCAATCATACCAGCGCCTACAGTTACGTTGCTTAATCGATCAATAATGATAAAAGCACCAGTTTTGTGGTTCGAACGATAATCATCAAACATTACCTTCTCGCCCACTTCTAAATCCACCAGCCCAATTTCATTAAGCTCCAATTGGCCTGCTGGATGCTCGACCATGGTATTAACATCAATTCGATGATGAATCTTGTCGAACTCACCTGTCGTTAGCTTACTGTTAAACTTAATATAGTACTCTTTGTGCTCAGTCATTGGCTGTTCGTGCATCCAAACGACCTTAGCTCTCATCCTAGAAGAAACATGTGGTAGATTGTCTTTCTTTACAATCATATCGCCACGGCTGATATCTATTTCATCGTTCAACGTAATAGTCACAGCCATAGGCGCTGTAGCCTCTTCTAGCTCACCTTCGAAAGTAACAATTGATTTAACTGTTGATAGTTTTCCGGAAGGCAAAGCACGGATAGTATCTCCGACTTTAATGGAGCCTGAAGCAATAGTTCCAGCATAACCCCTGAAATCAAGGTTTGGACGATTGACATACTGAACTGGGAACCTGAAATCTTCCAAATTAATATCATGCGCGATTTCAGTGATCTCTAGATAGTGCATAAGAGGAGAACCTCGGAACCACTTCATGTTCTCACTTGGGTTTACTACATTATCGCCATCCAGCGCTGAAATCGGTACGAAACGAATGTCAGGAATATCCAGTGTGCCGGCTAACTTTAAATAATCAGCTTGAATTGATTTGTAAACTTCCTGAGAGTAATCCACTAAGTCCATTTTATTGACCGCTACGATTACATGCTTAATTCCTAATAATGAACAGATAAAGCTGTGGCGTCTGGTTTGCGTTTGAACTCCATAACGGGCATCGATAAGAATAATAGCTAAATCTGAAGTCGAGGCTCCAGTTGCCATATTACGGGTATACTGTTCATGTCCGGGAGTATCGGCAATAATAAATTTACGTTTATCAGTTGAGAAATAACGATAGGCAACATCGATCGTAATGCCTTGCTCTCTTTCAGATTGCAAGCCATCGACTAATAATGCCAAGTCAACTTTATCCCCCGTGGTGCCTGACTTTTTACTGTCTTCAGTGATTGCCGCTAACTGATCTTCAAAGATCATTTTGCTGTCATGAAGTAAGCGACCAATTAAAGTGCTCTTACCATCATCAACGCTTCCGCAGGTGATAAATCGTAACAACTCTTTGTTTTCATGCTGTTCAAGGTAACTAAGGATATCTTCTTGAATCAAAGGTGATGCATGAGACATTAGAAGTACCCCTCAATTTTTTTCTTTTCCATTGACCCAGAACTGTCTCGATCAATAACACGACCCTGCCGCTCTGAAGTCTTAGTTAATAACATTTCCTGAATAATGGCGGGAAGAGTGTCAGCTTCAGACTCAACCGCACCCGTTAATGGGTAACAGCCTAACGTACGGAAGCGTACCTTCTTCATCATTGGCTTTTCGCCCTCCTCCAATGGCATACGGTCATCATCGACCATAATCAAAGTACCATCGCGCTCAACAACAGGGCGCTCCTTAGAGAAATACAAGTCAGGAATTTGGATATTCTCTAAATAAATATATTGCCAAATATCCAGCTCAGTCCAGTTGGACAATGGGAAGACTCGAATACTTTCACCTTTGTGAACTTTTCCGTTATAGATATTCCATAGTTCAGGTCTTTGATTCTTGGGATCCCAGCGATGCTTCTTATCACGGAATGAATAAACACGTTCTTTAGCACGCGACTTTTCTTCGTCACGACGGGCACCGCCAAATGCAGCATCAAACTGATAGTGATCCAGCGCCTGTTTCAAGGCCTGAGTTTTCATGATATCCGTATGAGTAGCACTGCCGTGAGTAAATGGCCCAACATTCATAGCCAAGCCTTCTGGGTTTTGATGAACCAGTAGCTCAAAGTCATACTCCTTAGCCATTCGGTCGCGAAACTCAATCATCTCTCGGAATTTCCAGGTAGTATCAACATGTAATAATGGGAATGGAATTTTGCCCGGCGCAAAAGCTTTTCGCGCCAAATGAAGGAGAACTGATGAGTCTTTTCCCACAGAATACAGCATTACTGGTTTATCAAACTCAGCAACAACTTCTCTCATGATTTGAATTGACTCATATTCGAGCTGTTTAAGATGTGTAAGTGATTGATTATTCATTGCAAGAATTGACCCGATTAAATTTTAAACACTGCCTTGTTTTTAGTGTGGCAATTGTAATTGAAAATACATTCTATTTATAGTTTCCCAGCCACATGCAACACAAAATAATGTAATAATGAAAACTGTCTAAACAACCTACCAGGTTGCTTTAACAACCTGTAAAACCACTCAAGATGCAGCTGCCTGAACAGTTTAGGTGCTCTTTTTACCTTTCCGACAAAAACATCATAACTACCTCCAACACCCATGTAGAATGCACTCGGATGCACCTCGCGGAGCTTTGCTATTAGAAACTCTTGCCTCGGCGAGCCTAACGCAACAGTAACTATATCCGGTTTAAGGCTTATTACCTCATCAACAATACTTTGCTCGTCTTCAAAGTAGCCATTTCTACGTGTTAAATTATGAACTCCAAACTCTTCTCTGAGTTTATCAGCAGTAGCTTTGTTGGTCTCTTCAGATGCACCGAGCAGATACACAGACTGTCCAGAATCTGCTACTTTCCTCATCAACTCAACCCAAAGTTCACAACCTGGGATACGCGAGTTTTCTACGTCTTTACGCTTAATCGTTTTAACGACAGATATACCATCAGCATAAAGCAAGGTAGCTGACAGCAAACAAGCTTTCAGATTTTCATCCTTTAATGCCGATATAACTTTTTCTGCATTGACGGCAACAGCAAAACCCGGCAAAACAAGATTATCTTTGGATATTACACCAATTGCTTCATCCAAATCTTCAAATGTAGAAATTGGCAAACTTCCTACTAATACTGTTTCTGGTTGTTGAGTCATATAATCTTCGATGTATAAAATAATTAGATATTGGTATTGGAGCTTATTTATAGCTTATAACCTAATAACTTTTGACAATAGGTTATAACTTTCCATATAAATCAAGAAGATACGTCTCTTGACTTTCCCAGCAAAGCTCTCTTCTGGCCTTAAGGGCGTTCTCTTTATATTTTTCCCTTAACTGTGGCTCACTTACCAGCTTCTTAATTACGGATATCAAACCTTCCAAGCTTTCATCGGTCAATAAACCGACCTTATATTGATTAATAATTTTTGAAATCTCAGGGAAGTTTGTCGCAATTACAGGTAAACCAGCTAAAACATATTCAAAAAGTTTATTTGAATCAGTCGAATAGTGATTAAGACAGGTGTTTTGAAGTGGCTGAATTCCGATGTCAGCAGATACTGTATAGTCGGGTAACTCACTCAAAGGAACCATAGGTATGAATTTAACTTTATCTGAAATATCTAACTCTCTGACTAATTCTTTTAAATTATCTTCTAGACGGCCACTACCAATTAATACAAAGTAAGCGTTGTCTATAGCTTGTGCAGCCCGAACAAACATCTCAAGCCCTCTCCCAGCCTGTAGCCCTCCTTGATATAACACAATAGGCCAAGCCTGCGTCAGGTTTAGTTCATCACGGATCCTAGTTGAGGTTCTAAGTTCGTAATATAAAGGACGGTTCTGTAAGACAGTAGGACGAGGGATACAATAGGCTCTTGAAAAGAACTTAGCTCTCATTTCTGTAGTAGTTATAGTCGCGTTAGCTTTGGGCATTAACTTTTTTTCAATCCAACCAATCCACTTTCTCAGTGACTGGAAGCCTTCCCTAGAAGTGCTTATTTCGTGGGCATCATATACCAGTAAAGCACCTGATAGCTTACTCGCAAACCAGGCTGCAGGTAGAACCTCTATATCGTGGGCATGAATAATGTCAGGTTTAGACCTAGCAACACTAACCATCATTTTTATCATTGAAAACATCTGTGAGCTGGCTTTTATAAGAGCGCTAAGCTGACTTTTGCGATGATTCCCAGCTCTTGGTTTTTTTCCGCTAATGCGTTTGACTTTAATGGCTGAGCATACCTCCTCGGATTCAGGGGTTTCATTCTTTAATTTCAAAGCATTAACAGTAACTCTATAGCCGTTACTTTGTAGAGTATTAGCTTCCTTTAATACTCTTGCATCATTAATAAATTCATTCCAAACCATCATAGCAACAGAGTTAAGTTTTTTCGTCATACTTTATCTCAGAACTCCAATCATAATTGCACGAAGCATATACGACTCCTTTAGAGAGTAGATTAATGAGGCTTATTTTATTCAGCAGCCTAAACGACTGAGTATTGTTTCTCATATTAATGACTAAAGACACCCCTTTAATTAACTTTATTTTCAAACAAAGTGTTCTAACTCTTTAGGTTTTATACGGCCGTGTTATAATCTGGCAACTCAGTTATTAGCAAAAATAACATGGAAAACTTACTTGAAGACATTACAGACCACGTACTTTTTCAAGCCGAAGGAATGATCGCGCTGATATTAGTTTTAGCTGGCCTGCCTATATTACGAAGAATTGCCCCAAAAGTTGGGTTGGTTGATCATCCCGGTGGGCGCAAAAGACAATGTACACCAACACCTTTAGTTGGCGGTATTGCAATATTCCTAGCAGTAACAACCACTTTATTTACCAGTACCCTTTTTTCAGAATTCAAGGGCTTAATTCTAGGGGCCTCAGCGCTATTTGTTGTTGGGCTTTTAGATGACCGTTATGATTTGCAGGCAAAGCTCAGGTTTGTATTACAAGCAATCATTGTTTCAACCGCATTGTCAATCGATGGAGTTTGGCTTTCATCCATGGGAAGTCTTGCGGGAGTAGACCTAAAGCTAGGAATATTACAATTTCCTATCACAGTATTGGCGGTCCTGGGTGTAATAAATGCAATTAACATGCTTGACGGTCTAGACGGCCTTGCATCAGGCGTGGTTATGCTAACCTTATTTTTTATATTAGGCTTCTCAGTAGAAAGTGGCAGTGAAATTGTGCTTATTTCAAGCTCACTCTTAGGAGCGACCCTTGGCTTTTGGCTATACAACTATCGATTCCGCTGGAGAAAAAGAGCCAGTGTATATATGGGCGATTCAGGAACGATATTACTAGGTTTTAGTCTTTCATATATTGCTGTCTACCTAACATTACCTCAAAAGACAACTAACACCCTTGAGCCAGCATATTTGTTATGGCTGTTTGCATTGCCTTTGTGGGATATCACTACAGTACTTTTTAAAAGAATCAAGTCAGGTCGCTCACCGTTCTTGGCTGGACGAGACCACATTCATCATATATTACTAAACCATGAGCTGAGCGTGAGGCAGACTGTGCTCTTAATTTATGGAGCAACTTTATTAGGGCTTTCTCTAGGAACCTCATTGTATTACTTCAAATTCGGCTCAATTGGATTATACCTATCGTTTATAGCATCATTGCTTTTCTATATAAAAGTTATTCTTAGATTCGAGCAAAAATTATCTGCAGAAGTTATTGAGCTGAATATTGCAAGAAATAAAAAAGAAAACCAAAGACAAAATTCTTAGTGTAAATCTCTAGGTAGAAGTTAAAATTAAGCTACAGGAACAGACCAAACACCAAGAAACTGAACAGAATATATGCTATGGAATAGCGAAAGTTTTCCCTTGAAAGACAAACCCTTTGTAGAATCCAATTGGTTCTTTAGTACCTATAATAGAGGCTGAGATCCAACCTCTTCTACCTTTTCTCATTTTGCATAAGGTACGATTTTCGTATTTTTGATGGCCCCAAACTGAACTTAGATTGTGCGTCCAAAATTGAACAACAGGCTCCCCAGGACCGGTGACCTTTACTTTATCAATAACAAGTAAATTACCCTCTACGATATAGAAGTCTCTTATATGTATATCAATTGAAGAAGGACAACCTGAAAAATCAGGATAAGACGTAACACGCCAACTAAGCTCTCCAGTTTTTTTAACGATTCCATGCTTGGTTCTTTTTCTGAAGGGTGTTGGCCCAATACAATTTGGAAATCCAGGGGCATCTGACAGCAAAGGTACATTATGCTTCCAAGCCTCCCTACCAGGACTTTCCCCTACGAATAAATCCTTACGCTCAAAAAAGAAAGAACCAGTGTCATGCTGTGCATTATGTGTTAAATGAACTCTAGAGCCATTAATCCATAGCATCCAGTCGTTGGTTCTTGCTGTTGCAAAATGCATCTTAAATACTTTCTCGGACTCAGTTGAATGAGATAAGTGAGGCAAATTAGTAACGAGAGGTGATAATCGTTCATCCATTCTGAGTTCTTGATTAAGCACATTATCTAGAGAGCCATTTTTAGATAGACTATCAGCAAATAAAACACCATTTTTGTAAAGCTTTCCCGGCTCACCATCACCGAAAGTAGCTCTAGGAATACCTGTCAAACCCGAGGCTAACCTTATATGAGTTTTCGCTCCCTCCAAACCTGGTAAGAAATTTTGAATATGGGAGTACCAATCAATATTATTTGGCCAAGTGATCCTTAACAAAGGAATTAACTCACTTAATATAAAAGACAAGTAGCTTAATCCCTCAGGATAGCAACCGTCTGATAAAGATCCTTTTATTATCTCTCTTAATAGATCTAACCCAATAAGTTCCTGATTTAAAAATTTAGCGCCAACTAGATATGTTGAAAGAATAACTATTCCATGATTTGTTGATCTTTTAATCCAATGAGAAGCATTTGGCAACTGCGTTATATATTCAGTACCTTTTGCATGGAATGTTTCTATATCTCCACCCAGTAGCGCCCAAGCACCAGGCAAGTATCCATTTGACCAGTTATTCTTATCAAAGTTATTTCCTTGAGGTCTCCAGTGTTCCATAGACCGAAGCATACTAAGAGAATTAACCGAGAACTCCTTAAACTTTTCTGAATCATAACCAGCCTCCTTACAAATACTAATCATAAGTGCTGCATGGTAAAACCTTCTAGAAAACTTTTCCCAATGAAGAATGTTTTTAAGGGTGGTGGGATACTCTGCTATGGGTGGGCTAAACTCAATATCCCTCAAATATTCAATAGTACTTCTATAGTATTCTTGATTGAGTCCTTCAATTTTAAAATTATTATTCATATGTTTGGTTAGGTCGTTGTAAATAAGATAGTAAGATGTTATGTAACAAGGTTAATAATTCAGTCGATGAAATACAAATCTCGCTACAAATAGTATCTTAAGAATTTAAATAAAAAAATAAATATGGAAAGCATATCAATGGACTGGTTAATTTAATATTTTCTGATATAAATTTACTAGAGCCTTCTCCTGGCTTTCCCAAGAAAGCTCTTTTCTAGCTTTAAGAGCATTAAGTTTATACTTTTCTCTCAATTGAGTGTCTTGTAACAGCTTATTTATTGCAAAAACCAACCCTTCGTGACTCTCGTCAGCAAGCTCACCTACTCCGTATTGATTAACAATTTTACGTATTTCTGGAAAGTCAGTTGCAATTACAGGCAAACCAGCTAGTACATATTCAAACAATTTGTTTGAATCTGTAGAATAATGATTTAGGCAAGTATTTAAAATAGGTTGAATGCCTATATCGGCTGAGGCAGTATATTCTGGTAACTCAGCCAAAGGAACAACTGGGATAAACTTAACCTTATCTGAAACCCCTAACTCTTCTGCCATAATTTGCATAGGCTGAACTAAACGACCGCTACCGATCAACACAAAGTATACATTATTAATAACTTGTGCTGCTTGGACTAGTCTTTCAAGGCCACGACCTGGCTGAATACCACCTTGATACACAATAATAGGCCACTGCTGCTCCAGAGAAAGCTCATCTCGAATACGATTAGAATTCTTTAGCTCATAAAAAGAGGGTCTATTTTGCAGCACTGTAGGTCTAGGTATTCCGTAAGCACGGGCAAAAAACTTAGCTCTCATATCCGTTGTAGTAATTGTAGCAATAGCCTTAGGCATTAACTTTTTTTCAACCCAACCAACATACTTACGAATTTTTTGATAACCTTCGCGACTTGTACTTATCTCATGAGCATCATAAACAAGTGGGACTCTTGCAATTTTTGAAGCAATCCAAGCCACAATCAGTGTGTTGACATCATGAGAATGAATAACATCAGGTTTTGACTTTACTAAGGCCCTACATAGTCCAATATGAGTAAGAGCTCTCATCATAGGCTTAAGCATAGTTTTAAATCGTGAAGGTTTTACATTTGTTGGAGAAATAGGCTTAGTTGATTGAGAATTACTATTATTTTCACTAAGGTGAAATGCTTTCTTTCTGGGCTTTAAACCAAACCTTTTTCTGAATCCCCAGAGGGCATTACGAGTAACACGTACAACCTTGACCCCACCTGGCAGCACCTCTCTTTCCTTGGTTTTGTTAGGTGTATGAATGGCGTGAACAGTCACATTATGGCCTGCATTTATAAGTGATTGAGCCTCTTTTAGAACTCTTGCGTCTGTTAAAAATTCATTCCAGACGATCATTGAAATATTTTTTTTAATAATATATACCTCACAAGAAAACTTGAGTGTATCAATTAAGATAATAATATAAGGAGCATAATTGATTAAGTAGGAGTAGGAGTAGGAGTAGGAGTAGGAGTAGGAGTAAGACTAAATATACTTAGCAACTCCCTCCTCAATTAATTTAGCAACTGCTAGACTGCCTTTTTCATTTAGATGAACATCGTCATAAAACATAGAGTTATCTAACATTTCATCTTCAAGATCCAATAAAATAACCCTGTGCTTTTTAGCAACTTCTCTCATAACGTGGTTGGCAGCTTGTCTGCACTCAATGATTAATTCGTAAGAAATAGTAGAATAGTTTCTACTCTTATACCAAGCTAGTGAATGGTAATCTGTTTGAATATATGGTGTGGTTGCGAAAAAAACTTTAAACTTAAAACTAGTGGCAACCTTTATAATTGATTCTAATACTCGACTAAGTTGAACTAAATTCTCTTTAAAGTCACCGGGATTTACAGGCATCCTTCTTGGTATCGGTTGAATCGGGGAATATCTTTTATCTGCAAAATTCCAAAATCCTTCTGAATTAAATAATGACAAAACATCGTTAGAGGGTAGTATATGTAAAACGGATGCAGATTTGTTTGCTGGAAGCCTTGCAATTAAGGAGTTTAAAACATGAAGAGAGGTTGCGCCAGAATAACCAGCATTATAAAAGTTCGTTTGCTTTCTGAAGGATTTGCTTTTTGAAAGAATATCGCAAAACCTCTTTCCCTGCTGAACATACACTGACTCGACAAAACTATCCCCAAATACATAAACAGGCGTGGAGTCGAATACTGGTATATCAGGATCGACTATAAAGCCATTGGAATTTGTATTTAATATGAATTTTTCTTTTTTTATTGTTCCGTTGGTCTTAGCTAAATAAGCATCCTCAGGAATCATTTCTCGGAAAACATTTGAACCAAACTCTTTGAGTCTTATAGCCCGTTTAATATTTTTATTTACATTACTCATTGATATCTAACTCAGATGGATAGTCAAAATGATTAAAGTCATTTTCATATTTTAGTTGAACTTTTTGAACTAATGATTTATTCCAGTATGTTGACAGGCGCTTTTCGGAAGATGTTTTTGCGGGTGAGGCATTAGTTTTTAATAATTCAATTTCAATATCCATACCGGTAATACGCTTATAAACATAAGAAAAGTCTGACGCAAAGTTTTCTTGTTTTCCAATAAAGTCATAATTAACCTTAGACATTAGTGTATCATCATACTGAACACGCCAATGATTATTTTGTTGAAAAGTAGTTTGAGAACAGATCGCATTAATAAACTCATCAAATGAAGGCTTATAACCTTTTTCTTTTCCTAGAACCCTAAGTAACTCGAAGTATGGACGACTGTTTAGACACAAGATTCTATCCAAATAACACGATAGCAGTCTAGAATATGGGTTTCTAACAAATGTGAATTTAAAGAAATCGTCTGAAGTAAAAACCCAATCATAATCCTTACTAGATAATTGATATGGAGATAGCAATGGTGATGATGCTCTGTCATGTACAGAAGGCATTTTCACTGGAACGTTCTGTAAATCTAATTGATATAGTAAATGCTTTACAGTTGAATTAGCAGCCTTACCTACTGTATGAAAAGCATATCGGTTCTTTAACGAAATATAAAAATGATCATAGAAATCTCTAACAGGTTTAAGCTGTGCTATTTCTTTTATAATAGTAGACATGTCTAACTTTCCAAATTTTAGATAGTAATTAATAATTAAACTGAACTTGGCTTCCCAAAGAGTATACTTTCAAGTTCGCTAAATATTTTTTCTTTTCCATACCTTGCTAATAGTTCATTTCGGTTATTAATACACTTTTGTCGATTATGATTATTAAATCTATTGATAAGGTCATCCACTTCTCCAGATGTCACCCAATCAGAAGGGTAAATTTTTTCAACCCCCTCCCAAGCCCAAACAAAGGGAAGCGCTCCTGCTACAACTCCGTCAGCTAAAGCATAATGAAATGATTCGTTATCGCTTGGAGAAAGGATAACATTAATATTTCTATACCATAATGGAACATCATTACCCCAACCATAATAGTGAATATTATCTTTCAAAATAGGATTGTTTTCGATTCGATCATATAAGGCGTAATAATATTCTAGTTCATTTGCTCTACCTGGGGCATGCATAAACTCAAGGTTTTCTGGTCTGTGTCCTTTAATGTGTAATGATGCCTGTAGCCCTTGATTTAGTAATTGTTCAAGTAAATCAATTGCTCTATCAAGTCTTTTTGTTTTTGGAACAATACCAACCATCCCTAGTTTTATTTCATCATCAAACGATTTATTATCGAAAGGTGCGGGCTCTATAAAGTTAGGGATAATACAAGTCTTATTAATTGGCCAGTTATAAAGCTCTATAGCTTTATCTCTTATAGTCTCAGAAACGAAAATAAACTTAGTTACATTGTTAAAATTTATATTTTTAGCAAACTTTCTTGCTTTTTCCCTTACTTCCTGGGCATGGATTCTGACATATAATGGCTTTTGGCTATGATTATTATTACTGTACCATACAGCATTTGCTAAACCCCATTCACAAAAAATGATATCTGCCCAATCCATTTTCTTTTGTACAGAACCTAGATCTGAATGGCTCCCCCAATCCCAAGAGTCTATAAGTGTTTTAACACCATGTTTTTTTAGATTAGATATAAATGGCGAGATAAATTTCAGGTCATTACCTGCAAACAAAACTTTTTGTTCATATTGAGGATGAACTGTAAAACTGCCTTTAATAGAGTTTGCAACACTGTCAAACGAATACTCTTGAAGAATTTTATTCATTAGAATATCACCAGAATACTCTGTGTTAAAACTTAATAACTGTCCAAGTTTGCTACAGTCTTGAATGAAGAAAGGATATTCCTCACCGAGTAACTGCTTATTAATATCAGATGGATAACATATTGCTTTATGTCCCGCTGCTACAGCTTCAATCAATTTCGTCGAGACCTCTAATGTAGAATTTTCGAAACTTGCAGGTCTATAGCACCACACATAATCCATCTTTGAAATCAAGTCTTGAGCTGCATTTCTACTAAGAGAGTTATAGAATTTTATAAATGCTTCTTTCTTTATCATCGATGATACAATTTGCTTGAAGCCGGGATAAGAGCCATCACCATTGCTTATTTTTCCTGAAGCAATATGTAACTCTATATTAATTCCTTTTGAAATTAACCCTCTAACTTCCTCAATTAATTCAAGAACCCCCCAATTTGGCTGGATTTTACCTGCATAGCCAATAGTAATGACATCATTATTAACAGAATCAATTTCTATGGAAGATTTTTTTGAGCTATTTGGTAGATCAACTGTCGGTGGCAAGTATATTGTTTCTATGCTTTTATTGTTGATTACAAATTTCTTAAGTTCCCGCTCTATTTCTTTTGTTTGATATAAAAGATAATCTGTATTAAATAAAAGCTCTTCCAAAGTATTAGAAGCCTGTTTAAGAATGATACCTTCAGGATTTGGCAAGTAAAAGTCTGTAACATAAACATATCGCCTACTACAGAAGTATTTGTCTTTCTGTACCTCAAGAGCGAGCTCAACACCTCTCGTAACTAACCCAGTTATCACAGGCGTTTCATTATCTAGCATTCTTAATGCTTCTACAGCTTTTTCAATACTAAAGGGGCGATAATGACGAAAGTCACTAGGGAATAATGTAGTAACATTTTTTAAATTAATATTTTTTAAAACATTACTTTCAGTTCGGATGTTATCTTTAGATAGCAGAATGACATGAGTAAATTTTGACAATATATTGACTAATGAAGTTAGCCAAATGGAAGAACCATCAATTGTATTAATGTTTATATCGCCATAGACTAAAACAGAACTCGGTAGGTGTTTTAATTTTTCTTTAATTTTCTCATCAATGGATAAAGGAGATACATCTCGCAATATTACTTCATTGATGTTTATTGACCTATCAAACTGTGATCTAAAGTTTACTTTTAGGTGTTTTATATCTTCTTGTAATTTTAGTAGCACTGTCTGTTTATAAATACCATCAATAAACCTACCATGTCCAAGATAGTCAAAAGGAAGGTTGGTTCTACTCTCTCTTTTAGAAAGGTTTTGCTTTAAAAACTTAGAAGCGCTATAACCATTTGTTGTAAAATCTAACGATACATAAAATGAATTTCTTTTAGAGTGTAGATATTTATCATTATGTGAGACTGTAAGCTCATAATCTCCAGGCAACAAATTGTTAAAAATAAACTGCTTAGATTTTTTGTTTGATATCGTAAATGGGTAAGAAGTGTATTCATCTCCATTAAATAGTATTGAGTTTTTTTTCCAGGTTAAATTTCGAAATGAGTTTGCAGTTAAATATAAAAATTTCTTTAAAGCGAGAATAATTACTTTTTCTACACGCTTTAGATAATCAATTATTTTCCTAGGAAGAAAAAAAATTAATACCCTTTTAAAGGACTTTATTATTTTCTTTGAAATTATTTTTATTGTTCTTTTGATTTTCATTAAAACAACCCGACAACATCAACTATTTGTGTGTTTAACTTAAAACTTTTCCTACTGAATGCCTTATATTGTTTGTGAGCAACTAAAAATACATGGATATCAGCTGCAATTTCATTTCCATCATATTCACTTTTGATATGTTGGCAAAGGTCCTCTGGCAGCTTTTCAATATTTGGCTCAGAAATCACCAAGTTATCTGGATACAATGCGGACAAACATTTTACAATTTGTAAGGCAGGACTTTCACGCAAATCGTCAATATCAGGTTTAAACGCTAGTCCATAACAAGCAATCTTGATCTCCTTTATAGATTTATTTTGTTCACCACAAATCAATTCAACTGCTCTGTTTACTCTCTCTACCACCCAAGCAGGCTTGTAATCATTCACCTGTCTAGCAGTATGTATAAGCCTTGCTTCTTCAGGTGTTTTATTGACAATAAACCACGGATCTACAGCTATACAATGCCCACCAACACCAGCCCCAGGTTGCAAAATATTTACACGGGGGTGACGATTGGCGAGTTCGATAAGCTCCCAAACGTTTATATCAAGCTTTTCGCTTATAATTGATAGTTCATTGGCGAAAGCAATGTTCACATCTCTAAAGCTATTCTCAGTGAGCTTGGCCATTTCAGCGGTTCTAGCATTGGTGATAATACACTCGCCCTCTACAAATATCTTGTAAAGCTGACAGGCTCTTTCTGAGCACTTTGGTGTCATGCCGCCAATTACTCTATCATTCTCAACCAACTCTCTAACGACATGCCCAGGTAAAACACGTTCAGGACAATGAGCAATATTAATATCTGCAAATTCCCCATTTTGTTGTGGAAAGGTTAAGTCAGTTCTTGCTTCTGCCAACCACTCAGCCATCTGCTCAGTCGCACCAACAGGCGATGTTGACTCTAAAATAACCAAGTCTCCATTTTTAAGAACTGGTGCTATTGCTTTACTTGCGGCTTCTATATATGAAAGGTCTGGCTCATGATCACCTTTAAAGGGGGTAGGCACTGCAATAAGATATGCATCTGCATTCTGTGGTGTTGTAGTTGCCTTTAAATATCCCTCTGAAACTGTGGCGTGTACGATCATGTCTAGCTCTGGTTCAACAATATGGATCTTGCCATCATTGATGGTGTCAACAACATGCTGACTAACATCAACTCCTATAACATTTACTTTTCTGGAAGCAAACATAGCTGCGGTTGGAAGGCCTATATAGCCCAAGCCAATGACTGATACAGTTTTAAATGACATTTAATTACCTATTTACTTCAATAATGCGTCTAATATTCTTTGACATGCTTTACCATCACCATAGGGGTTATGCGCAAAGCTCATTTTTTGATATGCAGTTTCATCGACTAGCAAGTTACTTAGCTCAGAAACAATAGTATCTACATCAGTTCCTACAAGCTTTACTGTACCGGCCGATACAGCTTCCGGTCTTTCGGTGGTTTCCCTCATGACAAGAACTGGCTTACCTAAGGAAGGAGCCTCTTCTTGAATTCCGCCGGAGTCTGTCAGAATGAGATGGGACTTGTTCATTAAATAAACAAACGGAAGATAGTCTAATGGCTCTATCAAATGTACGTTAGTCAATCCACTAAGCAGCCTATTGACTGGTTCTCTGACATTGGGGTTCAAATGTACAGGGTAAACAAACTGAACAGAGGGGAAATTTTGTGCAGCTTTAGAAATTGCTGTACAGATCCTTTCAAAACCATCACCAAAACTTTCGCGTCGATGACCTGTGATCAATACCATTTTTTGATCTAATTGTAACGAATTAAACTGGCGCTCTAACTTACTTGAAAGTTCTAAGTCATTTTCAAGCTTATTGATAACCTGTATAAGCGCATCAATCACAGTATTACCTGTCTCGTGAATCTTAGAACTGTCTACACCTTCTTTAAGAAGGTTTTCTTTAGATGTTTTTGTTGGTGCAAAATGAAGGTCCGCAATAGCGCCAGTTAGCTTGCGATTACCTTCCTCAGGCCAGGGTGAGTAGATGTTCCCAGTCCTCAAGCCAGCCTCAACATGTCCAACTTTAATTTGTTGATAATATGCTGCTAAAGATGCCGACAGTGTTGTTGCCGTGTCCCCGTGAACTAACACATAATCAGGTTTAAAATCCTCGAGGATATTCTGCAAACCAGAAAGTATTCCACACGTTACGCCTGTTAGATCTTGTCCTGGTTTCATAAGGTCCAAATCGTAATCTGGATTAATTTCAAATAGCTCAAGAACCTGATCCAGCATTTCTCTATGCTGAGCTGTTACACATACTTTTGATTTAAACCGTGTTGAACTTTCAAGTAACTTAACCAGTGGAGCCATTTTTATTGCTTCAGGTCTAGTCCCAAAAACTACTAAAACTTTCTTATTCATATTAACTCAATTTATTATTTTCAGATTAATATCACTTACTTATTTCATGAATAGTGGAGTATATAATTTTTCCAATACCAAATAGCATTAACAGCACAACCGCAAATAAAGCAATGTTATAACTAACATTTGGATAAGCATTATCTTCAGCAAGTGTGGGTGTTTGTACAATCACTAGATATTTTATTTGCCTATATGCCTCAACTCTTGATTTTTCAAGTGATATCTGTGAAGACGAGTAAGCTTGTAACGCCAATTCCATATCCACCTTGAAATCCACAAATTTGGACATGATTTCACTTACAGATTCTCCACTGTTTGTATCAGACAGCCTGTCTCTTTCGGAGCGCAGCTGTTCTTCCAAAGCTTTTATTTCATTCTTAATTGAGGTAACTTGTGGAGCCGTTTCATTCATAACACCTGTTAATGTCTTAAGCTCCGCCTGCTTCTGCGCTAGCAAGCTTTCAATTGAGTAGGCTATTTTTTGTATTGCCATTCCTTCGGCTTCAGGATCTAATAATCCATACTTATTCTGGAACTCTAATAGTCGTTTCTTAGTATCTTTTATTCGCTCTTCGACCAATTGGTGCTCGTTTTCGATAAAATTGAGCTGTTCCTCAGCCAATTTGTTACTTATCTGATTGATGTACCACTCTGCTCTTTCTACTATTGACTCGTTTAACAATTTAGAAAATTCTGGCGTGAATGCTTGAGTTGTAATATTAATGACTTGAGACTTCTGGTCTACTGTAACTTCAACGTGATTCTTATAATACGCATAGAATGCTTCTCTAGAACTATGTTTGCTAAGTCTCGAAAATATATCTGCCCCTGAATCAGTATAATGTTTTTTTAAATTTATTTTTTCATCAAGATAGTCAATTAAATCACCTGAATGAATAAAAGCCTTAACCAATTCCGCATCTGTACCTGTTGGCTTTACGCCTAATCCAGAAAGTAATGCCATGCCTGTATCCATTGTTGCCATACGATCGGGTTGTTCAACAATTAGTTGGGACTGACTTACATACCTCGGAGAGGCTACTAGTGTTTGATAAATAAAAAATAGTAACCATGGTAAAATCACAAACAGAAATAATGGTTTTTTGTAAACTTGAGAAGTAACGATTGTCTCTAACCAACTTTTATTAAGTATTGCTTCAGTATCACTACTTTTATTCTGCTTTTTTATTGTCTCCTCGTGTCTTAACGGAGCCGTACCTTTTTGATTTATGCTATCTTTGATATCTGCTTTATCATATTCTTCATTTTTATTATTTGGTATATCATCTTCTTTTCTTGCAATTTCTTTTTGTAACTTTTTTGTTAACTGATTGTTGAGCCTTCTGACTCTACGCATTATCCTTAATGACAGCTCTGGATAAGTTGTTTCAAATTTTTTTGCGCAACTAAATATATACTCAGGATCAGACCACTGCTCCTCACTCATTGTTGCTTTTAATTCAAGAAAGTCATTTTCTATTTGCTGAGGTGTCTTGTTCATCACAGTTTCCTGTATATTGAAATTGCTTCTTCTAAGTCTTCGTAAAACTTTAGTTGCCCAGCCTCGATAGTTACTGCACTATCACAAAACTGACGAACTTCCTTAATATCATGACTTACCATAATAATATTAGATGTATAGCTCTTTTCAATTAGCCATTGCTTTGCTCTCTTTTTGAACCTTTGATCTCCTACTGATGTTGCCTCATCTATCAAATAAATATCAAAGTCTATAGCTATACAACATGCAAAAGCTAATCGCGCTCTCATACCACTGGAGTAGGATCTAACGGGAAGATCGTACTTATGCTTTAGCTCTGTAAACTTTTGTACTTTGTTTTCATACTCTTCTAAATCTAGCACTCCGTTTACTCTGCCAATAAAACGCGTGTTTTCTCTACCAGTCATTTGCGGATGAATACCAGTTGCTAATGCAACGGGCCAAGATATAGAGCCAGAAGATGTTATAGTACCGCTATTTGGATATTCGCTACCCGCCAGCATTCTAAAAAGAGTAGACTTACCAGCCCCATTTGCGCCTAAAATGGCTAAGTTCCTATTTTCTGGAAACGAGAATGATATATTCTTTAGAATATATTGATTTCCTAAAGAGGACGGGTAATATTTGGTAACGTTATTAAGCTGAATCATACGCTTATTGCTTGTTTCCAATAACGTTTGTAAATAATCAGTGAAAGAAAAAATATCACTATAGTACATTCGTACAAATAAGATTGACTAACGCCTACAGCTCCGAAGCTCGGATATGCGGCTTGCCTTGAAAGTTCTATAGCATGTAATAGTGGATTCCAGTCTAAATATACCCAATATTCTTGTGGTACATCCTGTAGACTAAAAAATACAGCTGATATAAAAAGCATTGGCCTTTGGGCCATTTCTCTGAACTTATCGACCTCGGGAAAAAATGAAGTCGAGATCGCAAATATAATCCCAATACTTAGTGCTAATAGCCACAATAATGTAAAGTTGATAATTACCATTAAGGGATCTTTTAAAACAAGTTCAATTCCCAAAAACCACATGATAATAACCAATACTATAATAACCACGAGCTTAACTATGTACTCAAATAATGCAGTAGCTATAAATGAACTAATGGGAACAACTTGTCTGAATGCAAAAAGAGGCTTATCTTTTTTTAGAGCTTTTGAAGAAGCGCTCAGAGTTGTTATAAAAAACTGTAAAGACACAATCCCATACATCATAAAAACAAATGTCGGCATAGTATGCGTTTCACCGCCATTCATCAGCCCTCTAATGAAAGCTAAAATAAATATAAATGTTACTGGCTGAATTATCGCCCAACTAATTCCGAATTTGTCATTAAACCGACTTTGCAGGTCTCTTATAAACAAAGCAAAGATTACATCTTTCCATATACTGAGCCTGCTTCTTCTCTGAACCTGCGCCATAACTATTAATCTATTGCCACGTTCGCAGCTACAGCAATCTGGTAGATGATTTGAGTCATATCTTTAACGGCTTGCATGATTTTCGCATCAACTTTAGGTAACACCAAGACTTGATCACCCGGTTTAATTTTATTTTCGTTCTTAGAGTGGATCATCCAGCTTGATGATGACTGCTCAAAATAACTGACTAACCCATTGGCATGAACAACTATGATTCGCTCATGGTTTGCTCTTTCTGTGTAACCACCAGCCCAGGCGATATAGTCCTCAATGGTTGCATTGGGATTAAAGACAACTGATTGTGGTAACAACACCTCACCACCAACATGAACTAGGTCTGATTTTTGCGGGATGACAATTTCGTCACCCTGCTCAAGAAGAATATTGGCGATATTTCCATTTTCAGAAACTATGACTTTACCAAGTGGCTTTATTTGCTTTGCTCTGCGTACAAAATCGGAAACCAACCTAGCTTCCTGGGTTCTGATTGCACCTTCTCCACTAGATTGGACAGGAGCGGTATAAACACTTCGTTCTAATCGATCGAGTGCTTGGTCTATCATTTCTTTCTGCTTTTTAGCGACACTTTTTCTAAGTAAATAAATATTTTCAAAGTCAGCTAATTCTGGATCGATTTCTACATGGCTCAAAAGATCATGCAGTCTGGTTCGTTTTTTGACCGTGTAATGTGATGGTCCTAAATGGCTGCCACTGACCTTGATGTCGTATATTTGTGCATGCCAGTCATCATTAAATAATAATTTATCGCCATCCATCAGTTCAAAATCTGAAAACTGTTCGAATGGTAAGTAGACAGAGAAAGGACCATCTGGACGTGTGCCGGCAACCCCGACATGGCTTATGCTGGATAAAGGTCTTGCGTAATGAGATAACTCCTTACCTTTTGCAGTATCATCTTTAAACTCGAAGCGGAAAGAGTTTCTTGCTCCAGCCATTACGGTAACTGTTGATCCTTGTTGGGAGACCAGGATTACATCTTTATCTTTAAAACTAAATTCTGGTAATACGCCATTTCGTAGAAACTCGTAGAGATCAAACTTAATAACTTCTTTTTCATCTCTGATTACAGAAATTTCTCGATAGCTACCACGATCAGCATCAATTCCCCCTGCACGCTTTAAATAGTATAGGATGCTGTCGGATGCCATCCCTGCATACTGACCTGGTCTTATAACCGGCCCCGTAACATATACGCTAACAGGTGTTGGACTCAGCAGATTGACGTAAACCTCTACGTTTGATTTATAAACTTTTCTGATATGCGAAGTTACCAAAGAATTAACTTTGCTGGCTGGTGTATTACTTAACTTGATAGGTCCAATTTCAGGAAGAAAGATATTACCTTGATTATCAACGGTTACCACTTGTGACAAGTTTACGGCACCCCACATCCATATAGATATCTTGTCTCCTGGTGCTACTAGATAGTCTTCGTTTAAACCATCAACTCGCTCACTTTCATAGCCACCAGCAAATAAATTTGCACCATAAGGTGCTGGAAGCCCTGCTTCAGATGGTGGAAGTAATTTTTCTATTCGTTGTTCACCAGGAAGCAATTGACCGTTTCTATTTTGGTCTAAATATGTCTTGGGGTTAACTTGTTGTACTGAGTTAGCGTTATCAGTCTGGTTCGAGTTAAGTAAAGAGCTTCTTAATTCGAACTCATCGAGGAGCATAGCCTCTTCCTGGCTTGCTGAATGACCCATACTACTAACCAAGGCAAGTGCCAATAAGAAAAGCAATCGGATGTGTAAGTGTTTTGTATCCAAAAGATAACTATTCATTATTATTGCCCTCCCAGTGTTGAGGAGTCGGGCTTTTTACCGTTAGTGAAGAGGCCATAAACCAGCCACTGGTTGTCATACAAACAGTACTGTCATATCCAGTATAATTTTTTTCGAAAACTCTTACAGATTTGCAATTCAGGCCAAGCGCTGAAGTATATTCTTTGCCAACTAATATAGTGTCGCCCTGATATTGCAGCTTATCTCCTTCAGTGGCACCTTGAATAATGCGAGAGAAATCTTCCGATAAGTAATTTCCAGAATAAACTTTCTGATCTTGAATTAGTGGTATAGATGCAGAAACTTCCGGAGGAGCACTAACGCACCCCTGCAGAGCTAGCAGTGTACCTATTAGCAAGAGACCTTTACGCACTGAATTTTTCATATTATTTGTCTTCATTAACGAACAATCTTAATAAATACTTTATTGAGCAACTCTAAAGATTAAAATGTCATTTCCCAAGAGAGCCCGACGTTGTAACGTTCCTTCTGATAGCCAAAGGAATCAATCACTTTATCCTTAATATCAATTTCAAAACCAATCACACTATCGCCAATTGGGTACTGGTATTGTAGCTCCAGCTGACGAAAGTTAATGGCATCATTAGAAATGCTATGATTTCCGTCACCACCATCACTATTCATGTCGACTTTTGCAAACCGAATCTTGTAACGATGGCCATTTTTGTGTGATGCTAAAATCCCCAACGCAATGCTCTGAGTATCGTTGTCGTAGGTAGAACCTATATTACGTCCCTCGGTACGATAACCTGTTTGATATATACCGTGGTTATAAGTCAAGTTTGGGCTGTACTCATTTTCTGTATCAGAATACTCGATATAACCAAGCACAGCAAAGTCTCCAGAGTAGAGATTATTCTTATAACCAAGTTGGTAAAACTTTCGGGAAGGAGCATAACCAGCCTCATCTTCACCTACAAGCTGACCATAAATTGAACCCAGCTTCGTTTCTGTAGGAATTATCCAATTGAAATCTATGCCTGCTAGTTGGTTACCAGCTTCATTAGAATTCAGACGATCATCACAGCCATCATCAATTTCGTCACAATTTGTTCTTCCTAGCAATAAGTCTGTAAAGCTTGAAAATGATTCTGGTCTACCTTCTCCACCCCACTGAGCCGTTCTACGCAGTCCTATTTCCAATGAGTCGAAAGGTTTGAACGTTACGCTCATACCCAATAATTTGGTATGTGGAATAAAGCGATCACTTTCTAACTGTCCAGCAAAGGCGTTTAAGCTCCAGGGGCCAATCCACGATAACCACGGAGTTTCAAAAGGATCGCTGTAATTTCTTTGTATGGAAATACTGGGCACTGGTCTTGCATTGTTGCTTAAGATCAAAGATGTTTCCCAACCTGGGCCATACCAGCGTTCCTGCGCGCCAGCCGATATAATCCAGTTACCTGCAATGGCTGCCACGTATGAATGGTCTAGCCTATCTTCTTCACCATCAATCGGGTCAACAGCTTTAGTTGCCTCAATATTCCAGGCCAGTGTTTTACCAAGTCCTGAAGTTCTGACAGAAAGTTCTGCTTCTTCGCGTCGTTCATCTCCAAACTGGCGTAAGACCTTATTTTGATTGCCAGCCTTTAAAGAAATAGACGTCTGTCCGTTACTGCCCATCTCAATACCAGCTTTACGCTTCAATCTTAAAAAAGCAGGAACCATATCCGGATCCATATCTTCCTCAGAAGCAGCCTCTAAATCTTTTATAATAGAGGCCCAAGGTAATGGCCAGGTAGTAATGGGTGCTTTAATTATGCCTTCGCTTGCCAACTGCTCAATATCCGCGCGCAACCAAATATCACGAGTATCTAGCCAAGGTTCAGCTACAGCATTGGCAGAAAAAAGTAACAATAAAATTGGATATACCTTCATTTATTTCTTATTCCCTTGTTTTTCTAGTTTATATACAGGCTCATTTTCAAAACAATGTAAATCGGCACCAAACAACTGCTTTGCTCAATAACACATCACCTAAACAATAATTTCAGGACCTTTGACGATAAAGTAAGGATTCAATAAGGACTCTTTGGCGTTATAAGCAAGAGTCTCTTGCTCTGTATTTTTGTCTAAATCAAACACAACACAAGCTCCACCGGCTGCATTTACAACTGCATGAGCTGCAGCCGTATCCCATTCGCTGGTAGGTCCTAAGCGAGGATATAGATCAGCCTTGCCTTCAGCTACCAGGCAAAGTTTAAGTGAGCTACCCATAGGGATCATGTCATAGCTAGGGTACTGATTTAAGTAGCCAACCATGGCATCTGATTGATGCGAGCGGCTACCAACCACTCTAAGTGGAGTTTCTGCCTTATCTGATACATTTATTTGTTTAGTCTGACCAGCTTCTGCTTTCCAGGCACCAATTTCTTCTGATGCAAAGTATAAAACATCTATTGCTGGTGCATAAACCACTCCCAATACAGGTTTATTTTGGTGTATAAGAGCTATGTTAACTGTAAACTCACCATTCTTTTTAATGAATTCTTTGGTGCCGTCGAGGGGATCAATCAGCCAATAAGTTGACCAGGACTGCCGCTCCTTCCAGTCAATATCAGCAGACTCTTCAGATAATACCGGAAATCCTGTTTTTAATGCTGC
The DNA here is from genome assembly GCF_002838765.1 of Kangiella profundi. Taxonomy (NCBI): domain Bacteria; kingdom Pseudomonadati; phylum Pseudomonadota; class Gammaproteobacteria; order Kangiellales; family Kangiellaceae; genus Kangiella; species Kangiella profundi. The sequence goes on along the minus strand of NZ_CP025120.1, from coordinate 880,136 downwards.
AAGCTCATTGATAATGTGGTGATGTGAAGCAAGATCGGCTTCAGTGAGAGGGGATTCATCCATCTTTTCGTAAATATCGAAGTCCTTCTCATAAATTGCCATGATTTCATTTCCTGCATCGATGGCTATCTTATTAATTTTATTAACAAATTCTTGATTTAAAAAGTTATTAGTATCCATATTATCTATATCTCTCAGGTACGCTACCGCCCGTGGGTTTTCGGTTCCCAAAGCACCTTCCTGTTCGGTAAAGCCCGAACTATTTGTCCAAAATTTTTACAATTTCTAAAAGCGCGCGCCATTATAGTGGGATAGCGCAAACAATGTAACCTGCAGCTTTAATTAATTTTGCCTTTTAACGTCTAGGCTTTTCTTAGCTTGTTATTTTCAAGCTCCATCTCTGTAGCTTTGCCCAAAATAGTCAATAAGACGATAGAGCGTTCTTCACCGTTACTTATTTTGAAAACCCCTTCTAAGTCCTTGAAAGGACCATCGGTTATTACTACTTTATCACCAGCTTTTGGAGCATTAGTTTCAATAGCTGGATCCCTTATTTCCAGTATCTTCAAATGCTCCAGAACGGACTCTGGGACTCTGCCAGGAACTCCACCAAATCGCACAAAATCACGAACGCCTCGCGTCGAACGAATCTTGGACCAGTCCTGTCCATTGGTCTGTAACTCTACAAATAAATATCCAGGGAAAAGTGGTTCGGAAATGAATTGCCTTTTACCCCGGATAATTTTTTCAATCTCTATCAAAGGTAAAACACAATTAATCGCTTGATTTTTAAGATGTTCTTCAGCTCTAAGCTCTTGTCTAGGCTTTGAATGAACTAAGTACCAGCCCTTATTGTTGTCAATCACTTCTTGGCAACCTTCAGTTTTTCATTAAATTCCTGATTTTTCCTATTAAGATCGGCCAACACACCCTCAAATCCTTTTTCATCAAAGGTTGACTGGAAGTAGTTTTGCTTCATTTTTACGAAGCTAATTCCTTGAAAACTAAAGTCATATATAGTCCAAGCGCTATCTTCTTTGTATATTTTCAAGTCTATGGATAGATCAGGCAAAGATGGGCTATCAAGCACCACTCTTAACCAGCCCTTGTTTTGTTTGTCGTTCAAGCGTATTGAGTCAACTGTAGCGGTTTGCCCCTGATATTGGCGCATGACCTCATACAGATAACGACGCATGGTCTGTTCATAAGCAGCAATCAGTTGTGATTCCTGATCTTTAGTGAGTTCAGACCATCGCTGAGCACCAAACATGGCACGAATGGTATTTTTAGCAGACCATACAGTAAGCAGGTCAGTATTAACGAAAGTCATCAAAATAGAAGGGTTTTGCAGGGCATTGTCATGATTTTCCTGCATGAAGTGATTGATGCGGTCTAACTTAGACTGGAAAAACTGCTTCAGCTCCTGATTTCCAACACTCGCATTAGCAAGTTGAGAAAATAACCATAGCAACACAAGCAAGCTGTATTTGACTGTCTTTGTCATTTCCACTCCCAGACTTCACCTATAAAATCAATAAGTTAAGCAGCTCTGTAATTTAATAAAACGATCTCAGCTGCGTAAGCCTTAATATTGGCCTAATACTCTATTATTCGGTTGCTATACAACCTTGAGCTAAACGTCATATTGTAGCATCTGAACACCGATTGAAACAAAGGTTCAATTGGTCATTTAATGGTGCTCTGCTAATGTGAAATGGCTCTCTTTGGGCTGGTTAGGTGGTTAGCAAAGCACTGAGGATAAGCCACTTCACTAGCAAAGAATAGATATAAGTGGGTGGCCAAACCCACCTATATGAGGAGATAGTATAGTATTTCAGGTCGCCAAACTGGCATCACGAAGTTTTTGAATTTCATCCCTAAGCTTTGCAGCTTTTTCGAACTCGAGGTTTTTGGCGTATTCGAGCATTTGCTTTTCCATCTGAGCAATTTCTTTTACCGCGTCGGCCAGAGATTTAACCTTATATTGACCCAGCTTTTCTGCAACTTTACGGCTTTTCTTGCTGTGGCCGGTATCCATTACATCAGTGATTTTCTTACTGACGCCAATAGGAGTAATGCCATGCTTTTCATTAAATTCCTGCTGAATCGCGCGACGGCGGTTAGTTTCACCAATGGCTCGCTCCATGGAACCTGTGATTCTATCGGCGTATAAGATAGCTTTACCGCTAAGATTACGTGCAGCACGGCCAATGGTCTGAATCAGTGAACGCTCTGAGCGTAAGAAGCCCTCTTTATCCGCATCAAGAATTGCAACCAATGAAACTTCGGGCATGTCCAGCCCCTCTCGTAACAGGTTGATGCCGACTAGTACATCAAACTCACCCAGACGCAAGTCACGGATAATCTCCATTCGCTCTACGGTATCAATGTCTGAATGTAGATATCGCACGCGAACACCGTGTTCCGAGAGATAGTCGGTCAAATCTTCCGCCATTTTCTTGGTTAGTGTAGTGACCAATACACGCTCATTTTTATCAACCCGAAGATGGATTTCAGACAGCAAATCATCCACCTGAGTTCCGACTGGCCGCACCTCCACTTCTGGATCAATAAGTCCAGTTGGACGAACCACCTGCTCTACGACCTGACCAGAATGCTCTTCTTCATACTTGCCTGGGGTAGCTGAGACAAAAACCGTCTGCGGCGATATGCGTTCAAACTCTTCAAACCGTAATGGGCGATTGTCCAAGGCTGCAGGCAGTCGGAAACCGTAATTTACCAACGTTTCTTTTCGAGAGCGGTCCCCTTTATACATAGCACCAATTTGCGATACGGTAACGTGAGACTCATCGATAATCATCAATGCATCTGTTGGCAAATAGTCCAGTAAACAGGGAGGTGGCTCACCTGGCTGAGCTCCAGACAGGTAACGAGAATAGTTTTCGATACCCGAGCAATAACCCAACTCCTGCATCATCTCAATATCAAATTTGACCCGCTGCTCCAGGCGCTGTGCTTCTACTAGCTTGTTCTGCTCGTAAAATTGGGCCAGACGTTCTTTTAGGTCTACCTTAATCTGCTCAATGGCATCGAGAATCGTTTGGCGCGATGTCACATAGTGACTTTTAGGAAAAATAGTCACTCGTGTGAGCCTTTTCAGCACCTCACCTGTTAGCGGATCAAAGGTCTGAATCGTTTCGACTTCATCATCAAATAATTCGATACGAATCGCATGTTTATCAGATTCTGCAGGATAAATATCGATCAAGTCTCCTCGTACACGATAAGTTGCCCGCTGCAGGTCAAATTCATTACGGGTGTATTGCAGCTCGGCTAGGCGTCGCAGGATAAACCGTTGATCCACCGGGTCCCCCACTTTGAGGTGCATGACCATGCTGTGGAAAGCTTTTGGGTCACCCAGACCATAAATGGCGGATACCGAAGCAACAATAATTGTATCGCGCCGTTCTAATAACGCTCTTGTGGCAGACAATCTCATCTGCTCAATATGCTCATTGATCGACGAATCCTTTTCAATAAAAGTGTCGGATGCAGCAACGTAAGCTTCAGGTTGGTAATAGTCGTAGTAGGAAACAAAGTACTCGACCGCATTATTGGGGAAGAACTCCTTCATTTCGCCATAAAGTTGAGCAGCCAAAGTTTTATTGGGGGCCATGATAATGGCAGGCCGCCCACTTTGTGCAATGACATTGGCCATGGTATAGGTCTTGCCAGAGCCTGTTACTCCAAGCAGAGTCTGGTGCGATAAACCGTCTTCTAGACCTTCCAGCAATTGCTTGATCGCCTTTGGCTGGTCACCAGCAGGCGGGAACGGTGATTGAATATCAAATTGTTGGCTCATGACTTTTACTTATACACTCTTGTAAAACTACGCTGCTAAAACTTGGGTGGGCGAAAAAGTTGGAGTATCATTGCCAGATATTCTCGCACACTCATCATCGATCAAACAAATTAAGGGGATACGGTGGCTATTCAACTTTCCGAACGTGTAAAACTTGTTAAACCATCACCAACACTTGCAGTGGCAGCCAAAGCCAAGGAGCTTAAGGCTCAAGGCCGTCCAATTGTTGGTTTGGGTACCGGTGAACCAGATTTCGATACACCAGAGCATATTAAGCAAGCTGCAATCGAAGCCATTAAAGACGGCGCAACCAAATACACGCCTGTCGACGGTACTCCTGAACTTAAGCAAGCCGTTATCGATAAGTTCAAGCGAGACAACAACTTGGACTATCAGCCAAACCAGATCCTTGTATCATGTGGGGGCAAACAAAGTTTTTACAACCTTTGCCAGGCTCTGCTAAATGATGGTGATGAGGTGATTATCCCTGCCCCATACTGGGTATCTTATCCTGATATGGCAATCTTAGCAGGCGCAAAACCCGTTATTATTGAAACAACCATTGAACAACATCTGAAAATCACACCTGAGCAATTACGTAGCGCGATTACTGACAAGACAAAGCTCTTTGTCATCAACAGCCCAAGTAACCCGACGGGTGTTGCCTACAGCAAAGATGAGTTAAAAGCACTGGCTGATGTGTTAGTGGAATATCCTGACATCGTAGTCGCTACAGACGATATGTACGAACATATCCTGTGGACTGAAGAGCCATTTTTAAACATCCTCAATGTCTGCCCTGAACTGTATGACAGAACCGTGGTATTGAATGGCGTGTCAAAAGCGTATGCCATGACCGGCTGGCGTATTGGCTATGCTGGCGGCCCAGCAGATTTAATTGGCGCCATGAAGAAGATTCAGTCGCAGAGCACTTCTAACCCAGCAGCACCCAGCCAGGCTGCAGCAACTGCAGCTCTTGCTGGCGACCAGTCCTGTATTAAGCCTATGCTCGAAGCCTTCAAAAAGCGTCACGATTACTTGGTACATGCCCTCAATAGCATCGAAGGTGTAACCTGCTTACCAAGCGATGGCACTTTCTATGCGTTCCCCAATATGCAAGGCTTGATAGAAAAGCATGGCTGTGAATCGGATCTGGATTTTGCTGAGCTGCTTATCGAAAAAGTTGACCTGGCATTGGTCCCCGGTTCAGCGTTCGGCGCACCTGGCCACCTACGTCTATCCTATGCTGCAAGTATGGAAACGCTAGAGGAAGCTATCCTAAGACTCAGAAAAATGGCCTAAATTTAAAAAAATTATCACTTGGGTGTTGACCGTTAAGAGAAATATGTCTATTATCTCGCCCCGTTCAGCACACAAAGTGATGAACGCAAAATTCCCCCTTAGTTCAGTTGGTAGAACGGTGGACTGTTAATCCATATGTCGCTGGTTCAAGTCCAGCAGGGGGAGCCATATTTTAAAGGCCTTACAGCAATGTAAGGCCTTTTTTGTTATCTGGATAAAATGGTTGTGTAGGCGCTATGTAGGCCCGCAATGTGACCAATATTAAGAGCAAAAAACATACTAGAGAGAGCGCTATCCACTTAAGTAAATAGCGCTGGAGAAAGGGATATCTATCGTAGCAGTATTAAGGGAATTGTACTGTTACTGATCATCGTTTGGGTATTGCTTCCCAAAAAGAACTGACGAACTCGAGAGTGGCCATAAGCACCCATGATCATCATTTCGATACCAGCCTTTTGTCTATACGCCTTTAGTGATTCGATGACTTCACCTTGCACAAGGGCAGGTTGAACCGTATGGTCATGCTTAGTCAAAATATCTGTGGCCCTACTAAGCGCATTCTTATTGGTTTCATTATCATCACCCACCATAACAATATGCCCTTCCAAACCTTTCAGTAATGGGCTTGCTGCCACACGATCAATGGCTTTGTTGGCGGTTTCACTGCCGTCATAAGCAATCATGTAATTATTAGGAGCCTGAAACTCGCCTACCGTAACTAATATTGGCACATGCATAGCGCGAATCACACTTTCCAACTGCGAACCAATTGTATGTGCAGCAACATCATGATCTTCACCCAAACGTCCTAATACCAATAGTCGCATATCGGGCTCCAGTTCGGTCAACGATTCCAGCAAACTGCCATGTCTTTGCTGTATAAAAATATCATTAACACCAAGTTCCGTAACTCGTTGCCGTGCATCTTCCAACATGTGTTTACCATGCTCCAATGCAACTCGACTTCGTTTCTCATCAAGCTCTGTCAATTGTTCCAACAGCGCCTCACGAGCACCAAGACCAATGGTTCCCGATAGATTCTCATTTTCAGGGCTTATTGTTTTTTCAAGTACATGCAATAAGCTTAGAGGTGTTTCCAATTTATTGCTGGCCCAGGCCGCTGCATCGCATACAGAAGCCGACATGGCTGAACCGTCAATACAGGCAATGATATTTTTCATCTCGTTCTCCTTATAGATTCAGACTAATGCCCTGACATCAGCTTTTCAACTTCTTCTGGATTATCGTAAATACTAAACTTATCGACCACAGTCTTTGAGGCCTCGTTCAGTCCAACGACATTCACCTTAGTGCCCTCTCGACGAAACTTGATGACTACATTGTCTAATGCTCCAACCGCTGTAATATCCCAAAAGTGCGCATGGCTTAAGTCAATGGTCACTTCATCAATAGCTTCTTTGAAATCAAATGAACCAATGAATTTTTCCGCTGAGGCGAAGAAGACCTGGCCTATGACTTCATAATTGCGTGTCGTGTCAGTTTGTTCTGCATTTCGTTTGATAACCATAAAACGGCTGATTTTATTGGCGAAGAACAATGCCGCCATCAATACACCGACAAACACACCAATAGCCAGATTGTGGGTGGCAACAACGACTGCAACAGTTGTTACCATAACTAAATTAGTCGACATTGGATGCTTTCTTAAGTCCCTGATTGATGACCAGGAAAAGGTACCAATTGAAACCATTGTCATAACAGCAACCAAAGCAGCCATCGGGATCAGGCTAATCCACTCATCGAGAAACACTACTAATATAATTAACACTACACCAGCGACAAAAGTGGACAAACGACCTCGACCACCAGATTTAACATTGATCACAGATTGTCCTATCATTGCACAGCCTGCCATACCGCCCATCAAACCAGCACCGATATTGGCAATTCCTTGACCTTTACATTCACGATTCTTGTTGCTAGTAGTATCGGTTAAGTCATCGACGATTCCTGCAGTCATCAATGATTCCAATAAGCCAACGACCGCCAAGGCAGCAGAATAAGGGAAGATGATTACCAATGTATCTAAATTAAGAGGAACATCCGGCCATAAGAAAACTGGCAAGGTGTCTGGTAGCTCCCCTTTTCCGCCCACATTTGGAATGTCCCAGCCCAATGCAACAACGACTATGGTAAGGCCAACAATACAAACCAATGGCGAAGGAATGACTTTTCCGACTACAGGGATTAATGGAAATAGATAAATGATGCATAGACCAGCAATAGCAACTACATAGACATGCCAGGTTACATCAATAAGTTCAGGAACCTGGGCCATAAAAATTAATATGGCCAAAGCATTAACAAAGCCGGTTACAACGGAGCGTGACACAAAGCGCATCAGATTATCCAATCGTAAAAATCCTGCGATGATTTGTAAGATGCCAGTTAAAACTGTAGCTGCTAAAAGGTATTGCAAGCCATGCTCTTTAACCAATGTCACCATCAAGAGGGCCATAGCGCCTGTTGCAGCAGAAATCATGCCTGGACGGCCACCCACGAAGGCAATAATCACTGCAATACAGAAGGAAGCATAAAGACCGACCTTAGGATCAACCTCTGCGATAATGGAAAATGCAATAGCTTCTGGAATCAAAGCCAGGGCAACAACTAGACCGGCGAGCAGATCGCCTCTGATGTTAGAGAACCAATCTCTTTTTATAGTTTGTAGCATTGTAATAACCGTAAATAAGAATCACGACCGCTAAGTCGTATTAAACCAACAAGAAAAACTCGCAGCCAGAGACGAGTAAAATGACAACAAGAGTGTTATCTTAGGAAAATATGCGCTATGGCGGACCGATGAGCATTAAAATTTAATATCTGGCTAAAAAGAGCGCGGAGTTTACCAGCGAGTGTGATTGATTACAAATCAACCTATATAGTGAATATGCTCTACCAACTAGCAACACAGCTAAGTAATAAATTCAGGCAAAAAAAAGCCGAGATATGAATCTCGGCCAAATCCCACCATATAGCTGAAGGAAAACTTGTTGGGGCTATACCCCTTTTCTGAAATGGAAACTTTGTTTCGATACAATTCAATACTTTATTTGTCTTTCACTCTGTGATACAAATAGCTATCGAATGCATTTCAGAACTTGGTTTAAATAATAATGCAAATATGCATACAAATCAAACCGAATTTGCATCTTTTTTAGGAAATCTAAATGAGCGAAATAATTGATCAACTAAAACAACTTATGCAAAGCCTAGGTGAGACGGATTACTCCATGCAGCATAAGGCTCACATTAGTCAGTCGACCATTTATCGAATTTTGGAGGGGAAAACATCTGATCCAGGTGTTCACAAAATTGATGGTTTGGCTAGAGCACTAGGTTATCGACTATCCTTGGTACCTATGAGTGAGTATTACACTCAGGTGGACTACGGTGCTGAAGTTGATACCCTTGGTAAAATTATTGCCTTGGTGGAGTCTCTTTCAACAACAAGAGGCATTAATCTTAGCCCAGAAGAAAAGGCAGAACTGATTCTTCAAAACTACAGAGCTAATAGTAGTAAAGAAGAGCTTGGCGTAAGAATAGCCAACCTGAAATAAAACCTAACTTTGATTTAAGTGCTGTGAGATTAATTCCACCCCATGGCACTAAGTTAAACTAAAACTAAAAAGGCCTGCAGTTGCAGGCCTTTTTGCATTTAATAGAAAATGATTCTAGGTGCGAGTGAACTCTGTCGGAGCTGATGTTTTAGCACTTTGTAGTTGAACGGGCTTTAAGAAGCCACGAGACTGAATAATGCGTCTATTATTAACTTCAAATTCTTGAAGCTTTTGATTCCATAATAGTATCTCTCTCAACTTATCTTTCTCAGGCAAGTTGCTCGACTCAATCTGTGAATATTCCTGAAGCAAACGCAAACCAATCATATCAGCTCTTTGAAAAGCCGATAAATCAATCACGTTGCCATTTGACTCGTATTCGCTATCTAGCGAGTACTCATCGTAAGGAACGTTTATTCGTCCGCGATAGGCTTTCAGGATTAGCCAAAACAGCGCTGCTGCGAACGCTGCTAACACTAAACCGTAGGCCAAAAATAGTAATGCCATTGATTTTTCTTCCTAAAGTTACCACCAGTTGCTTAGCTACTGGTGTTAATAAAGCTAATATGATGCAGATGTTGACTGAATTAATAGCGAAGGATTGCACGCTCACAATCACCTCTAAGTCAGTAAAGTGTCTTTCTATAAATCTTAATATGTTTATTGTTATAGCGATAGTTGTTACTACAGATACTGCAAACTCTGCCTTTAAAACTTTTCCAGTTGTTACAGCCTTGTATGCGACATAGAGCAAGATGAAAATATCTGTAACCATCCATGTGATATACCAAATAAATTTAGCAGACTGATGATTCCACAAAAAAGATGTCAAATTCCAGTTAATGAACTGGATAATAAGTATGACGATAGAGAATGTAAGTAGCCTATTATTTTTTGTGAATAACAAATGCAAAAATACACAACCTAAGAGTGACATCATGAATATGTCACTCATTAGATTGTTAAGATCAAAGTTATTTATGATGCTTTGAATCAATTCTCTTTCTCTTTTGTTGGGTCATCACCTGGCTCACCGCCGCCACTGCCAGTGTAAATACTGGTTATTGGTGGTTGCTCAAACGCAGGAGCTTCTAAAACTTGTGGTTCTGAGATAGATAAATAGCAGATCATAGCGATAGTTTCAAACATAATATTTTCCTCTTAAGTGGATGATTTACTAAAAAAAAGCCTATAAACTTTACTTACATAGCATTAAGAAAAACAAATTGCCTAGGGAGCTCTCCGTAACTCATTGCTTTTAAAAGGAATTCCTTACGGTTCTCATTTTTGCAATCCGTTTAGCCTGTACAAATTTTAGCCACAGTTGATTATTAAAAGTGTGAACTAAATTTTACATTTGATAAAAATATTTTATGACGCAATTTTTAAGAAAATACGCATTTGCATTAGCTGCAAGTCATATTTGCATTATTAGCTACTTACTTTTGCCCCAATCTAACTTATGGATGGCATATGATCGAGTATTAGTTGATAGTGGTCAGTGGTGGAGACTGGTTACCGCCAATCTTGTACACCTAGGTGGCTGGCACACCGTTATGAACCTGGCTAGTCTCTGGTTAATCAGTTTCATCTTTCAACCACTATTAAAGCAATCCTATTGGATAATCTGGGTACTTTTGCTCTACTGCGTCAATATTTTAGCGATGCACCTTTGGACTCCACATATTATCCATTATGTCGGAATGTCAGGCGCTCTATATGGCTTGATTGCTGCATGTGCTACTGCTGAACTAAGGCTTGGGGTAAAGATTAGTGGTGTGCTACTGCTCATCGTTGGCATTAAGATATTTTTACCTCAAATTATGGGAGTCGAAGAAGAGTATGACGACTTTTTAGGAGGTGCCGTTGTAGAGGAGTCGCACATTATTGGCTTTATTCAAGGTATTATTCTCGGCCTGTTTTGGCCTAAGCAATTGCTTAATGAACCAGCTCTTAAAGCCATTCTTAAATCAAAAAAGTCCGAATCTTAATTTGCAAACATATTTTAAAGTGTGTAGATACAACAAAGCCCAATGTTATTTGGGCTTTGTTTATTAGTAGCTAGTTACAGCTTAATTTTACTTTTGTTTTTCTCTACCGTCTTCTCGCCAATGCCTTTAACAGCAGTAAGCTCATTGGCAGATTTAAATGGTCCAAACTTCTCACGATACTCGATTATGGCCTCAGCTTTTTTCATACCTACACCAGTTAATACTCTCGAAAGTTCCTTTGCGTCCGCACTGTTAATGTTGACTGTTAATGCTTGCTCGGTAGATCCTTTACCGTTTGCTGCGGACAACCCGCCTCTTTCCTTTGCAAAGAGTGTCTGAGAACTTACAGCTAAAACTAATGAAAGTAGTAAAGCAATTTTTTTCATGATTATCTCCTTGTTTTTAATATCCTTTTTGTCACCGTCATGCGACAGGATGGAGAATATTATTTGGAGATAATTAAAACAACTAGCTCACAATGCTTTCAGAAATTTCGTACAGTGCTTTTAGTGGATCGCTAGCTTTTGTAATTGGTCGGCCAATGACCAAGTAGTCAGAGCCAGCGACGACAGCTTGCTCAGGCGTCATAATTCGACTTTGATCACCTATTTCACTGCCCGGGGGACGAATACCTGGTGTTACCAGTTTAAACTCTGTTCCCAGCTGCTCTTTTAATCGCCTTGCTTCCCAGGCGGAGCAAACAACACCATCAAGTCCCGCAGACTTAGCAATACCGGCAAGATGCTCAACCTGTTCAGGCAGGTCTCGTTTAAAACCGATTTCACTGTAGGCAACTTCATCCATACTGGTTAACAAGGTCACAGCTATCAATAAAGGACGATTCTCATATCCTTCTAGCGCCTCACGTGCCGCGTGCATCATTTTACTGCCACCGGAAGCGTGGACATTAACCATCCACACTCCAAGCTCAGCAGCGGCCTTACAGGCCTTAGCGACAGTATTAGGTATATCGTGAAATTTCAAATCGAGAAAGACTTTGAAGCCTTTATTTACAAGTGTCTTAACGAACTCAGGGCCGAACAGTGTAAACATTTCTTTACCGACTTTAAGCCCACACAGATTTGGCTTTAGTTGATCAACCAGCTGCAACGCCTGTTGCTGATTATCGTAATCAAGTGCTACTAGAATTTTTGGATCAGACATTACATTATTCGCCTTCTATGCCTTTTATGGGTTTAACAGAACTCCACTCTTTACAACTTGGGCACTGCCAATAAATTGCTTTGGTGTGGAACCCGCAGTTTTGGCACTCATAACGTGGTTTTCTCTGTAATAACTTTTCGACGATGCCATCAAGTAACTGCAAGCTAGGTTTAGCAGATTCCTGAGCGTGTTCAATATGGAGTGAGATTAATCGGTGCAAGCCTTTCAGAGAAGGCTTATCCTGAAGATATTCGCCGATTAATAATGCAGCAGCCTTGTCACCCTTCTCTTTCTGGATGATCTTGGACAGTTCAATCAGCAGGGAAACGCCAGCATCATGTTGCAAACTCTCATTCAGAAATTGCTTATACCCCTTTAGGTCGTTTTGAGCATTATATGCTTCTGCAATTTTAGGTAATGCTTCTGGTAAAAAAGCGATATCCTGCTTGAGAATTCGCTGATAGGCCTTAATTGCCTGCTTGAAATTACTTTGCTGCAGATAGATATCACCCTGTAAGATACTGGCTCTAACAGAGTCAGGATTAATCGATAGTGCTTTCTTCAAGTTTGCTAATGCTGCTTTCGTATCACCTTCGATTTGCTTCTGTTCAGCCAGTTCACAGTAAAAGTGAGCTAGAGGCTTAGATTGTTCCTCCCCTAATGATGACTGTAGTTGCTCGGCAATTTTTGCTGCCTGATCCCAGTCTTTTGTCAGCTGATAGATATTAAGTAGCTGGTGTAAAGATTCAGATTTATGTTCAGGATCTGAAAGCAGCTCATTAAACAGGCTCACAGCACGGTCATACATGCCGACTGCGTTATAATCGAGGCCCAATTGATATAGGGCGGTGTTACGATCTTCAGTTTTAAGTTGAGGACGAGCAATAAGATTTTGGTGAAGTCTAATAGCGCGATCAACTTCGCCACGTTTGCGGAATAAATTGCCTAGAGCAAGGTGTGTTTCAACAGTATCCGTATCTACAGTAAGAAGATCGATAAATGTATCAACCGCCTTATCCGCCTGTTCATTCAGTAGATAGTTTAATCCCTTTATATAGTTGCTTGATAAACTGCCGTTGGAGGATTGCTGCTCTTTTCTTTGTTTACGGCCTAATCGATATCCAGAAAAAGCTGCAATGGGAAGTAGCGCAAGCACCCCATACAAAAACCAATCATTCATTTAAACCGTATCCTTGACCGGCGCAGTCCTCAAATTCTTTAATTCTTGTTCAGCTTTACTCAGCCTGTTTTTACAACGCTTAAGCTGCACTCTTAGTTTCAATAGTGCAACGGTCATTGCCAAAATTCCAAGTAACAGTCCAATTAGTGCTACCCAAAATATCAGGGTTGACAGTGCAAGCTCCGATTCTCCGAAAAGGTAATCCACCACAATCGGCTGATTGTTATTCAAGGCAAATACAGTACTGATAATCAGTAGGGCAATAAATAGTATGATCGCGAAAAGTTGTCGCAAGGTAATCTCCGCTATTGGTCAAAGTTGAATTATTTAGAGTACCTATGGCTTGATGGGTTTATCCTGTCCGTCGTTTACCCGCTCACGCAACTCCTTACCTGGTTTGAAGTGCGGAACGTATTTGCCATCTAGCTTGACCGATTCTCCAGTCTTGGGATTACGGCCTACGCGTGGCGCTCTGTAGTGTAGCGAAAAGCTACCAAAGCCACGGATCTCAATGCGGTCTCCATCTGCCAGAGATTCCGACATTTGATCTAACATGGATTTTACTACCAGTTCGACATCACGTACTGATAGCTGTGGATTTTTCTCCACTAAGCGCTCTATCAATTGCGATTTTGTCATGGGCATTATCCTTACGTCGTTAAACCTTGTGGTTACAGTATGGTGGATTTTAACTGAAAATGCACCTAACTGTTTTAATTATATGATCTTTTTTACACTTTTTCTAAGCACAAAAAAGCCCGACCTGAGTCGGGCTTGATTTGGATCATGATGCTAAAAGCAATAATTATGCGATTATTCGTCGCCTAATTGCTCTTTCAACAAGTCACCTAGTGTTGCTGGAGCAGAAGCGTCGTTGCTGAATTCTTTGATTGCAGCAGCTTCTTCAGCAGCATCTTTCGCCTTAATAGAAAGGTTCAAGTTACGGTTTTTCTTGTCAACACCCATAAATTTGGCTTCAACTTCGTCGCCAACAGCAAGGTGTTTGCTAGCATCTTCAACACGGTCAGTGCTGATATCTGAAGCACGAACGTAGCCGTCAATGTTATCAGCTAATTCAATCAATGCACCTTTTGCATCAACTTCTTTAACTTTACCTTTAACAACGCTACCTTTTGGATGCTCAGACAGGTATTCAGCTAATGGATCTGAATCAACTTGCTTGATACCTAGAGAGATACGCTCACGCTCAGCGTCAACTGCAAGTACAACAGCTTCAACTTCGTCGCCTTTCTTGTAATCACGTACTGCTTCTTCACCTGGAACTGTCCAAGAAATGTCAGATAGGTGAACAAGACCGTCGATACCACCGTCAAGACCGATGAAGATACCAAAGTCAGTGATAGATTTGATGCTACCAGATACTTTGTCGCCTTTGTTATGAGTTGCAGCGAATTCGTTCCAAGGATTTGGCACGCATTGCTTGATACCTAGAGAGATACGACGACGCTCTTCATCGATATCAAGAACCATAACTTCAACTTCATCACCCAAGTTAACAACTTTAGATGGGTGGATGTTTTTGTTTGTCCAGTCCATTTCAGAAACGTGAACCAAACCTTCAACACCGTCTTCGATTTCTACGAAACAACCATAATCAGTTAGGTTAGTTACGCGACCTTGTAGACGAGCGCCTTCTGGGTAACGGTCATTGATATCAACCCATGGATCTGAACCCAATTGCTTGATACCTAGTGATACGCGGTTACGCTCACGGTCAAATTTAAGAACTTTAACGTCGATTTCGTCACCAACTTGTACCACTTCGCTTGGGTGCTTAATGCGTTTCCAAGCCATGTCAGTGATGTGTAGTAAGCCATCAATGCCACCCAAATCAACGAACGCACCGTAATCGGTAAGGTTCTTAACGATACCTTTAAGCTCTGAACCTTCTTCCAGATTTTCAAGAAGCTCTTCACGCTCAGCACTGTTTTCTGATTCGATAACAGCACGACGAGAAACCACTACGTTGTTACGTTTTTGGTCTAGTTTGATAACTTTAAAGTCAAGCTCAACACCTTCAAGGTGCGTTGTATCACGTACAGGACGAACGTCTACTAATGAACCCGGCAAGAAGGCACGGATTGATTGTACGTCAACTGTGAAACCACCTTTAACTTTACCAGTGATAACACCTTTGATTGTTTCGTTCGCTTCATGAGCAGCTTCCAAAACACCCCAAGCCGCAAAACGCTTAGCGCGCTCACGTGATAGGCGTGTTTCACCAAAACCATCTTCTACAGCGTCCAAAGCCACTTCAACTTCATCGCCAACAGAAACTTCAAGCTCACCCGAATCATTTAAGAATTGATTACGTGGGATAACGCCTTCTGATTTCAAACCAGCGTTTACAACAACTACTTCGTTGTCAATATCAACCACCACACCAGTGATGATTGCACCTGGACGCATTTCTACGTTTGCTAAACTTTCTTCAAAAAGTTGTGCGAAATTTTCGCTCATTCGTTAGTACCTGATATTCTTTGCTGGTTGATCAAGTACTGATCTACCAAACAAAGGCTTGTTTAAATCACCACACTATGGTCCTATAGTCATGGGTCAGTTAGTTAAGCCAACTCCGTCATCCGTGTGAGTCAGCAATAAAAATTATTCAGAAAAACCTATAAAATCAAGGATTTGCTGAACCACTTCATCAATAGACAAATTTGAGCTATCAATAACAAAAGCACCCTCTGCTGGCACCAGTGGAGCCACAGTTCGAGTGCGATCACGCTCATCTCTATCGATGATGCTTTTTAAAAGGTGCGAAATATTAGCATCTACGCCCTTTTCGATCAACTGTTTATGCCTTCTTTCAGCCCGTATTTCGGGGCTTGCAGTCAAGAAAATCTTATAATCGGCATCGGTAAAAACCACCGTTCCCATGTCTCTACCATCCGCTACCAGCCCTGGCATTTCTCTGAACCTTCGCTGCCGAGTCAATAATGCCTCTCGAACCTCCGGAATTGCAGCAACTTTTGAGGCCATGGCGCTGGTTTCGTCCAGACGCAACTTTACTCCCACGTCCTGACCATTCAGCAATACTTTTTGCTCACCATCGGGCTGTGGCTCAAAAACCACATCCAGATTAAGGGCTGCCTCAGCCACTGCCTCTGCATTCTCCGGATCGATAGCCTGTTCAATGACAGACAATGCAGTTAAGCGGTACAAAGCACCGCTATCCAGCAAATGATAGCCAAGTTTTGTTGCAAGAATTTGACTAATAGTGCCTTTGCCTGAACCACTAGGCCCGTCAATGGCTATGACAGGTACATGTTGATTAGCTTCTGTCATATGATTATTACTTGGTCATTTCACGCAAGACACGGATAAACTTGGCGTTTTCCTCTTCAAGCCCGATACTGATGCGCAGGTGATTCGGCATTTCATAATTGGCAACTGGACGAACAATAACGCCCTGCTCCAACATCTGTTGGTATAACGGTCCAGCTGC
Organism: Kangiella profundi; assembly: GCF_002838765.1. NCBI lineage: Bacteria > Pseudomonadati > Pseudomonadota > Gammaproteobacteria > Kangiellales > Kangiellaceae > Kangiella > Kangiella profundi. Next base: position 863,623 of record NZ_CP025120.1, on the reverse strand, counting down.
TTGTTTCATGTCAACAGTAATAAAGTTTGTGACCGAAGGGATATAGTCATAACCCATTTCATCAAACGCACTGATAAGCTGTTGCATTCCCGACTTGTTTACATCTAGGGCTTTTTGCAAATAAGCATGGTCATCAAGAACAGCTTCTGCCGCTGCCAGTGCCAATGAATTCATATTAAATGGTTGGCGAGGACGATTAATGAGGCCGGTTATTTCTTCATTTGCAACAGCATAACCGGCACGAACGCCTGCAAGGCCGTAGGCCTTTGAGAAAGTACGAGTAACAATCAGGTTAGGATACTCTTTAATCCAAGGGATAGTTTGTGGGTATTCAGAATCTTCAACATACTCGTAATAAGCCTCATCAACGACCACGATGACATCTTGCGGTACTTTATCCATAAAGGCTTTGAGGTCGGTCTTATTGACCCAGGTTCCAGTAGGGTTATTCGGATTTGCGATGAAAATCATTCGGGTGTTTGGAGTGATAGCTGCTGCTGTCGCTTCCAGATCATGTCCCCAGTCTTTTGCAGGAATAACCACCTTCTTGGCGCCAATCGCCTGAGTAACGATCGGGTAAACAACAAAGGCATGTTGCGAGAAAATCACTTCATGCTCAGGAGCCACAAACACACGAGCAATTAGCTCAAGCACGTCATTTGAGCCGTTACCAAGGGTGATTTGATTAATGCCAACCCCCATACGCTCAGCCAGCTTAGCTTTTAAATAATAGCCGTTTGCGTCAGGGTAACGTGCTAAATCAGCAAATTCCTTCTCCATGGCAGCTTTCGCTTTGGCACTGATACCAATAGGGTTTTCGTTACTTGCCAGCTTAACGATATTGCTAATTCCCAGCTCTCTTTCCAACTCAGATATAGGCTTACCCGGTTGATAAGGGTGAAGCTCCTGAACACCTTTATTGGCCAAAGCAATAAAATCACAACTCATAACACACTCCGGTCTGATGACTTTTACTGGCATCCGTACATTCGATGCCATTCAATTCTTGAAATGGCCGACATTATCCTTGAAACGCCAATGATTTTCACCCCTTAAACCATAAATGCTCCTTGTCAGAGTCTGTACTGGATTTTGCTGAAATTAATGGTATAAAGTTATCTACCTAAAAATTGTCTTATCTAATAACCAAGGAAGACTTATCATGAAGTACCTTCTGGCCTTAATTAGCCTTGTTTTAATTGGTGTAGGCGTCTATTTCGCTACCAGTGACAAAGACACCATTCCTCAACAGACAACTCAAGAGGTTGGCATGAAAGAATCTCAGTCGGATTCTCACTCAGACTCTCTATTAGACAAAGAACCACAACCACCAGTAGCCAAGAAAGTTGCACATGAGATGACCATTCATGGCGATACCCGCGTCGATCACTATTACTGGATGCGTGATGATAGCCGAACTGATCCCGAGATTCTTTCTCACCTTGAGGCTGAAAATGCCTACAAAGAAGCCATGTTGGCAGACACTAAAAGTCTACAGGAAAAGCTGTATAACGAAATGGTCAGTCGCCTTGAAAAAGATAAGTCTACCGTGCCTTATCGCCAGGGAGACTATTTCTACTATGTTCGATTTGAAGAAGATAGCGAATATCCAATCTATGCTCGCAAAAAAGGCTCAATGGAAGCAGAAGAAGAGATATTGCTGAACGTCAATGAGCTAGCTAAAGGTCATGATTACTTCAATGTTGCTGATACAGAAATTAGCACCAATCAGCAAATATTAGCCTACTCAGATGATACCATTGGTCGCCGAATTTATACCCTGCGCTTTAAGGATTTATCTACTGGTAAATTGCTTGATGACACACTTGAAAATACCAATGGCGGTGTGGTTTGGGCCAACGACAATCAGCACCTATTTTATATTCGTAAAGACCCACAAACCTTATTGGGATATCAGGTTTTCCGTCATAAACTAGGTACAAACCAAAGTGAAGACGTGCTGGTATACGAAGAAACTGACCAGACTTTTTACACTGGACTGGGCAAAAGCCTGGATGGCTCTCTTATTAAAATAGCCCACTACAGTACTGAAACAAAAGGCGAAAGATTGTTGGATGCCAATAAACCAACTGAAGGTGATTTCCAACTATTTTATCCGCTTGAAGAAGGACACGAATATTCAACAGTTAAATCAGGTGATCATTACTATGTACTGACCAATAAAGATGCGAAAAACTTTCGCTTAATGAAGGTTCACCAGGATAAGCATGAGGATATGTCTGCCTGGCAGGAAGTGATTCCGCATCGAGAAGATACCCAAATAACTGGAGTTGTTGCTTTTAAAGATTTTATTGCCCTTACTGAGCGCAGCAATGGCCTAACCTCCATCCGTGTAATGAATATTAAAGATGGTAGCTTCAAATCAGTGAATTTCGAAGACCCAGCATACGCAGCACGTTTTTCTACCAATAAGAATTTTGATAGCAACACGCTAAGATATGCCTATTCGAGTATGACGACTCCTGACTCTATCTATGACTTTGATATGGTCACTGGAGAAAGTACGCTGCTTAAACAAGATAAGGTCTTAGGTGATTTTGACCCTAGTAATTATAAAAGTGAAAGATTGTTTATAGAAGCAAGAGACGGTGCAAAAGTTCCTGTATCGTTGGTTTACCGTAAAGACATGTTCAAAAAGGATGGCACTAATCCGCTATACCAATACGGATACGGCTCTTACGGCGCAACCATGGATGCGAACTTCCGTTCGAACTGGCTATCATTGGTAGATCGTGGCTTTGTTGTGGCCATTGCTCATATTCGTGGCAGTCAGATGCTTGGCCGCCAATGGTATGAAGATGGCAAAATGTTCAATAAGATCAATACGTTCACCGACTTCATTGACGTTACGGATGGTTTGGTCAATCAACAGTATGCAGCCAAAGATAAGGTATTTATTGCGGGTGGTAGTGCCGGTGGCTTGCTAATGGGTGCCGTCATAAATATGGCTCCCGAAAAGTACCGAGGTGTAGCTGCTCATGTGCCCTTTGTCGATGTTGTAACCACTATGTTGGATGAATCAATACCGTTAACCACCAATGAGTATGATGAATGGGGCAATCCAAACAATAAAGACTCCTATGAATATATGCTGTCATATTCACCATACGACAACGTCAAAGCTCAGGATTATCCAAACATGCTAGTAACTACAGGACTTCATGACTCGCAGGTACAGTACTTTGAGCCAATGAAGTGGGTAGCTAAATTGCGTGAATTTAAAACGGATGATAACAAGCTTCTTTTCCATACCAATATGGAAGCTGGTCATGGCGGTGCTTCAGGTCGATTTAAACGACTGGAACAGACCGCGATGGAATACGCGTTTTTCCTTGATTTATTGGGAAGAAATGATTAGAACTCTTTTGCACTCTCTACACAAAAGGCAGTCAATGGACTGCCTTCTTGTAATTGCTGATACTTTGCCATTAAACCTTTCGTTCAAATTCCCTCATAAAATCAACTAAGGTTTGCACTCCTTGCAATGACATTGCGTTGTATATACTGGCTCGCATTCCACCGAAGTCACGGTGTCCTTTTAATGCCAGCAAACCCTGCTCTTTTGCTTGCTTAAGAAACATTGAATCAAGCTCAGGATTGCTTAGGGTAAAGGCAACATTCATAATTGAACGGCTATCTTTGGCGACAGGAGAATGGTAAAAAATTGAAGCGTCAATAGCATCATACAATAGCTGTGCTTTTTGTTGGTTGGCCTTCTCAATAGCTTCCACACCACCCTGCTCCAATAACCATTCAAATACCAGACTGGCTAGATAAATACCAAAACTAGGCGGTGTGTTGTACATAGATTTATGCTGTGCCATCAGTGGATACTGGAACAATGAAGGCACCCGATGAGTTTGCATTTGTTCGAACAAATCTTCGCGGACGATCACTACTGTCATGCCCGAAGGACCAATATTTTTCTGGGCACCAGCGTAAATTAAAGCGTACTTCTCAATATCGATAGGCCGTGACAAAATATCAGAGCACATATCACACACTAACTTGCCAGCAAAAGCTTCTGGTTCAGTTTTGAACTGCACACCGACTATGGTTTCATTGGAAGTAAAGTGTAAATATTTGCCAGCGTCATCAAGCTGCCATTCTGATTCCGGCACGATAGCCAAGCCTTCATCAGTTTGCTGAAAGCCTCTCTGAACATGGATTTTGGCAAAGTTCTGCGCTTCTTTAATCGCTTTTTTAGACCAATGAGCCTGCTCAAGATAATTAGCAGTGTCACCCGGGGCTAAAAAGTTCATGGGAACCATTGCAAACTGATGGGAAGCACTACCGTGCATGAATAGCACACGGTAGTGATTAGGAATATTCAGCAACTTTCTTAAATCAGCTTCTGTCTGATCCAGAAGTTGCTCAAACTCAGGAGTTCTATGACCAAACTCCATCACGGAACAGCCATTACCATTCCAATTAAGCAACTCTTCCTGCGCCCGCTCTAAAACTTCGGTCGGCATCGCTGCTGGGCCAGCGCTAAAATTAAAACCACGGTTCATGTCGTAGCCTGTTCTCTAACCTGTTAAGAAAACATAAGGAGCAAGCTTAGGGCTTACTCCTCATCACCTGCTTCGTCAGTCTCACTCTCAGTATGAGCCTCAGACTCATTCAACTCAGCTACATCAGTAGCTTCAGTATCAAACTCTTCGCCGTCAAGGATTTCGTCTTCATCATCCTCAATTTCAACAATACGTTGTAAGCCAACTAATGTTTCACCGTCGTCCAACTTGATTAGGCGCACACCTTGAGTGTTGCGACCCATTACACGGATATCATCGACTCCGGTTCGAATCAGGGTACCGCCTTTACTGATTAGCATCACTTCATCACCATCAATAACCGGAACAGCACTGACAACAGCTCCGTTACGCTCACTCATCTGAATCGAAATCACACCCTGGCCGCCGCGACCACGTAATGGATGATCTTCCATTGAGGTACGTTTACCGTAACCATTTTCGGTAGCAGTCAACACTGAGCCATTTTCTTCAGCAACAATCATCTGAATCACTTTCGCGCCTTCAGGCAATTTCATGCCACGAACACCGCGAGCAGTACGACCCATTGGGCGAACATTCGCTTCATCGAAACGAATTACTTTTCCAGCATCACTGAACATCATAATATGGCTTGAGCCATCTGTTTCTACGACACTGATTAACTCGTCATCATCCGCGATTGTTAGAGCGATAATGCCGTTCGAACGCGGACGCGAGAACTGCTCAAGTGATGTTTTCTTAACAGTTCCGTTTGCGGTTGCCATGAACACAAATTTGTCTTCAGAGAACTCACGAATCGGTAAAATTGCATTAATTTTTTCATTTTCTTCAAGTGGCAATACATTAACGATAGGTTTACCACGAGAGCCGCGACCAGCATTTGGTAATTCAAACACTTTCAGCCAGTAAACTTTACCCGTTGAAGAGAAACATAGAATCGTGTCATGGGTTGAAGCAACCAGTAATTTTTCAATGAAATCTTCATCCTTCATCTTAGTTGCTGATTTACCACGACCACCGCGGCGTTGCGCTTTGTATTCTGACAATGCCTGATATTTCACGTAGCCTTCATGAGATAAAGTAACAACCACATCTTCTTCAGTGATCAAATCAGCGATAGTTAAATCAAGCTTGCTTTCAAGAATCTCAGAACGACGAGCATCGCCAAAGTTTTCTTTAATTTCTTCCAGCTCTTCGCGAATAACTTCCAGCAAGCGCTCAGTGCTCATCAGAATGCGCAACAGTTCTTCGATAAGGCCTAGTAAGTCTTTATATTCGCCAAGAATTTTATCGTGCTCAAGACCAGTTAATTTGTGTAAACGCAAATCAAGAATAGCTTGTGCCTGAGCATCAGAAAGCTTGTAGAAACCATCATGGAAGCCGAATTCCGCGGCAAGCTCTTCAGGGCGACAAGCTTCGGTTCCTGCTCGAGCCAGCATCGTGCTGACCTGGCCAGGTTCCCAGCTGCGATTCATCAACTCTTCTTTAGCTTCTTTTGGTGTTGGCGACTGCTTAATGAGCTCAATGACCTCATCAATGTTGGCAAGAGCGATCGCCAAACCTTCTAAGACGTGTGCTTTTTCGCGTGCTTTACGCAATTCAAAAATGGTACGGCGGGTCACGACTTCACGGCGGTGAGTCACAAAGGCATCAATTGCTTCTTTCAGGTTAAACAAGCGTGGCTGGTTGTTATCCAGCGCCACCATATTGATACCGAATACGTTTTGCATTTGTGACTGGGCATATAGGTTATTAAGCACCACCTCTGGCACTTCACCTTTACGCAACTCAATCACCATGCGCATACCGTCTTTATCCGACTCATCGCGCAGGCCAGTAATGCCTTCTATCTTTTTGTCTTTGACCAGTTCTGCAATTTTTTCAATCAAACGAGCCTTGTTAACCTGATAAGGAAGCTCGGTTACAACGATTGATTGCTTACCCGATTTCTCGTCAGTTTCAACATGACTTCGAGCACGCAAATAAATTTTGCCGCGACCAGTGTTATAGGCATCAATGATACCTGCTCTACCGTTAATAATTGCAGCCGTCGGGAAGTCAGGGCCTTTGATGTATTCCATCAACTCAGAAATTGTGATGTCAGGGTTATCAATTAAGGCCAAACAACCATCAATGACTTCGGTTAAGTTATGAGGCGGAATGTTAGTCGCCATACCTACCGCGATACCGGATGAGCCATTAACTAACAGATTTGGAACGCGAGTTGGCAGTACAGTAGGTTCCGATTCTGAGCCGTCGTAGTTATCTTCAAAATCAACCGTTTCTTTTTCCAGATCAGCCAATAACTGATGGGCCAGTTTGTCCATACGAACTTCGGTGTAACGCATAGCAGCAGCAGAATCGCCATCAATCGAACCGAAGTTACCCTGGCCATCGACCAGCATGTAGCGTAAGGAGAAAGGTTGAGCCATACGAACGATGGTGTCGTAGACCGCGGTATCACCGTGGGGGTGGTATTTACCAATTACGTCACCCACAACACGGGCGGATTTTTTATAGGGCTTGTTATAGTCATTTCCAAGCACATTCATGGCGTATAAAACCCGGCGGTGAACCGGTTTTAAACCATCGCGGACATCCGGTAATGCACGTCCGACGATAACACTCATTGCATAATCAAGATAGGAAGTTTTCAGCTCATCTTCAATATTGATCGGGAGGATCTCTTTGGCAAGTTCACCCATTGTAAAAACCCTTTAAAATCTGATAGTTATAATTAATTATCACAAACGGTATGGTTTATGTTTTTAAGCGCAAAATTGTAACACAACGCCCTGTTTCAAGCTAATTTTATTCCACGAAATATCACGCTATAAGCCCCGTCATGACAGGATTTTGACGCGCTTTTCACTCAGACTGAATCAAACTGACTAAAAGGTGAGCTTTTAGCACTTGTTAGGTATAATCCTCAACCCTAAGTCATTGAAATATTGAAGAGCTGGCTGTGAGTCAAACTGTTGAACAAATAATAAGCGCCAAGTGGGTCATCCCAGTAAGCAAGGATGGCAAAAAGTCAGATAAGGTTCTGAACGATTACTCTGTGGTTATCGATAAGGGAAAAATTCTGGAGCTGATCCCAACCTCGGATGTACTCACCAAATACGATACCGACCAGCACTTTCAGCTAACCGATCATGCCCTGATTCCCGGTCTTGTCAACATTCATACTCATGCGGCCATGAGCCTGTTTAAAGGGCTGGCTGATGATTTACCCCTCATGATCTGGCTGGAAAACCATATTTGGCCTGCTGAACGCCAGTGCGTTAGCGATGAATTCTGTGAAGATGGGTTAAAGCTGGCCATTGCCGAAATGATTCGCTGCGGCACCACAAACTTCAATGACATGTATTTCCAGCCCAACATGACCGCTAAAGTTGCCCATAAATTAGGCATGCGCGCAACTGTCGGCATGTTGATGTTTGACTTCCCATCAGTATGGGGTAATGGGCCAGAAGATTATCTTAAAAAAGGTCTGCAGTTACGTGATGATTATAAACATCATGAGATGATTCAATTTGCTTTTGCGCCCCATGCTCCTTATACGGTTTCTGATGAGCCATTAAAAAAAATTGCCACTCTAAGCAATGAGCTTGGCATCCCGGTACACATGCACATCCACGAAACCGCGCATGAAGTTAAAGAAGCCCTGAAAGCCACTGGAAAGCGCCCAATCAAGCGCCTGGAAGAGCTCGGGTTGATAACGCCAAATCTGATTGCAGTACATATGACTCAGCTACAACGCGGTGAAATGGAGCTTCTGGCGCAAAATGGTGTTTCTGTGGCGCATTGTCCACAATCGAACATGAAGTTGGCCAGCGGAATTTGTCCTGTTCAGGAGTTGATGACGGCTGGCGTCAATATTGCTATCGGGACAGACGGCAACGCCAGTAATAATGATCTCAACATGCTTGCTGAAATGAAATCTGCAGCCCTTCTTGGGAAAGTCTTTACTGGCTCGGCACAAGCTTGCTCAGCCCATGATATTTTACATGCTGCAACTTATGGTGGCGCCAAGGCATTGGGACAGGAAGAAATTGTCGGCTCTATCGAAGCTGGTAAAGCTGCTGACTTAGCCGCTATCAACCTTAACACTATAGAATCGCAACCCGTCTATGACCCAGTATCACAAATCGTTTATACTGCGAGCCGCGAACAGGTCAGCCATGTCTGGATTAATGGCGCGATTAAACTCAACAACCAGCAACTGGTCGGCATCGATATCGAAGAAGTGATTAGCCGTGCCAACTACTGGAAGAACGCAATTCAAGGTCAAACCAAGTCATGAGCAATAATACTACAGAAAAGCAAGCCAACGTTGATCAACACGAAATCAACAAGTTCGAGCAGATGGCTTCCCGCTGGTGGGATAAAGAAGGTGACTTTAAACCGTTACATGACATTAACCCTTTGCGTCTGCAATTTATTCTCGACCAGTCAAATGGCCTGCAGGGAAAAAAAGTTTTAGATATAGGCTGTGGTGGCGGAATCTTAACCGAGTCTATGGCCAAAGAAGGTGCTCAGGTTAGTGGCATTGATATGGGCGAAATGCCGCTTGAAGTTGCTAAACTCCATATGATCGAGTCAGGACTTGATATCGATTATCAGAAGATTACCGCAGAAGAATTCGCCGAACAGCATGCAGGCGAATTTGACGTGGTAACCTGTTTGGAAATGCTTGAGCATGTTCCCGACCCTTCTTCCATAATCCAAGCCTGTCGCAAATTGGTCAAACCCGATGGTCATGTATTCTTTTCGACCATCAACCGCAACCCTAAAAGCTTTTTGTTCGCCATCGTTGGTGCCGAGTATATTCTGCAAATGCTACCCAAAGGCACACATGACTTTAAAAAGTTCATACGACCATCGGAACTTGAAGCCTGGAGTCGTCCAGCGGGACTGCCGTTCCAAAGCATTATTGGCATACACTACAATCCGCTGACTAAAAAGTATTGGTTAAGCGACAATGTGGATGTAAATTACCTGGTGCATACCAGACCAGAATAAACTAACCTGGTTTCAAGAAATAAATAGAGAACTTTATGCTAAACAATTTGCGCGCTGTTTTTTTCGATCTGGATGGTACCTTACTGGATACGGCTCCTGATATGGCTCTGGCCCTGAATATTCAGCGCGAAGTTCATGGCAAGGAACCTTTGCCATTTTCAGAAATACGACCCTACGTTTCTCATGGCGCAGCGGCCATGCTCAGAGTTGGCTTTGGGCTAGAACAAGGACACAAAGATTTCGATGAGTTTCGTAAACAATATTTGAATATCTATGCGGATAATATTGCCGTTCACACAGAACTGTTTAGCGGACTGGAAGAATTACTGAATGCTCTCGCTGAATCTGATATTGCTTGGGGCATCGCAACCAATAAACCTGAATTTTTGACAATTCCACTGTTAGAAGCTTTAAACTTAAGAGAGTCCTGTCGCGGCCTAGTTTGTGGTGATACAGTCAAACCCACTAAACCTCACCCCAAACCACTCTTCTTTGCAGCGCAGCAGGCAGGTGTAAAGCCAGTACAATCTGTTTATGTTGGCGACGCCTGGCGCGATATTGCCGCGGGACGCGCCGCAGGAATGAAAACGGTTGTTGCTGAATATGGCTATATTCAGCCTGAGGACAAAATTCTTGAGTGGAAAGCAGATGCAGTTGCAAAGGAATCGACAGATCTAATGAAGCTATTGCTTAATCATTAACGCTGGGCTTGGCAATTTTGAAAATATCCATATCGATATAGCCTTTACGCAGCAATGGCTCTATATCTTTTGCTGATTTTGGTTTGCTAAACAAGTATCCCTGACCAAGATCGCAATTGTATTTTTGTAATAAACGACATTGTTCGATTGTTTCAATACCTTCAACCAGAGATACCAGTTTAAAACTCTCTGCCAATCGAATGATATTCTTTATGACTAACTGATTATCTTTGACCGCCTGTTCTGACGCCTGTTTTAAACCCTGGATAAAGGTCTGATCAATTTTAACCAAATCCACAGGCAGACTTGCCAAATAACTAATTGATGAATAACCCGTCCCAAAGTCATCCAAGCTTATGCCAATCCCCAAGTCCGACAATTGGCGAAGCGTTTGAACCGAGTGCTCCATATTTGCCATCGCTGCACTTTCGGTTATCTCAATATCGAGAAGCGTACTATCAACCTGATACTTTTCAAGCGAGCTTCTTATATCGGCTTCAAATCCTTCTCGCTGGATATCACGGGCTGATAAGTTTACTGCGATTCGAGTGTTTAAACCTTTCTCTGCCCAATCCTTAATTTGCTTAACAGCATTCTCAACGACCCAACTGGTCAGTTTGTAGATAAGGCTATTGGCCTCTGCAATGTTAACGATGGTCTGCGGTGAAATGTATCCATTTTGCGGATGATTCCAGCGCAACAAAGCTTCTACCGACTCTATAACACCTGTTCTTAAACAGACCTTTGGCTGGTAAAACAACTCCAGCGCTTCATCATCTATTGCCTGAACCAACTCTCTCTCAAGATTAATTCGATAGCGGATACTCTCGCTATCCTGCGGTTGGAAGAAAGTATACTGAGTACTCAGGTTTTTAACTCGACCTACCGCTACTTCTGCTCTGCTCAACAAGTCTTCAGCGTTATCAGCATCCTCAGGATATCTTGCAATGCCTGCTCGTAAAGATACTTTAAGATCCAGATCTCCGATCCGAATAATGTTATCAAATGAATCTAAAATCCTTTCTACCAACTGTGAAATTTCAAACGGATTCTGCTCTGTTAAGACTACCGCAAACTCGTCATTTCCTGAGCGGGCAATCAAATCAAACTCATCAAGATTCTCACGAATGATTCGAGCCACATAATGTAGTACCTGATCACCAACCCAGTGTCCCATGGCGTTATTAATACTATTCAACTGAACAATATCAAAATACACCAAGCTTATAGAGGCAGGACCATTTTTAGATTTTTTAATTTGCCGTTCAATCTGTTGTCGTAAAAAATTACGATTGGGTAACTCAGTTAGCGAGTCATAATTAGAGATTTTATAAATCGATTGTTCTGCGCTTTTCTTATGACCAATGTCTCTGAAGTTACTGATAATGCCATTCACGACTGGATCATCTAGTAAATTTATAAGTGTATTTTCAACCCAGATAACATCACCATCTTTTTTGACCAGTCGGTAGTCAGGAATCCGGTAAATCTGATTAGGATGAGCTATAACCCAATGCCATGCTTTGCGCACCAGCTCAACATCACTTGGGAAGATAAAATCAATTCCAGTTTTGTGCTTTACGTCTTCTGATTTATAACCCAGTAATTTCTCGACGCTATTGGAAAGAAACTGAACTCTGCCTTTTTCATCATAAAGTACAATACCATCAAAGGCATTTTCTACCAGAGCTCTATAATACTCTTCTTTGTTGATAAGTTCTTTTTCTATCGCTTTGCGGTGACTTATGTCACTAACGGTTCCGACTTCAATTAAAGGCGTACCTTGTTCAGTTCTCTTTACAACTTTGCAGTGATTTTTTAACCACACCCACTCACCTTTAGCATTTTTAAAACGAGCTTCGGACTTAATAACTTCGTCAGAACTTGAGTTTAAAACCTTGGCGCCCCTTTCTTTAAGCGATTCAATGTCGTCAGGGTGAGCAAGTTTTATTACCGAACTCCAACTTTCAAATCTATCATCTTCATATCCAAGGTAGCTAGCAAAGCGATCTGCTCCATCAATGATTAAATCTTTTTCAAAGTCAAACACATAAATAACGTCAGGAGAGGTATTGATAATGTCCTGCATGAATCGTTTTGAAGTGTCCAGTTCATTGAGAACTTGTTGTCTCTTTGAAACATCTCGTGCTACAGCGATGATATTATCATCCGTAAGCAGACCTACCTTGACCTCAACAGGAAAAACACTGCCATCCTTACGCTGGTGCTTACATTCCACCACAACGGGCTCTCCGGGTCGCAGACGTCTGTAAAATTCAGTTCCACTGTTAATTCCCTGCCCGCTTTCAATATCAATATCTTTGACGCGCATCTGTAACAGCTCTTCTCGAGAATACCCAAGAGATAGTACAGCTTGTTGGTTAACATCGAGAAAACGACCCGACTGGTCATGGATAAAAATACTATCGCTGGCCTGCTCCATCAAATTACGATAAAAAACCTCTTTGTCGCGTAGCTTTTTCTCGTCAAATTTTAGCTTCTCGATAGTTAGATGAAGTTTTTCTTCAGTCTTGTGTTGTTTAATGAGGTAGGAAACCATTGCAGCGATTGTTTCGACATATTGGGCATCTTCTTCACTAAAAAAGGATTTGTCTGGATGCTCCAAATCGATTACACCAATCAGCTCGTCCGCCAACAGAATAGGAACACATAGTTCTGAATAATTATTTTGAAGATCTTGCACGAAAATGTTGCTCTGCTCGGTGTCATCCACTTTCATGGTGCGTTGAGTCTGTGCAGTATGGCCAATAATGCCAGCACCAAGCTTTACGGGTTTGAGTTTAAAGGATTCTTTTTCGCTGACACCCTGTTTGCGGTAGGAGTAACAGATAAGATCCTGGTGACTGGATTCATAAAGGAATAGCGCGCAATCAAAACTTTTCAGCTGGGAATAGATATGATCAACAATACAATCAAGCATGCCCTGTAAGTCATTAGCCTTAGCAATGCCTGCTGCAAGTTGTTGAATTGATGTTAGATGATTGGTTTTAATAGACTCAAATTCCATACCCTACCCTCATCCCCATCATAATACCTTAGGGAGATGCGGTAAAATGTTTATTTCTCCAGACAATATTAATGCTTACTCCGGTCCCGTCAATCTGATTTTCAGCATTAACTTTTGCCCCATGAAAACTGGCAATCAACCGTGCAACATATAACCCTAGCCCCAGATGTTGATTGCTGTGCTTACGACTTGAGTGCATGAGACTGAAGACATCATGCAGATTCTTACGCGCTATAGTTGGCCCACCATTACTGACACTAAGCACTAACTGCCTATCTTTGCGTTTCAAAGCAATTTGTATTGGCCGAGTTTTATTATCAAAGTCAACCGCATTTGAAATCAGTTTATCCAGCATCTGAACAAATAAGTCCTTAGAGCCTAACACTCGAGCTTCTTCTAAATCACTTATCAGTTCAAACTCATGTTCATGCCAGTTCGTACGATAGGCCAGCACCAGATCCTTGAGTACTGGCAACATATCAAAAGGCTCTTTATCCGCGCTGCGAATCGCCTGCTCTAATTTATTAGCTTCGCTCAGTCGGCTGATAGTCTGGCTCATCCGTTCAGCCCCAGACTGTGCATTATCAATAAGTTGCAACTCGTCCTCTGACAAACTGTCGCGATTAATGTTATCCAGCGAGCTTCGGATAATGGCAATTGGCGTTCTAAGTTCATGATTGAGCCGTGAAACCAGTTTTTCCTGATAATCATGATACTGCTTAAGACGATTAGTAAGAAGCGAGAAACTATTGGTCAGATCGGACACTTCATCATCGAACTCTTCATCCATATCAATGACATACCGTATCTGACCTTCCTCGCTGATGGAGCCTTCAGTTAAATCACGAAGTTCCATGATGCGGCGACTGTAGCGGCGACTTTGCTTAACCAGCCACCAGACAAAAAGCCCCCAAACTAATCCAAGCAACAGTAGGAAGCGTAGCCAGAAATCTCTCAGCTGTAGCTTTTCATTAACAGGAGAAGACTCCAGGATCATGGCTCCAACCAACTGATTATTGCTGTATAGCGGTTTGTAAACGCGGGAGAACGCTGACAGTTGAGAACTATTAACCACTTCGGTCTGTGTACGGCCAGTAAAGGCTAAATCTAGACTGACGCTTGAAATACTTTTCTTACCAAGCAGGCTATCACTTAACTTTTCCTGAGTTGCCGATGACCAGATCCGATTTCGCCAGTTAGACCGAATATCAGTATGAAGCTGGCCAAATTGATAAAGAACTTCGCCCTGATTATTGGTCAATGTCAGGCGATACATTTCCGGTTCAAGTAAACTGAGCACACCACTTTGCAAACGACTATGCAAACTTAAGGATTCGAAATTGGTAAAGGAATAGATGCCCTGCAATGCAACACCACTTTGTGCGCGATCGATATCAGTTATCTCAGCTGAAATGGTTTTGCCCACCAGGCTTTGTGGCACCCTGAACTCCAGCTGGTAACCCTCAGTTCTTTCCTGCCAGACAGCATAAACGGGGGTGACCTCACGATAGCCATCAGCAGTTTGTCTGAGCGCAGGCACTTTACCCGGCGCCATCGGTAGAAACTGCATCTGGTATGCTCCAAGCACCAGCGTAATTTTGTCCGACAAGCCAACCAGATCTAATCTTTCCCGATAAACAATCGAGTTATCTTCGACTTCAAATAGCCCATAAACAAAATCTTTATCTTCAATCAGAGTCAGGCTGGCATTTTGTCCAAAGTTACGGATGACAGTGCTGGCAGACTGATAGGGATACCACTCATCAGAATAACCGTCGATCAAGAGCGCGGTTTCTTTTAAGGCTATTGGGAACTGTTTTTGCTGGCTAGTATTGAGGAATTGTTGCTGTAAACTGCGGTCGGTTTGCAGTAGCTGATTAATAAAGCCCGACATAATCTGGGCCTGTTCTTCAGTCTGTGTCAGAGCATTACGCTCTATATCTTTTTCAAACTTGGCCAATAACAGCCAGCTGATCAGCGGAATCAATATAAATAAAAGACTCAGCAGAAGCAGGCGACTGGTTAAGGACAATGAATTCATTAACGGTGATTCCAGCGATACCCCATTCCATACACTGTTTCAATCGCATCAAACTCTTTATCGATACGCTGAAACTTCTGACGGATTCGCTTGATGTGCGAGGTAATAGTGCTGTCATCAACCACCGCTTTCACCGCCTGCATCAGTTGGTCACGATTTTTAACGTGGCCTGGCTTCTGTGCCAAGGCATTAACAATCCAGAACTCACTGACCGTTAAGTCTACCGGCTGACCTTTCCAACTTAGCGCCAAGCGTTCATTGTCGATCTCAAGGTCGCCTACCGTCTGCACACTATTGCCTGCACCCGGAGTGTTAATCGTATCAAGACGACGAAACAATGCCGAAATCCTCGCCAGCAGATGTGGCATGCTAATATCTTTGGTTAAATAATCGTCAGCCCCTAAGCGCAATCCAGAAATAATATCAAAATCGCTATCTAGCGCAGTCAGGAAAATAATGGGTAACTGTGAGGATTGTTGCCGCAAATTACGACAGACTTCAAAACCAGCTTCAGGCTCATCTCCCAGTCCGATATCCAATAACACAAGGTCCGGTAGGCGTGTGCTGAATGCAGTAGTTGCCTCCTTCTTAGTGCCATAAACCATGACTTCATAACCAGCTTTCTTCAAAGCCATGCTGTAGTTTTGTTGTAAAATTGGTTCGTCTTCAACTAAAGCGATACGTTTTGCCATATTGCGCTGAGCCTTATTTTCGCAGGTTACTGCGGACTATTCGTTAATCTTTAAGTAAGGTAGAATACCTGAATTCCTTAAACCAATCTATTGTAAGAAGATTTCATGCAAGATTATCAAGCCGCACCTGATTTATTAAAGAATAAAGTGATTTTAGTAACAGGCGCAACTGCTGGTATTGGCAAAGAACTAGCCATGACCTATGCCAAACATGGTGCCACAGTCGTTCTCCTGTCGCGCGACACTCGCAAGCTGGAGAAGGTTTACGATGAAATTGAAGCTGCGGGCTACCAGCAACCTGCATTCCTTCCGGTCAACCTTCAGAATAATGACCCTCAACAGTATCAACAGATTGCCGAGGTAATAGAAAAAGAATTTGGCCACCTTGATGCTCTTGTTCACAATGCCGGCGATTTAGGTTTGCTAGCGCCGATTGAGCATTTTGATGAAGAAACCTGGTTTCGTGTCATGCAGGTTAATGTCAACGCAGAATTCCTATTAACCAAATATTGCATTCCATTGCTGCGAAAATCAAAGGATGCTTCAATACTATTCACCTCATCAGGTGTAGGTCGTCAAGGTCGTGCATACTGGGGAGCTTATGCAGTATCAAAGTTTGCTACAGAAGGAATGATGCAGGTTTTGGCTGATGAACTGGAGAGTGCAAACATTCGCGTTAATAGCATCAATCCAGGTGCTACACGCACCAAGATGCGCGCTAATGCCTACCCAGGTGAAGACCCAAACACACTACCAACACCAGCAGAGCTGATGCCTGCTTACCTGTGGCTTATGGATAGCAAAGCTTGCGCCAAGACCGGACAGGCTATCAATGCTCGAGATTTTCTTAAGTAACTACCGTTAAGGACACCATTTGACTTTCGAGGGACTCACAGAAGAAGCCATCAAGGAGCAGTTCGAATCTGCAGAACAGGCTCAGCCAGTTCAATATGCAGCTATCGACCTCGGCTCAAATAGCTTTCATCTGGCCATCGCTGAATACGATGGCCACTCCTTTCGAGTTATTGGACGTCTAAAAGAAAAAGTCCAACTGGCCAATGGCCTAGATGAAAACGATATATTATCCCAGGAAGCAATTGAGCGCGGTCTTAACTGCCTGAAGCTGTTCCAAGAGCGCATTAAAAATATTCCAGCAAAGTTCACCAAAGTAGTCGCCACCTATACCCTGCGTGAAGCAAAAAATGCTAAGGCCTTTGTTGAACCTGCAGAGATGATTCTTAACAACCCCATCGAAATTTTGCCGGGTAAAGAAGAAGCCCGTTTAATTTATGACGGCGTCTCACATTATCATCCGGATATTGAAACTGCTTTAGTAGTGGATATCGGAGGCGGTAGTACTGAAATTATTTTAGGTGACAAGTTTGAGCCAATTAATCTGGATAGCCTGTCCATTGGCTGTGTGACTTATCAACGTTACTTCCCCAACGGTGAAATTAGCGACAAAAACTTCAAGCAGGCAATACTGGCCGCAGCGGCAGAAATTTCACGTATAGAAAAGCGCTACCTGTCGAGCAGTTGGAAACACTGTCTTGGCTCTTCAGGAAGTATTGAAGCGGTTTATAAGGTTCTAGTGGAACTGGGCTTTGATGAAGGATTTATCCGCCCCGAGCATCTCCTGCTTATTAAAGATAAACTGCTTGAAATGGGGCATATCGATAGAATCAATTTCAGTAGCCTATCACTCAGCCGTCAAAATACATTTGCAGTCGGCCTTGCCATTCTCATAGCCCTGTTCCAGGAATTGAACATAGATAAAATGTATGTGGCTAACGGTTCTTTACGCGAAGGGATTTTAATCGAACTTGCTGAAGAGCTGAAAGGCAATGATAACCGTCATCATACTGCCCTATCACTAATGAGCCGTTTCAATGTAGATCAGGAGTATGCCATTCAGGTTAAAAATGCCGCTCAGCATATATTTGATCAAGTTGCAGATATTTGGGAGATTAATAATCCTATCTATAAAAACTATCTGGACTGGGCATGTCTGCTTCACGAGATAGGCCTATCCATCAGCTTCTCAAAATTGCGTCTTCACAGTGCTTACATTGTTCAATACGGCGATATGCCGGGCTTTAGTCAGCAGACGAAAGAGTCCCTGGCAGCAATAATCGCCAACCAACGAAAGAAGCTTTACCCTGAGCAGTTCGAAAGTAAATATGACCCTGAGAGTGCCCTGTTAGCTATCACGCAAATCTTGAGGCTGGCAATTTTACTGAACATTAAACGCGACCATGTGGATATTTCTGAACTTAAGTTCGAAGCTATTGGCTGTAACCAACTGACCATCCGCATTCCACAACAATGGGCGTACAAACACCAATTACTATTGGCAGAATTAAGCAAAGAAAAAGCCTATCTGGAATACCACAAGATCTCACTAGGTTGGACTATTGAGTAGTAGTATCAATTTTGCTCAGGATAGTTTAGTCAGAAGTAGATCGTGTAACTTCCTACTGTTTTTAACCTGATTGAAATGATACTGACCATCAGCATGCAAGTGCCAACTTTGAATCCTTTCTGAAGTCATTAGTTTTAATTCTTTTATGACCTGCTGTTTGGCGGATTCAGACAAAATAGGAAAACAGGTTTCCACCCGATAATAAAGATTACGCTCCATCCAGTCAGCTGAAGCGGCATAAACATTTTCATTACCATCCGCATAAAAATAATAAACGCGTGAATGTTCAAGAAAACGACCAATGATAGAAATGACTTCAATATTGTCAGAAATCCCTTCAATGCCAGGACGCAAACAACAAACGCCTCTTACAATAAGCTTCACCTTAACACCCGCAACTGACGCCTTGTATAAAGCCTCAATTAAGGATTGATCAGTTAAAGAATTAACTTTGATAATAATCCCGCTTTTCTTGCCAGCGAGTGCACTTTCAGTTTCTAGCTGGATGGCCTTCATAATATTGTCATGCAAAGTAAAAGGCGCATGCCACAACCTATGAAGCTGATAAACCTTCCCCATACCCGTCAACTGCTGGAACACTTTATGGACATCTTCGCAAATCTCCGGATCACTGGTCAGTAGACTGTAATCTGTGTAAAGCCTTGCATTTCCAGCATGATAGTTACCCGTGCCGAGATGGGCAAAACGAGTTAAATGCTTCTTCTCGCGCTTCACCACCAGCGTCATTTTGGCATGGGTTTTATAACCCACAACACCATAGACAACCAGCACACCCGCTTCCTGTAGTTTCTGAGCTAGCTCTATATTGGATGCTTCATCAAATC
The DNA here is from genome assembly GCF_002838765.1 of Kangiella profundi. Classification (NCBI taxonomy): domain Bacteria; kingdom Pseudomonadati; phylum Pseudomonadota; class Gammaproteobacteria; order Kangiellales; family Kangiellaceae; genus Kangiella; species Kangiella profundi. The sequence goes on along the minus strand of NZ_CP025120.1, from coordinate 844,334 downwards.
GAGCCCGCAACTCAACAACGGCTGTGACTTCCTTACCTGATTGCGAAGCTTCTATCAGGGCCTCAACGATGGCAGACTGACTTCCAGTACGATACAGGGTTTGCTTGATTGCCAATACCTCAGGATCACTAGCCGCCTGGCGCACAAAATCAATGACTGGCTGAAAGCTTTGATATGGATGGTGCAAGAGTACATCTCGTTCAGATACAACATCAAAAACACCGCGACGCTGGATATCATCCGGAACTTTCGGCGTAAAACCGGTGAACTTTAATTCAGGACGCTCTACTAAATCAGGAAGGGATATTAATCGATTTAAATTTACTGGTCCGTTAACACGGTATAAGTCATCGGGGGTTAAGTTACATTTTTGTAACAAGAAATTGACGATTTTGTTTGGGCAAGACTCTCCAACTTCCAAACGGACCGCAGCACCAAAATTTCGTGACTGCAACTCACGTTTCAAGGCGCTGGCTAAGTCTTCTATCCCCTTTTCCTCTAACAACAAATCACTATCACGAGTCAGACGGAACTGATAACAACCGCTAATCTCCATGCCGGGGAATAGGTCTTCTGCAAACTCGGAAATAATCGCAGACAAATAGACAAAGTTATGCCCCTCACTACCACCAATCTTTTCTGGCAATTCAATGATACGAGGAAGTGAGCGTGGCATATGTAATACCGCGAACTCAAGATCGCGACCAAAAGCATCATTGCCATGAAGATGTAGAAGGAAGTGTAAACTTTTATTTACTAACCGTGGAAACGGATGAGTCAGATCCAAACTTATCGGACTGATAACCGGCGTGACCTGCTGTTTAAAGTACTTTTTTAGCCACTTATATTGTTCATCGTCCCAATGTTTTGGAGACAGAAAGTGAATATTTTCTTCTGCAAGCTTGGGTAATAATTCCTGATTAAAAATACGGTACTGCTCTTCAACCAGCTTATGGGCCTGCTCATTTACCTGACGTAAAACTTCTTCCGTTGAAAGACCATTAAGCCCGGGTCTAGCTTCACCACGAGCTAGACTATGACGTAAACCAGCCACACGGACTTCGAAGAATTCATCCAGATTATTACTACAGATAAAGATAAAGCGCATCCGCTCAAGTAGAGGAATCGATTGATCCAACGCCTGTTGTAAAACACGCCAGTTGAATGCCAGTAAACTAAGTTCCCGATTTAAATAATACTCAGGATTGTTTAAAGACATTTTGTTTAAATCATCCATAGATAAGACCGTCTGTTGTGCCTTGTCATCTATGTTAACGGTTGATGATTTATCTGCTGCGGATCCCATAGCTTTCCTTGAGTGGTCTAATAAAGCTGTAACCACTCAATAATAGCCTTTAAAAGATATTAAAACTAGGGGACTCTATGACAATTTGATGGCAGTTGAACTGGTTATGATACAAGCTCAACTGCTGATAGCAGCAAGGAAGGAAATAAATTATCGCTTCTTCCAGACGTTCTTCTGTTGGCGCTTTTTCACTTCTGGCTGCGCGCGTCGAGGAGTAACTTCTAGCTGAACCAATTTTGCTAAATCTCTGATTTCCTGTTCGTCTAGGTCAATCCAACGCCCACGACTAAGGCGTTGTGGCAAATTGATAGGTCCATATTGAATACGCATTAGCCGAGAAACCTCCAGACCCTGCGATTCCCATAGTTTGCGGACCTCACGATTCTTACCTTCCGCTAAACCAACTTCGTACCAGGTATTAGCACCTTCACCACCTTTTTCCTGCACATAGGTAAATTGGCACACATCACCTTCAATCAATACACCCTTCTTGAGGTTGTTGATCATTTCAGGAGTCACTTCGCCATGAACACGTACAGCATATTTACGCTCTACCTGATACGAAGGATGCATCAAACGATGTGCAAGCTCACCATTGTTAGTAAACAGTAAAAGACCTGTGGTATTGATATCAAGTCGACCGATGCTAATCCAGCGACCAAAACTGGTTTTTGGTAAATTATCGAAAACCGTAGGTCGACCTTCAGGATCCTTCTTGGTTGACACTTCACCAAGGGGCTTATTGTAAGCCAGAACACGGGTATAGGTTTCTTCGGATGATTTGATATTTATAATGCGGCCATCGACTCGAATCGTATCCTTGTCTGTAGCACGCTCACCCAACTTAGCAATTGAGCCATTAACGCTAACACGGCCACCCTCAATCCACTTTTCAATTTCACGACGTGAACCTAAGCCAGCATTAGCAAGAATTTTCTGTAGTTTTTCAGACATGATGTTACCGCTTCAAGAATATAGCCGCATTTTAAGGGCTATAGAGGTATCAGTCGAGGGATATGAGGAAATATGATGCAGGGTATAATAAAAAAGCCGCTTAAACAGCGGCTTTGGCTCTAAATCCTGTGCGTCTTAACACGCAATCTTCATCTAGCAGCCGTTCTATTCGTTTAAAGACTTCAAGACGATTGAAAGGTTTGCGCATAAAGTCATCAGCACCGATGCGTTCTGCGTAGTAGGTTTCAGTAGCCTGAACGTTGCCACTGATCATGATGACTGGGATATCTCGGGTACGAGGATCTTTGCGTAATTGACGTAACGCAGCAAAGCCATTGATTCCCGGGAGTACGATATCTAAGAAAATTAAATCGGGCTTTTCACGAAGTGCTATTTCAAGGCCTTTCTCTGCATCCAATGCTGGATAGACATCGTAGTGGTTCTGAAGAAGCATTTTGCGAAGGGTAACCTGAATGGTTTTAGAGTCATCAATGACCAGGATTTTACTACCTGGAGCAGCGTTACGACGACGTCGAGTGCGACGTTCAACGGTTAAACTTCCGTCCGCAGCTTGCTTTAAAACTTGTTGATTATCCGAATCGTCACTGCGCCCTAATCCACCAATCTGGCGATGATCTACCAAAGTGCGCAATCTATTTATGATGTTCAATGTTACCCCCGACTTGATTTACATAGCCACTAACATTTTTGAAACTGGCTGTAAAACTTGGGTCCATTATAATTTTTAGAAATATGAAAAACCTAGATCCAATTATCAATTAGCCTAATTAATGGATCGAATAAGTTGATTTTTGTTCCGAATCTGTGTCCAAACTCTCATCTTCGAGTTCGTCATTGAAGCTGTCGGCCTGGTCGTCATCTTGATAGTCATCCTCATAGCCAATGCCCTCAACTGACTCTGAGTTTGTCTCAGTGCCATCAATCTCAGTCCCATCAAACTCAGACTGAAGGTCTTCTACTGACTCTATCCCTTCTGCGTGGCCATCCTCAGTAAATGTATCATCCGCTTCTTCAATACCTTCGTAACCTTCCTCGCTTGAATCGGGATCGACTGTTTCTGGTGAGACAGATTCTGGTCCAACGGTCTCAGGATTTGGATCTTCAGTGGTAGTGTCTTCTGAGTTATCTTCAATCGGTGAACTCTCAGCATTGTTGCTAGGTATTTCTGCATCATCACCATCAAATTTCAACTCTGGATTAAGATTATCCAAATCTTTAAGCTCGGATAAGGAAGGCAACTCATCAAGACTTTTGAGATTAAAGTAATCCAAGAAACCTTTTGTTGTTGCATAAAGAGCAGGTTTACCGGGAACATCGCGATGGCCTACGACTCGAATCCATTCACGTTCAAGCAGAGTCTTGATAATAGAAGAACTAACGCTAACACCACGAACCTGCTCAATGTCACTACGCGTCGTCGGCTGACGGTAGGCAATTAAAGCCAGGGTTTCAAGCAAAGCTCGTGAATATCGAGCTGGACGTTCTTCCCATAAGCGGGCAATCCACTCTGCATATTCCTGACGGGCCTGGTAACGATAGCCACTGGCCACTTCAACCAGTTCAATACCGCGCCCTTCAGCTTCCTGCTGTAGTTGCTCGAGAGCATTCTTAATTTGCTCCGGTTTGATTTTTTCATCTTCTGCAAACAGCTCCATAATCTTATCTTTAGACAAGGAGCTACCAGCTGCTAGAAGCGAAGCTTCAATAATGCGAACGATTTTTTCTTGATTCATACCCACTGCCAATCAATCCAGTTAATCGACCGTTGGCTCAATATCAGCCAACTTGTCCTCAACCGATTCAGAGTCATCATCCCCTTCAACACCAGAACTAATCTTAGCTCTTACGTGAATAGGGCCATAACCTTCGGTTTGTATAATTTCTAATAATGATTCTTTGGCCAATTCCATAATGGCCAGGAAAGTCACCACCACACCCATGCGACCTTCTTCAACATTAAACAGTTGTGAAAAATCACAGAAGCTCTGCGCTGAAAGACGCTCAAGAACATGCCCCATTTTTTCTCTGACAGAGAGAGCTTCAAACTGAATATGGTGGCTGGAAAACATTTCTGCACGACGCAAAACATCACGTAAAGCCAGCAGCAGCTCCTTCATCTCGACATCTGGATCAGGTCTGACAATATTGAGCTCTGGCTTTTTAGCGCTGACAGCAAAGTTATCACGCCCCATACGAGGTAATTCATCAATGTCCTCAGCCGCTTGCTTAAACTGCTCATATTCCTGCAATCGACGTATCAGATCAGCACGAGGATCATCTTCGTCTTCATCCTCATCTTTGGGACGGGGCAATAGCACACGACTTTTAATCTCAGCCAACATCGCTGCCATAACGAGATATTCTGCAGCTAATTCGAGGTGCAGTACCTTCATTAGCTCAACATACTCCATGTACTGCTCAGTGATATGAGCAATCGGAATATTCAGAATATCGAGGTTTTGACGTTTGATGAGATATAGCAATAAATCGAGCGGCCCTTCAAAAGCTTCTAGAAAGACTTCCAGCGCATCTGGTGGAATGTAGAGATCTTTAGGAAAATCCTCGACCTGTTGGCCATCAACCAGCGCAAAAGGCATCTCTTCCTGGAGATGCCCGGCTTCTGGTGAATGCTCATTAGCATTCGTATGCTGTTCGCTGGTTGGTTCGCTCATAATGACCACATTATAGATTATTTATAGGAAAGTCCCATCGCCTGACGCACATCGTCCATAGTTTCTCGCGCTACATCTCGCGCACGCTCAGACCCTTCAGATACGATATTACGCACAATTTCAGGACTTTCCTGGTATTCCTTAGCACGCTCAACAAAAACTTGCTGCTCGGCACATACTGCATCAATCACAGGCCCTTTACAGTCAACGCAGCCAATACCTGCACTGGTGCACCCTTTCTGTACCCACTCTTTGACTTCGTCTGAAGAGTAAATTTTGTGGAATTCCCACACCGGGCAGTTTTCGGGGTTACCTGGATCAGTACGACGTACTCGAGCCGGGTCAGTCGGCATGGTCTTAATTTTCTTTTCAACCGATTCACGCGGCTCGCGCATGGCAATCGCATTGCCGTAAGACTTGGACATTTTTTGTCCATCCAGCCCCGGCATTTTTGATACAGGAGTTAATAGCGCCTGCGGTTCAGGAAGAATTATCTTACCTTCGCCATCGAGATAACCATAGAGTCGCTCACGGTCGTTAATGGAAATATTCGCCTGCGACTCCACCAATGCCTGAGCAGTTTCTAGTGCAGACTGGTCACCTTCCTGTTGGAATTTCTTGCGCAAGCTGTTGTAAAGCTTTGCGTTTTTCTTACCCATCTTTTTGATGGCTTCAGTGACTTTTTCTTCAAAACCAGGCTCTTTGCCATAAAAATGATTGAACCGACGAGCTGCTTCACGAGTCATTTCAACATGCGGAACCTGATCCGCGCCTACAGGCACATTACCTGCGCGGTAAACCAGAATATCGGCTGCCTGCAATAATGGATAACCCAAAAAGCCGTAAGTGGATAAGTCTTTGTTTTGTAACTTTTCCTGCTGCTCTTTATAGGTTGGGACACGCTCCAGCCATCCTAGAGGCGTAACCATCGACAATAATAAATGTAATTCAGCATGCTCAGGGACTTTGGACTGCACGAAAATAGTCGCCGCTGTAGGGCTGATTCCCGCAGCCAACCAATCAAGAACCGTATCCCACACATATTCTTCTATGCGAGCCGTATCATCATAATTGGTGGTCAGGGCGTGCCAGTCGGCAACCATGAAAAAGCACTCATACTCATGCTGCATCTGTGCCCAATTCTTTAAAACCCCGTGATAATGTCCCAAATGCAAAGGGCCGGTAGGACGCATTCCCGATAGAACGCGCTTCTGGCCAACAGTAATAGAACTCAAAGAAATACCCTTATAATTATGTCGAAATAGTAAAAATAATAAGACTGCCCATTATAACGAGATCATCATAAAAGGCCATGCATAATAAATCGCTATACTACTCAAAAACCCCCGCATCACCTGCGCCATAGCGGATGATTTCAGGATAACCACTAGTCATGTCCACAACAGTAGTTTCTTCATGGCCACAATAACCTCCATCTATAACGGCATCAACGCGACCATCCAGCTCATCGAAAATTTCATGAGGAGCTAATACTGAGCCTTCATCCTGGTCCGGTAGAATCAAACTGGTATTCATCATTGGTTCTCCAAGAGCTTCAAGAATTGCCTGGGCAATAGCGTTGTCAGGTACACGAATACCGATGGTTTTCTTTTTAGGATGCTTGAGGCGGTTGGGCACCTCCGCGGTTGCGCGCAGGATAAAAGTGTATGGCCCCGGTGTGTTATTTTTAATCAGTCGAAATGCGGTGTTATCAACTCGAGCATAGAAGGCAAGCTCTGATAAATCACGACAGACCAAAGTAAAGTTATGATTCTTTTCCAGATCGCGTATCTGACGAATTCGATCCAGAGCTTTTTTGTCGCCTATATGACATCCCAGCGCATAACCTGAGTCGGTCGGATAAACGACAACACCGCCATTACGAATGATGGCTACGATCTGGCTAACTAACCGTGGTTGTGGGTTTTCGGGATGTATTTCAATCAGTTGCGTCATAATTTATCTTTTAGTTGTTCGTTTACTGCCACGCTGTCCATACAGGTGTGACATTATCAGGCATTGGTGGAAACTTCCCTAGTAAGGCCCAGGGCTTATCCGGCGAGTGGAAGTCTGAACCCTGTGAGGCAAGCAGATTATACTTTTGCACCCAGTTTGCCAATAGGTTTTTCTTGCCTGGATGTATATTAGGATAACACACCTCTATCGCTTCCCCGCCCATTCGCTGAAAAGCCTGAATCAGCTCATGCAATTGGTTTGAGCCCATCTTGTAGCGCGTGGGGTGGGCCAGTACCGGAACGCCTCCTGCCTGCTTAATAATGGCAATCGCGTCTTCCAGTTCAAACCAGTCATCTTTGACGAAAGCCTTCCCTCCTTTTGCCAGATACTTTTTAAAAGCGTTAGCAAAATTATTGACCATACCTTTATCCAATAGGTATTGAGCCAAATGAGTTCGGCAGACCATGTTCTGTTCCTGCAGCATGGTTTCGACATCTGTAACTGCCTCCTCCACACCAGCTTTTTGCATCTTATGAGCCATTTCCAGCGCTCGGGTATGACGCTTTTGCTGCTGTAACTTCAAGAAAGAGTCTAAGCCAACATGCTCTGGGTCAATGTTTAAACCCACTATATGCAGGGTATGCTTGCCCCACCCCGCGGAGATCTCGACACCTTCAATAATCTTGAGGTCGAAATCCTGAGGCTGCTCTCGTAAAGCCAAAACACCAGCTACAGAGTCGTGATCAGTAATTGCCAGCTCATCGACGCCACGCTCTACTGCGAGCTCGACGAGCTCTAATGGCGTCAGACTACCGTCAGATGCATGAGTATGATTATGTAAGTCTCTTAACACGAATGAATACCACTATTGAATCTGTTACCAGTTTGCCTATCTTTTGCATTCAGGTAAACTTGGCGGGCACTTTTTTGGAGCCCACTATGACCTTTTTGAAAGAAAATTATCCGCTGGTAGCCTTTATTGCAGTCTATCTGATTACAAAAAACCTGATACTGGCCGCTGCAATTTGGAGCGCCGGGTCATTAGTACAAATATTGACCAGCGTTTTCGCCAAACAACCGATTAAAAAAAGTCACATCGCCTACTTCATACTTGGCGTTCTGTTAGTAGCTTCAGCCTACTACTTTGATGACGAAAATTTCATCAAGTGGAAAACCAGCATTATTCTTTGGGCTGGCGCATTATTCATCCTGTTTAGACAGCTATTCAGTAAAAAGTACATCATTCAGGATCTGCTCAAAACCAATAATGTGCTAAAAGATACAGCGCCGCAAAGCCTGCTGGCTAAAATTAACTGGTTATGGATTTCATACCTGACAGGATTCGCATTTTTAAATCTCTATATCGCCTACACCTTCAGTACCGATGTCTGGTTCTGGTTTAAAATTATTGGACTCTTTGTTTCAACCTTTTTGCTGTTTATCATCAGTATTATCATGCTTAAAGAGCATGTGAACCTTGAAGAGCCGCATAAAACCGACTCAACCAAAAATGACTCGCAGGAATAAATTATGTTGTATGTCATCTTTTCACAAGACGTAGAAAACTCATTGCCACTTCGCGCACAGGCTCGCCCTGCTCACGTTGAGCGATTACAGGCACTTAAAAGTGAAGGCCGTCTGATACTGGCGGGCCCCTGCCCTGCTATTGATGCAGAAGATCCCGGCGAAGCAGGTTTCACCGGCAGCATGATCGTTGCAGAGTTTGAATCGCTTGAAGATGCTCAAGCCTGGGCCGATGCCGATCCCTATATTGAGGCAGGTGTTTACCAATCGGTTATCGTCAAACCCTATAAAAAAGTATTACCTTAAGTAATTAAAGAATTTTTGGAGATTATGATGGATAACTCACAACGCCTTGAACGCATGCAGCAATTAATTCAAGACGCCCTACAACCAACACAATTGGAAATCATTGACGACAGCCATAAACACATTGGCCATGCTGGTGCCAAAGAAGGCAAAGGCCACTTTACTGTTGTTATTCAAAGTGAAGCATTGGAGGGAAAACGTATGCTACAGCAGCATCGAGCAATTTATGATGCTTTAGGCGATATGATGGAAACGGATATTCATGCGTTGGCCATTAAAGTGATCAAATAGTAGCTACTCAGTGATACTTTTTCTGACAGGAATTAAACTGATTCGGGTACCACAGTCCTGGTGCTCGATGGTTAATTGAATATTTAAGTGCTCACAAAGTCTGGCAACTAACGATAGTCCAATACCATAACCATCACTCTTCTCTCCCTTACTCAGAACCTGAGTCGCAGAGCCTTTTATCTCTGGAGAAAAACCGACACCATTATCTTCAATAATCAAGCAGTTGCCATCTGACCATATCGAAACCTTTGTTGCATTTGCATGCTGGAAAGCATTGCTTAACAAATTAGTCAGCAATATATGGATGGGGAGTGTATCGATATTCCACTCAACGTTAGCAGCCACATCAATATCCAATTCTATCGATTCAAGGTTATAAACTTCGGCCAGCTGAACAATTACTTTTTCCACAATCGCCAATAAGTTAGCAGAGCTCTGGTTAGATTTCATTTGCTCTCGAGAGAAGGCCAACAGCAAGGTTATAGTTTGCTCCATTTGATGACAGGCAGCCTCAATCCGAGAAATAAGAAGCAGTTGTTGTGAACTGAACTGATTATTTTTCTGTGCCAGTAATTCAGTGGCATTTTTTATAATGGTTAGTGGTGTCCGTAACTCATGGCTGGCATCTCGCGTAAAATGTTGTTCTCGCTCTACAAACCTTGCTAATCGGGCATGCGCTTCATCTAACGCAGTCGCCAACAGGCCAATCTCATTGGACGGATAATTCGAAGCAAGCGGTTGCGTCAAGTTGTCAGGCGACACTGATGAAACCTGTTGAGCCAGATCAGATAGTGGTGATATGGCCCGCTTTGATAATCGCCACCCTATCAAGCTTGCAATCAAAATCATCAACAGTGAAATGATGCCGAGCAACCAGAAAAAAGACTCTCGTTTTGCACGAACTATTAACAAGCTACCTACCTCTGCTACCAGATAGGGTCCTGCTTGCTGGTTAAAGGGAAGAATATGATAGTAACGATTGTCTTCACCGGGAATTTCAATTCGAAAAGGTTCTTCGATAGCAATTGCTCGAATATCTTCCGGAAACTCAGTTCGCGTTTGAAAAAGCTCCATATAATTAACCCGTGGCTCTGGCCACTCTCCAGTCCGTTCATAAGACTTATGTAGAAATGCAGCTTCTTCTTCCAGTCGTAACTCAAAATAACTATCTTCGATAATAAACAGCGTGAAAAAAACCACGGCGCTGAATGTGATAGAAAGCATCAGCGAAAGCAGAACGAAATGTTTTGCAATCTTAGATTTTAAACTGTGAAATGAGTTTGCTGGCATCAGGATCTATCCATTGATTTAGTGGTTTAAAGCAAAACCGACACCATGAACGGTTCTTATAAGTGCCTTTTCGAAGGGTTTATCTAATGCTTGACGTAAATAATATATATGCGACCGCAATGAGTCGGACTCGGTTATATCGTCTCCCCATAATTTTTCGGAGAGCTCGCTTCGAGTTACCACTCTTGGATGAGCCTCAGCCAATAGTACCAAAATTCTATAACTCATTGTGTTAAGTTCTATCGGTATGTTTTGCCGAGTCACCAATTGTTGTTGCGTATCAATAGTCAGCTCACCTAAGGTGATAATATGGCTTTTGTGTAGTTGATTCCGCTTGCTTAACGCAAGACAACGCATGTGTAACTCTTCCAGTGCAAACGGCTTGGTAAGATAGTCATCTGCACCATGCTGAAATCCTGTAACTTTATCCTGCAAGGTATCTCTGGCAGTTAACATTAGCACAGGGATATGACGCTTAGCCTCATGTCTTAACTGCTGACAAACCTGCAAACCATCCATCCCAGGAAGCATCAAGTCCAAAATTATGACATCATAATAATTACTCAAGGATAAATTTATCCCTCTAGTTCCAGTCTCTGCAAAGTCCATGATATACCCTAACTGCTCAAAAAAGTCGCCAATATTCTTTGCCAGATCACGGTGATCTTCAATCAATAAAAGCTTTAGTGGTTTGCAATGCTCAATCATCGGGTACCCAATTTTTAACAGTCACCCCAAAATTTATTGGAGCGACTACGTCATACAATTTATAGTATATAAGCAACAGTTACAGAGACTCTAACATGGCTTTGGCTTCCTCCAAATCAGGATGGAGCTTAACCATTTGCTTCAATACCAATTTCGCCTGTTCAACATTGTTTAACTTTTGATGAGCCTGAGCAATGGCCAGACCAAGTTGCGGGTGCTTCATCTTCTCCTGTGCCAGCTTCATCAAAGTTAATGATTGTTGGATGGACTCATCAGTTTCAGCAACCATTAAGTTGTAATAGCCATACATACCGATTAACTCAGTTTTGTACTCTGACTCATTAGCACGGTATTTTTTCACACCAGAATCAGCATTCTTAAGAATATCTGCGACCAAACCCAATGTTTTATCATCTTGATAGTCTTCCAGAGGACCAGGCTTAGCCCCCATCGCCTTAATCATTGCACGTGCAGTATCAACTGTAGATGTTGGATTTTGACCGGTAATCAATCGTCCATCAATCGCAACATGACTCAACATCATAGGGCTACTTTCAAATTTCCCACCACGCTCTTGAAGTCTATTTTCTAACATAAACTCAAATTGAGCCGCCCATTTTTTCCCAAACAGTTTCTCCTCGGTGTTGGTAAAGCCATTTACCGCCTTGCCATCCACAAGATAATCACCGTTATCAAGAGTGACATTGACCAGTGCTGCCGGGCCATGACACACAGCGGCAACCACTCCGCCGCTTTGATAAATATCTGCGATGGAACTCTGCAACGCCTTGTTATTGTGGAAATCAAACATGGCCCCTTTACCCCCAACAATAAAAATTCCCTCGTATTCATCGCTGGTTATATCAGCGATTGGAAGACTGTTATTAAGCTTTATCATAGCCTCATTATCTTCCAGGAAACGCTTATTGTAACTTTCTTCAGGGTTGTACTTGTCTGCCTCTACTGAACCTCCTTTCGGGCTGGCAATATCAACAGCAATACCAGCATTAACAAACTCAAAGTAAGCTTTGGACAACTCATCAAACTCAAATCCTGGCTGTTCTTGACCATTATTGAGGCCATGACTGCTAACTACGATCAGTACCCGCTTTGTCTCATGGTTGCTAGAAAATACACTGCTACTAATCCCTAACAACATTAATGCTAAGAGCCAACAGCTATAAAAAAACGATTTTTTCATGTTCATTACTAATCCTCCTGTTATGACAGGAGCAAGGGTAACAATTAGAATATCAAATGATTGTCAAATGTAAGGAATACATTAACAGTAAAAATCTGACTGCCACTTTTACACAAGTTGAATATTCACCTTGAAAGGTTAAAGCGCTTAAATGGCACTTTAAAAGAGATAGTCTCCCATCTATTACTTCGTTTCACTACTCAAAAGGTTGCACACTTGAAGTTTATAATAGCTATATTCTCAGTACTTATTGCCTTTCCCGCTTTATCTAACAAAACCGTTAATATATCGGGATACGATATGGAGTATCAGCTGTCAGGTACAGGCACCTATACCATCCTATTAGAAGCGGGAGGGTCCGCTGGGCTTGATGACTGGGATCCCATTTATTCCAGTTTGACAAAACACGCAAAAGTGCTTCGTTACTCCAGATTAGGTAATGGCAACTCATCACCTATCCAAAAGAACTACAGCTCTGAAGAGTACGCAGCAGAAGCGTTAGCTTTGCTCAATGCGTTAAATATTGATGACAAGGTTGTTTATGTCGCCCATTCTTATGGGGCATATATAGCTCGTGTATTTGCCGCAAAATACCCGGAAAGAGTCTCCGCATTAATGCTTATTGAACCGGCTTCGGAACATGATGTTGATATCATGCGAAGTATCGATCTTGAGCTTGCAGAAAGAGAAATTGCCCAAGTGAAACTTGATGACATGAAACATGGAATGTCCAATCAATACTTAGACTTTTGGGCTAAACGACCTTTGCCAGACTATCCTCAAATTCCGGACATACCGGTTACTGTCATTGCTTCAATTAAAACTTACGATGAGCCGCCACTGTTATTTTTCACTGATGAAGCTCGAGAAAAATGGGGACAATTACACCAAGAATGGGCTGAGTCCTTTCCTCAGGGAAAAGCTGTACTGACCGATAAAAGTTATCACTTTCCTCAACGTGATGAACCAGACATGGTCATAAAAGAAATTTTAGATTTAATTGACCGGATAGAGAAACCGAAAATCTAATAATGTCGTAACGAGGCCGGTTCATAGACTTGGCACACAATAGAACTTGCGATAATTCTACTTTAAAGAATATCTAACAAATTAATTTCTTTTGTGGTTTCGCACCCCATAAACCCACCTTCGACTACCTGCTTATAGGATATGGAAAGGTTGACATGTTTAAGTTTAGACTTGTCAGGAGCAAGAAAGACCACCATAGAATATAGCTCAGGCTCAGCAACGTAGTCGACTGCCTCTGAGGTATGCAATTGAGCTACAAGAAGACGCTCACCATCGTTATCATTAAGAGTTAGATGTACATAATGAAGTTTTTCATCTTGGTAGTGATTTGGAATATATACAATAACCCATTTACCATCCTGTTCCACAATAGGATTAAAGTCATTTTCCTCAGCAAAAGAGCTTTGAGATGAAAAATAGAGAATTAATAAAATTGAAAATATTCTGAGCATCACTATTCCTTCTACCGCTTCGGCAAATAACGCATTGGGTCAACGGGCTTGCCTTTGAAGCGTATTTCAAAGTGAAGTTTAGGGACTTCACTGTCGGTGTTACCGACTTCGGCGATTTTCTGGCCGGCTTTGATGATTTCGTTTTCTTTGACCAACAGGATTCGATTGTGGGCGTAGGCGCTAATGAAGTCGTTGTTGTGTTTGACTATGACGAGGTTGCCGTAACCACGTAGACCTCGGCCTGCGTAGACTACTCGCCCTGCGGCGGCAGCTCTTACCGGATCGCCCAAATTACCGGCTATATCGATGCCTTTGGAACTTTTACTTGCGCCTGAGAAGCCTTGTAGGATTTGGCCCATGGTCGGCCACATCCAGTATTTGACCGGTGAGTTAGGTGTATAGGCGATTGGCTCCTTGCTGCCACCGCTAGTATTGGTGGTGCCAATAGGTTCCTTCTTTGGTTCTTTTTTAGGTTCCTGCCGCACCACAGGCTGCGTTGGCTGAGTGCTTGGTTGCGTTCTAGATGCAGTTTGATTGGTAGTTGGGGTTCTAGGCACTTCAGCAACCGGTCTTCTGGCAACCGAGACTGGCGTGCGACGCGATGCATCCGTTGATAACTCCGAGCCTGGCGGCTCTGTGCCAGCCACTTCATAGTCTTCCGCAGGGGTAATATCACGTGCTCTTTGCAAGTTCAGGCGTTGGCCCGCATGAATGGTGTAGTTGCTGTCGATATCATTGGCCTGAGCCAAAATGTTGTAATCAAGACCATAACGAAAGGCGATGGAGTATAAGGTGTCTCCAGGGCGAACGTAGTAGTATTGCTGACTGTTATCAACTTCTGAGGGAGGGTAGAAACTGTGGAGCTGCGCCTTATGGTTATTGGCTTCTCTTTCTTCTACCGGCGCCAGACGTTCATTACCGCAACCCTGTAACCAAAAAACCACAAAGACAATAGCGACAATCCATAGGGAGCGAATCGCTGAACGCTTTAGTATCTCTTTGGTTTCCTGTCGCATGCCTTCGTTGAAAATCCTTGCTTTACAATTAGTTATTTATGTTCGATGTACTCAGTCACGAGATTGCCACGCTACGCTCGCAATGACAAGCTACACGTACTTATAGATAATGTATGCTATGACCGCAAGGATTAAGAACCCCCAGCCAATCCAGTCTACATATTGACGCAATTTATGCCGCATTGGTTCCCCGCCCCACTTCACTAATCCACCAATTAAGTAAAATTGTGCCGCTCGGGCAATGATAGAGGCCAACACAAAAGGCAGGAAAGCCATACTGAGCGCACCAGCGGTCAGGGTAAAGATTTTATAGGGCACCGGAGAAAATCCTGCGATCAGGACCACCCAGACGCCAAAGTCGGCAAACCAGACTACCGCTTTTTCATAAGTCGGTAGATAGCCAAACTCTTCTATGGCCGGCAATACCCAGGATTCAAACGCTAACGCCCCAATTAAATACCCGACTATGCCGCCTAGTACAGAAGTTACTGTTGATAATCCAGCCAGACTTAAAGCACGATGCGGCGTAGATAAGGCCATAGGCGCCAACATTGCCGCTGTAGGAATTGGAAAAAAGATAGATTCAATAAAACTGATGAAACCTAAAATATAAACCGCGTATTTATGACGAGCCCAACGCATACAGGCGTCGTACATCTTGGTAAAAATATTCATCGAGCAACGCCACTAACTAATGGTACAAATTTAACTTTCTCAATCACGGTTTGTTTGAACTCATCGCCCTGACGCTCCACCAGAATCAGCTCCTGTGCGGTCTCAGTCTGACCCACCGGAATAATCATGCGGCCACCGTCAGCCAGTTGTGCCAACAATTTTTCAGGAATTTGAGCCGGAGCCGCGGTAACAATAATGGCATCGAAAGGAGCATTCTGCATCCAGCCATTGAAGCCATCGGCAAAAAGGTACTGAACATTATGAATACCCAACTGGCCCAGTGTTTTTCTAGCCTGCATATGAAGTGCGCGAATACGCTCGACAGTAAATACGGTTTTGCAGAGTTTAGACAAAATGGCCGTTTGATAACCACAACCAGTGCCAATTTCCAGAACTTTATTCATCGAGCCCGATTCAAGCAAAGCCTGCGTCATGCGAGCGACAATATAAGGCTGAGAAATGGTCTGCCCCATGCCAATTGGCAGCGCGGTGTCTTCATAGGCTCGGTGGGATAAGCCCTCATCAATAAATACGTGACGAGGCGTGTCTTCAATGGCTTTCAAAACCTGCTGGTTGCTAATGCCTTCGGCTATTAAACGCTGTACCAGGCGGCCACGCGTTCTTGCTGAAGTCATTCCTATGCCAGAAAAATGAGCTGCATTCATAGTTGTCTGTCTGTTCTATGTTGTTGTTATTACTAAAATAGTTATGTTTCCGCGCCAGCTTTTAAAATGATTACTTGCTCGTGGTTAAAGGCGAGTCAAAGGCCTCCAGAAAATCTTCCACTTCATCAAAGCTGTTATACGCAGTCAGATCCACATTCACAGGCGTTATCGAAACGTAACCATGTTCAACCGCATGAAAATCCGTTCCTTCCCCAATATCTTGCCCGCTGGGTAAAGGGCCAAGCCAATAGACCTGGCGACCTTTTGGATCCTTATCCGGAATAATAGTATCAGCACGGTGACGATTTCCCAAGCGCGTTAACTTAATTCCTTTCAATTCGTTGTATGGCAGGTCTGGAACATTGATATTCAGCACCCGATCCTTACCCAGAGGATGCTCTATTAAACCCTCAATTATTTCGACGGCAACTCTGGCAGCTGTATCATAATGCTGGCAATTGTGTCCCACCAGTGACACGGCAACTGCCGTATAGCCAAGAGCTCGGCCCTCCATCGCAGCAGCAACCGTGCCGGAATAAAGGGTATCATCGCCCAGATTAGCCCCGGTATTAATCCCAGCAACTACCATATCCGGCGCCGCGCCCATTAGATGGTGAGTACCCAAGTGCACGCAGTCAGTTGGAGTTCCGGTTACCGCATAAAAACCACGCTCGGTTTGCCATGCGCGAATAGGATGATCCAGCGTCAGTGAGTTACTGGCCCCACTGCGATTGCGGTCAGGCGCAACCACAGTAACCTGCGCAATACGCTGCAAATGGTCGTATAAGGCATTAATTCCCGGCGCAAAAAAGCCGTCATCATTACTCAGCAATATTTTCATAACATTCTTTGTTTAATCGTTAAAAGTGTCTGGTTTATCAATGTTCAGTTCAAATAATTCCCGCAACAGACTGGTGGCAAATGCCCCTTTCGGCAGACTGAAAGAAAGTTCCAGGGTATTCTCATTTTGCCATTGCAAGATGACATTTTGAGGGAATACACGAATTGCTCGTCGCTCACCATTGAGACCTTTCCGTTCCAGTGCATCAATGATCGGCTGAAACGGCTCCAAAACTTCATTCTCAAATTCTGCTGCCTGCGCCAGAACTTGCGAACGACCACGTCCTGGCATTGGCGCTGTAGGATGAATATCCTTTGCGGTGAAGCGAGGTAACTCCTGCGATAAATCCTGAACAGTAAAGCCACTTTCGGAACCATCAAGCTGGACATAATCACCATCCAGCAGCTCAGTAAATTGTCCTGCTTCAATACGTTTAGCAACAACCTCATTAAACAGGAAGGAACGAACCGCAGAAAAGAGCAAGCCTTGAAGGTTTCGATTCTTGAGCTTTTTGTTGGCCAATAATAAATCGACGCCACGCGCTAAGTTATCGCCATTCCGCCCAAAGCGCTGCTCACCATAATAGTTGGCGAAGCCATGTTGCTGGATCTGGGCTATTCGCTGCTCAAGCGAATTCTTATCCGATCCTTCTTTAAAGCTAATAACACGAAGCGTTATTTTGAAGTGATTCTGTTTGACCGCGCCAATGCGTAACTTTTTATCGTGACGGGTCATTTTCAGAACTGTCACTTCATCATCATTAAACTCAGTCCAGTCAATCTCTTTCAACAATGGCAATTGAACACTGAACCATTGTCTGGCAATCGCGAAGCGATCTTTTTTCCCGGCATAGCCAATATCGGTTGGATTAACCTCAGCAAAACGACGTAATTTATGACACACGATATCAGTATTGATATTGCGCTTTTCGATGAGCAGTAAATGGTGAGCGCCCTCTCCTGAAGGTTCGAAACGAAGCTCTTCGTCGACACAAAAATCACTAAGCTGTTGACGAAAAGTCGCTGAGGCTAAAGGAGCGCCATAGGCTCGAGGCCAGTCGTATAATTTGATTTCCATCTTAAGCTGCACTGCTTTTAGATTGCAGCAAGCACACAGAATGAACCGCAATGCCTTCTTTGCGCCCGATAAAGCCAAGCTTCTCGGTGGTGGTGGCTTTCACGTTGACCTGGTTTAACTCGACTTTGCAGACATCTGCAATAACCTGACGCATATCAGGAATTTTTGAAGCCATTTTCGGTGCTTGCGCCACAATAGTGACATCCAGATTTCCTAACTCGTAACCTTCGTCATGGACCTGCTGCATGACAGCAACTAATAATCCACGACTGTCGGCTCCGGCGAATTTTTCATCGGTATCTGGAAAATGATGGCCAATATCACCTTTAGCAATTGCACCCAACAGGGCATCACAGACAGCGTGTAATACAACATCACCGTCCGAATGAGCAAGCAAACCCTGCTCACCCGGAAACTCAACGCCGCCCAATATTAATGGGCTGTCACCACCAAATTTATGAACGTCATAACCATGACCAATTCGAAACATAACCATCCCAACAATTGCGCTTAATGAAAATTAGTTGTTAGGATCTTACCTGCATACTGCGTTCATGCCAAACCAATTGCTCCGCTTCAGCCAGCGGGCGACCAATCTCAGCCAATTGCAAACGCCCCTGATCTGAAATTTTCTGGTAGGACTGAATATTCATGAAGCTCTGCACACATAAGCCACTGGAGCGGTTTGCACTGCCCATTGTGGGTAGCGTGTGGTTTGGGCCTGCGCAATAATCCCCGAAAGCTACAGCACTGTTTTGTCCAATAAACAGTGAGCCATAATGTTTTAATTGCGATGACTCTATACGATCATCCGCTAACAATAAGTGTTCAGGCGCATAGCGATTGCTGAAACGGATCATGGCTTCACTGTCGGTTGCTTGCAATAACACAATCTGCTCGTGCTTTAGAAGCTTATTCAATTCATCATCAGCTAGCAGCTGCTGCTCAATAGCTTGTAGAAATTCCACATCATCGCTAACCAGAACGCTTTGTGCCTGCGGATCATGCTCAGCCTGCGCGGCCATATCTGCAATCAGCCACTCTTGGTTAGCCTGCCCATTAGCCAGAATAAGCAGCTCACTAGGGCCAGCGGCAACGTCAATTTTGATTCGACTCTGCAACAGTTGCTTTGCCACATTCACATACTGATTACCAGGCCCCACCACCATCTGCACCGGTAACATCGTTTGATAACCATAAGCCATTGCTGCCACCGCCTGGGCACCGCCAATTTGCCAGAACTCTGTCGCTCCAGCCAAAGACGCAGCGGCTAAAATGGCAGGGTGCACCGATGGCGAACAGGCTACACGGCGTTCGCAACCAGCAATTCGAGCTGGAATTAACGTCATCAAAGCGGTGGATATCAGCGGAAAGCGACCGCCGGGGATATAGGCTCCAATCGCTTCTATCGGACCATACTGAAAACCGAACACACCACCTTTTTCTTCAATTTGCTGGGGTTGTAATGAGTTTTTTTGTAGCTGACAAAAAGCTTCAATACGTTGCGCCGCCTGCTCTATCGAGTGTAATAGTAGTGGTTCAAGCTCGTATTCACGATAAGGTTTAAGAATAATCTTACGAGGTTGATAACCATCAAATCGTTTACTGAGGTTATCAATCGCCAAGTCACCACCCGTCTCAATCTCCTTCAATAATTTTGCTACCTGCTGGAACAGCTCTGGAGACTGAGTCAGATTCGGACGCTTCCAGTTAGAAGCGCATTGTATTAAAGATTTATCCGCCATTACGCGCTCCTAGTTCATTAATAATATCGCTGGCAGCTACGCCTTTTGATTTGGCTCGTGCCAATGCAAAGAAAATTAAATCGGCCGCTTCCCAGCGCACTTCATCCAACTCATTGGCTTCGATTAGTTCTTCGCATTCCTCGCGCAGTTTCTCCTGCTGTAGCTCATCACTGGCCAATAACTTTTGACTAAAAGTTTTAACTTCTGAAGTTTGCATACGCTGCTCGAAAACACGGTCAAGTGCCGCTAAATCAAAGTTGGCTGACTGACCAGAAAAACAGCTATAGCGCTCAAAGTGACAGGCATTACCTTTTTGCTGAACTTTAAAGATCAACGTATCGCCATCACAATCATAGTCGATGTTAATCAACTGCTGCTGATTGCCGCTAGTGAGACCTTTCTCCCACAGTTCGTTACGTGATCGACTGAAATAAATCCCTTTTCGCTTGCTCATGGCAGCTTGCAATGATTCCTTTGTAGAATAAGCCAGCATCAGAATCTTATCGGTTTCAATATCCTGAACAATGGTTGGGATTAATGGCGCCTTATTAAAATCCAGACAGGCCATCACAGCTTCATCTAGTTTCAGTTTGCCGGTATAAATCGACATCCCTAGCTGGCTGTTTGCACCAAGCTTATTAATGAACTGAATATCATCCAGATCGGTAATACCACCGGCAACAGTGACAGGAATTTTCGATTGCTCAATGACCTGCTTTATGCGCTCGCGATCGATACCCTGCATCATGCCTTCTTTTTCCACCTGGGTATAAAGAAACTCTGAGCAGTTATCCTGTAGCTCATCAATCATGGCGGCCACTTTATTATCAGAAGAAGACTGCCATCCGTGTGTCACCCAGTCATCACCTTTCGCATCAATCGCAAAAATCAGTTGAGCCCGAGGAAGCTTTTTGACAAAGTCCTCACGGCAACTGGTACCCAGAATAATTTTCTTAGCACCGCTGGACAGATAGTCTCTTGCCGTTTCATAGTTGCGAATGCCACCTCCCACTCGGCATGGGAACTTTTTGATTAGCTGCTTGATTAAAGCTTTATTATCGCCCCTGCCTAATGCGGCATTTAAGTCAATAATGGCTACTTCTCCATACAGAGAAAACTCTTCTAGCAGTTCAAACAGATTTTCCTTCTCAACAATTTTACGTGATGCATCGCCCTGCTGTAACTGCACAGCTTTACCGTCGAGAAGATCAATACTTGGAATTAACATTACTTTTTACCCTTTAATCATTTTGCTTTTCAATGCGAACGGCTACACCGTTATTGAGCAATTCTTGTTTAACCTGATCCACCGTAAACTCACCACGATGGAACATTCCTGCAGCCAATGCAGCATCACTTCCGGACAGAAACGTTTCGGTAAAATGTCCAGGTTTACAGGCACCGCCGGAAGCAATAACCTGGATACCCAATTGTTTGCTCACTTTACCCATCAGTTCATTATCAAAACCGAGTCCGGTCCCATCACGATGCATGGCGGTCAGTAATACTTCCCCTGCACCACGCTTCTCAACTTCCGCAAGCCATTGCATTGCATCCAGTTCAGTGGATGTATTGCCACCATTGATATAGACCCGATAATCACCATTTGAAACTTCTTGATTAAGATCGACTGCAACTACCACACATTGCGAACCAAACCCTTTGGCAATTTGATCGATTAGCTCAGGATTTTTAACCGCCGCACTATTGAGCGCCACCTTATCGGCACCAGCATTTAAAAACTGAGCAACATCAGTATAGGTATTCAATCCGCCACCGACGGTGAAAGGGATCGATAAATTTTCGGCAACACGGGTAACGGTTTCCAGCGCATTAGCTCGTTGTTCCAAAGTCGCCTTGATATCCAGAAACACAATTTCATCAGCTCCCTGCTCCTGATAACGAATAGCCAGTTCAACCGGATCGCCCATGTCCTGAAGGCCCTTGAAATTGACCCCTTTGACTACCCGGCCATGCGCCACATCCAAGCAGACAATGACTCGCGATTTGAGGCCCTGTTCGTTTTTTTTGATCAACTCAGACATTGCTTTAACACCTCTTCTCCTGCGATTCCTGATTTTTCAGGATGGCATTGGAATGCCACTAATTGTTTACTCGCGATAGCAGCAACAAAGGTTTCACCATAGGTGACTTTGGCAATTGTCTGTTCACACTCTGTAACGCCGTAACTGTTGACAAAGTAGAGTGTTTTTCGGCTTAACCATTCTTGCTCTGATTGCACATCAGCCCAACCCACCATCGGTTGCTTTGGGCTTTTTAAGCGAGTGACCTTGCCTTGAAAAATACCGAGTCCTTTGATGCCAGTGTCTTCTTCTGAATCTTCAAATAACACCTGCAGGCCGACACAGATACCGATCACTTTTTTGTCGCCCTGATACCAGTCACTGATGAGCTTATCGAGTCCACTGTTTCGCAAGTTCGACATCACGGTACCGAAGCGCCCCTGCCCCGGAATGATCAAAGCCGAGATAGCTTTACCCTGCATATCTTCTGGTGAATTAATGGTTACTGGTTCATAACCTATGCGCCTCAAGCAACCGTTAAGGCTATACAAATTACCTGCACCAGTATTAATGACTCCTACCAATGGCACAAAGTCTGTTACTGTCGAATCGCTCATAAGCTACCCTTGGAGCTATTAGCGCCTTGTTTTGGAGTCAGTGCTTCCCGCAGTGCAAATGCCAGGCCCTTAAAGCTAGCTTCGATTAAGTGGTGATTATTATCAAAATACTCTGCTTTAATGTGCAAACTGATTTGCGCATTAATCGCGAAGGTATAGAAAAAGTGTTTCCACATTTCAGTAGCAATGTTGCCTATCATTTCGCGTGTAAAAGGTAGATCTGTTATTCCATAACCACGCCCACAAACATCAACCGCGACCATGATCAGACTAGCGTCCATCGGCAATAAACGCTGGCCATATCGTGTTATCGACTCCTGCTCGCGCCAGGCCTGTTGCAATGCCTGACCTAAACAAATCGCCACATCCTCAATCAAGTGGTGGTCATCAACTTCTAAATCACCATTGGCTTCAAGGTTGAGATCCCAACCCGCGTGCAATGCTAGCTGGGTCAGCATGTGGTCGAAGAAAGGCAGACCGGTATTGATCTTAAGTTTCTGTTGGCCATAGACATTAAGTTCCAAACGAATGGCGGTTTCTTTTGTCTGACGGACAATGGAAACAACCGAGCTTTGCTTCTTTGTGTCACTCATAACAACCTCTCTAATTCATTCACCGATGCCACGACGAGATCGGCACCCGCTTGATATAAGTTCTGTTCGTTCTCTTTAGTGCTAACGCCTATTGCTAATGCACCAGCCGCCTTCGCAGCCTGAATGTCATCAGGAGTATCACCCAACATCCAGCAATAAGTGGCGCCATAATAAGCTTTACATTGATTGATACCCTCAGGCGCAGGTTTCGACTCAATAACATCGCAGTCACTGACTAAGAATGTATTGCGAATGCCTAACAGCCGTAAGCCAATTTCTGCCTCGTCACGGGGACGACCAGTAACAACTGCTGTTTTGATCGACTTACTGTTTTGTACAAAAATCTGTGTGCATAACTCTGAGTTGAGCATGGCCTCTTCCAATTGATTCAAACCTGCGTCACCGTCGCTACCTAAATACAAAATCTGAAATTGTTCGACAACCTCCTCATACTCTGGAACGACATCATTAGTGTTCTGCTTAATCAGCTCATAAGTCAGAACCCAATCATTATTAAATCCACCACGTGAACGTAATGTGTCGATGGCCTGTTGAGCTGGTTGTGTACCAACAAAATACTCAACTGTTTTCTTGATGGCAGCGTCATAACTTTTACTGGTGTCAATTAAAACCCCATCCATATCAAAACAGATGAGCTCCGGCTGCAGAGCAAGACTGAGAGCCTGACGTAATGGCTGTAGCTCATAAGGGATAGCAATACGGATTGCTGATTTCTCCTGTAAATCCTGTTTATTAAATTCAAGCCCAACCAAATCAGTTTTGATCTGAATATTGTTTTGCTCACAGGCTGCTTTAATTAATTGCAGTCGGTCGGGTGCATCGATTATCAGAATGAAGTTTGCTTCGCTATCTAATACGTTCAAACCTCTTTGCCGTAAAAATTGCACTAACTGATCGCGGTTATGTGCAATTTGCTGGCTGAAATCAGCTACATCATTCTGAGCTTCCGGCGAGAATGCCTGACGCGCAATTTCTAAAGTGGGCTGAGGAACATTGAACGGCATCTTGCGATCCGTGAAACGCTTAATGAGGGATTCATTACCCAACAGATAACCACAACGAATTCCAGCCAGTCCGTATGCTTTTGACAGAGTTCTTAACACAATCAAGTTATCGAACTCTTCAAGCAAAGAAAGTGACTCTATAGCCAGTCCTGTAAATTCGATGTAAGCCTGATCGAGAAATACCTCTGCTCCCTTTTCTCTAGCCTTTTGACAAGCATATCTAATGACATCCAACGCAAGTGTTTCACCCGTTGGATTATTAGGACTGGTTAAGACCAGTATGCTATTCTCGGTTAAAGCTCTGAGGCTCGCTTCCAGATCAATTGACTGATTATCCTGAGCTGGAATAAGTTGTGCTTTACTGTTCCATACTTTAATTCCCGACAGGTACTGACTAAACGCTGGCATCGGGATGATCAGTTCCTTCTGCTCAAGACTGGCAACCTTAAACATAATTTCAATCGCTTCATCCCCTCCATTGGTCACCATAATCTGCTCAGGTAGCAGACCAAACTGTTTACTCATCTGCTGCTTGAGATCAGTCTGATCCGGATAACGCCAATAGTTTTGTGGAGATAGCTTAGTGATATCAAGCCAGGCTGGGAAACGATCCGCCCGCTCATTAAAATCGAGCTTTAAAGGCTCGATTCTAGTTTCTTGCATATTCATAACTCTAATCCTTCAATCAGCGTCTTAAAGCACTTTACGGATTGGCGTTTCTAAAATATCGGTCGCCCCCGCAGTAATGAGTTTCGGCAACAAGTCTTTGATTAGCTTGCGCTCAATCGCTGCTTTAATCGCAAAGCCATCGGCGTTGTAGAGACGACTAACCGTTGGCGCTCTCATTGCAGGTAATAAAGCAACCACTCTGTCGATACTTTCTTCTGAACAATTCATTTCCAGCAATACACGCTTACGACCGTTCAAGACACCGCGCATCAGCAATAAAAGATCATCAATCTGTTTACGTTTCTCCGGATCATCAAGCACGGATTTGTTGGCAATAAACTGGGTTGAGCTTTCCATAACCGTATCGACAATCTTTAATCGGTTAGCGCGAATGGTTGAGCCGGTACTGGTATTGTCGATAACCATGTCGGCATCTTCAGGCGGGAATACTTCAGTAGCACCATAGGCCCGAAGTAGTTGATATTGGATGCCTAATTTATTGAGATATTGAGCCGAAATCTTCTTATACTCTGAAGCGACAATGATTTTTCGTTGCTTCACTTCATTCCAGTCCCACTCTTCGGGAATACAGGAAACCAGCTTTACCGGGTTGAAGCCTAAATCCTCAAGCACCTCAACGTCAGCTTCCTGTTCCAGGATCCAATCCATACCAGCAAACCCAATATCGTGTTGACCCAGTGCCACCATTTCAGGAATGTTCTGACTTTTCAGCAGCTTTACCTCGATATCGCATCCAAAGAGTTGTGGACGGTAGTTTCGGCTATCACCTACCAGTGTCAGCCCAATATCTGAAAGCAACTCTGCAACTTTGTCGTACAACTTGCCTTTTGGGATTACCATTTTTAAAGCCATGTCATTTCTCCTAATATTCAATATTTAAATTTTCAAATCGTTAAACCAATAAAAAACCCCGTTGACCTTTCGGAGCAACGGGGTTCTTAAACCTGGGTGTCTTAGCTGTTTCTTACAAAAGTCTCAAACAAAAGCACCACCACCGTCGCTCGCGCAGTGTATGATGGTGATGATGATGTAAGCTCTTGTTTAAAAACATGTTTTTCTCGTCTATTCAGTTTCAGTAATCAGTATTAAAAGTTCATTTTAAAAGTTACAGGCATAAAAAAAGCCCCGCTAGTTGGCGGGGCTTTTAGAAATTCTTAACAGTAAATTTCACACATAAAGCAACACCGCCAATCGGTTTGAATGGTGGTGATGGTGGTGAATTTGCGTCGTTACTGTATTCATGTGGCTGATTAAAACCTATCCGATGTGAGGTGTCAACAGTGTTACTGATATTTAATCGTAATATTAAATTAAGTTGCTTGTAAGGGCTCACCCAACAGGCTTGCTCCAATCCCCCCTTAGATTGAGCTGAGTAGTAAGCAAGGCATAGCAATTCAAAACAGGAAGTTTTGAATAGTAAAATTCGGACCAGGGATGGAACGTATTTTACGGTGCGTTAATGGCTTGACGGATACGAAGGAAGTTAAGCGAAGCGAAACCTCAATCTCGGGGTGTCCTTTCTTTTATGAAGTACATCCTTGTACTTCACCCTTCGGGCTAGCTTCGCTATTCAAAATCGTTCCTGACGATTTTGTGGTCCCTAAGGCAAAGACAAATTTGTCTGGAGCAAATTTGAACAGCGGAGAGGAGCGACGCTGGCTTTAGCAGAATACAGGGAAGTATTCTGTAAAAGGGACTCGCTGAGGAGCGAAACGCTCAATTAAAGTAATTATCTTTGCGTAAAAGAGAAGCCAAAATCTCAAGGTATGCCTAGGAATAGTAAAGAATAGAAAATCACATCCCCGCCAACCACACCGAGGCTAGCATCATATCTTCCGGCTCAGTTACCTTAATGTTTTTACGGGTGCCAATGACCAAAGCGGGGTGCATGCCTTGAGCTTCAATGGCTGAAGCTTCATCGGTTATGGGCAATCCTTGTTTCAAGCCTGCAACAATTGCATCTGCTAATTGTCCCACTTGGAAATACTGAGGTGTCTGTGCCAGCCAGATTTGTTCGCGGTTAAGCGTTTTATCAATCGTTTGATTGGCATTTGCCAGTTTGACTGTATCAACAGAGGGTATTGCCAGAATAGCTCCGTGCTCGGAATCCTTTCCAGCCTGAATCAACGCATCAACACTACCGCTATCTAGGCAGGGTCTGGCCGCATCGTGGACCATCACCCAATCATTTGCACCATCGTGCTGTTGAATGGCCTTTAAACCATTAAGCACTGACTCTGCCCGAGTCGCTCCGCCTTCTACAGTTTTAATTTTCGGGTGGTTTGCAACTTTGAGTTTTGACCAGTGTTTATCTTCGGGGTTTAAAGCCACAACGACTTTTTCAATTGAAGGATGATCCAGAAACTTGGAAAGGCTATGCTCAAGAATGGTTTTGCCATCAATTTCAAGGTACTGCTTGGGCAGTTCTGCCTTCATACGACTGCCAATCCCAGCAGCTGGAATCAATGCCCAAATCTTGGTTTTGTTGTCATTCATAGAGTTTGAGTCTTAAGGCTGCTCTTGAGGAGAACCTTGACGAGAATCGAGGATACGGAAAAAGGTTTCACCCTCTTTTATCATGCCAAGCTGATAACGGGCACGTTCCTCAATGGCGTCAGTGCCTTCTCTTAAGTCATGGATTTCAGCGAGGATTTTCTGATTACGCAAAGCGAGTTCTGCGTTTTCTGATTTGACGAGCTCTATTCTGGCTTCTTGCTGTTTTATTTCTCGAAAAGAGGTTTGCCCGAACCACATTCGGTATTGAAGGCTGGCTAAAACAACCAGTAATGTCAGGGCTACCCATTTCATAAACGTAACAATGCCAGAAAAGGTGGGGCAAATAAAGCTAAAATGATAGTACTTACTTGCCCCATAAGGCTATAGTTTATTAGAACTTGAAGGCTTTCTTGCCAGGGTAAGGTGCTTTTTCACCCAACGCTGACTCGATGCGCAACAATTGATTGTACTTGGCAACGCGATCAGAACGGCACAGTGAACCGGTCTTAATCTGACCAGCAGCAGTAGCAACAGCCAAGTCCGCGATAGTTGTATCTTCAGTTTCACCAGAACGGTGAGAAATCACAGCGGTATAGCCAGCTTTATGTGCCATATCAATCGCTGCCAAGGTTTCAGTCAAAGTACCAATCTGGTTAACTTTAATCAAAATAGAGTTGGCAACGCCCTGCTCAATACCTTTCGATAAGATTTTAGTGTTGGTCACGAACAAGTCATCGCCCACTAACTGACACTTGCTGCCAATTTTATCAGTCAACAATTTCCAACCTTCCCAGTCACTTTCGTCCATACCGTCTTCAATCGATACAATTGGGTAGCGCTCAACCCAGTCGGCCAGGTAATCAGCAAATTCTGCTGAAGTTAATACCTTGCCTTCACCACTTAAGTGGTACTTGCCATCTTTGTAGAATTCGCTTGAAGCAATATCCAGCGCTAAGGCCACATCGTCACCCAATTTGTAACCGGCACGATCAACCGCTTCAACAATAGCCTGAATAGCTTCTTCGTTTGAACCCAAATCCGGGGCGAAGCCACCTTCGTCACCTACCGCAGTGTTCAAACCTTTTTCTTGCAACACTTTACGCAAGTTGTGGAAGATTTCAGCACCCATACGCAATGCTTCTGAGAAGGTTGGTGCGCCAACCGGCATGACCATAAACTCTTGAATATCCACGTTATTATCAGCGTGCTCACCACCATTGATGATGTTCATCATCGGTACTGGCATCGCAAACTTACCATCACGGTTGATGTGTTCATACAAAGGTTTGCCCAATGCTTGCGCTGCTGCTTTTGCATTCGCCAAAGACACGGCAAGAATCGCATTTGCACCTAATTTCTCTTTATTTTCAGTACCATCCAGATCAAGCATAACCTGATCAATGACAGCCTGATCGGTTGCATCTTTGCCAACTAAGGTTGACTTGATTTCATTGTTAACGTGGCCAACGGCTTTCAATACGCCCTTGCCCAGGTAACGAGATTTATCACCATCACGCAATTCCAATGCTTCGCGTGAACCGGTTGATGCGCCTGATGGTGAACATGCCATAGCGCGCACGCCATTTTCTAACACCACTTCTGCTTCAACTGTTGGATTGCCGCGTGAGTCCAATACTTCGCGACCGATGATATCTGTAATTTTCAAGCCAATACCCTCTTAAATTGTTTCAACTAAAACCTAAATAAAGAAAAAAATCGAATAGACATAAAAAAACACTCCTGCGGACAGGAGTGTTTGAAATTTATAGCAAGTCGCCCTTACCAAACTCGTGGATCGAATCCTCAATGTAGCCGGCCTTTTTCACCACATCATCCAGCTCTTTCATGACGCGTAGCATTTCTTCGATGCGATACATGGGGAAAGAGTTAGGGCCATCGCATTTTGCCACTTCAGGATTCGGGTGTGATTCCATGAATACACCAGAAACGCCAGCGGCAATCGCAGCACGGGCCAAAACAGGAATCACATCACGCAAGCCACCAGAAGAAGAACCTTGCCCGCCCGGTAACTGTGCGGAATGGGTCGCGTCATACACCACAGGACAACCAGTATCGCGCATAATCGACAGTGAACGCATATCCGATACCAGATTGTTGTACCCAAAGGAAACACCGCGCTCGCAAACCATAATGTTCTGGTTACCGGTTTCGCGCGCCTTATCAACCACGTTCTTCATGTCCCATGGCGATAAAAACTGACCTTTTTTGATGTTAACCGGAATGCCTGGCTCACACACTTTACGAATGAAATTAGTTTGACGACACAGGAAAGCAGGCGTTTGCATCACATCGACCACATCCGCCACTTCGTTAATCGGCGTATCTTCATGTACATCGGTTAATACCGGAACGCCGACCTGATCTTTGACTTTTTGCAGAATACGCAAACCTTCTTCAAGGCCTGGCCCACGGAAGCTTTTACTGGATGAGCGATTCGCTTTATCAAACGATGATTTGTAAATATAAGGAATGCCCAATCTGTCAGTCATTTCTTTCATGAAGCCCGCTGTATCAATCGCCAGCTGTTCGCTTTCAATGACACATGGACCACAAATTAAGAAAAATGGTTGATCCAGACCAACTTCCCAATCCAGTAATTTCATACTTTCACCTTATTAACCAGTCTTACCTTAATAACTATTTGATTAACCAGCAGTTTGTTTCGCATGGTAATCTTTCGCCGCGTTCACGAATGCACTGAACAACGGATGCCCATCGCGAGGCGTCGAAGTGAACTCCGGGTGGAACTGACAAGCCACATACCAAGGGTGATCTTTCAACTCTACCATCTCTACCAAATGCTTTTCAGTAGAGGTACATGATACCACAAGGCCAGCCTCTTCAAGCTTTGGCAGCAAGTTATTGTTAACTTCGTAACGGTGGCGATGACGCTCGTTTATCACTTCACTTTGGTAGATGTCGAACGCTTTAGTTCCCTTCTTGATGTCAGCTGGTTGTGCACCAAGTCGCATGGTGCCACCCAAATCCGAATCATCACCTCGTTCTTCTTTAGATCCATCACGGTTGATCCACTCGGTGATTAAGCCGATAACAGGGTACGGGCTTTCAGGATTAAATTCTGAGCTGTTAGCATTTTCAAGGCCAGCTTTATGACGAGCATACTCAATCACAGCCACCTGCATACCCAGGCAAATACCAAGGTATGGGATTTTGTTTTCACGCGCATACTGTGCTGTAGCAATTTTGCCTTCAACGCCACGCTCACCGAAACCACCAGGAATGAGAATCGCATCCATATCTTTCAGTAAGACGGTGCCCTTCTTTTCGATATCCTGCGAGTCAATATAGTGAATTTTGACCGATTGGCGAGTCTGTAAGCCAGCGTGCTTTAACGCTTCCGTCAATGATTTATAAGCTTCGGTTAAATCCATGTACTTACCCACCATGGCGATATTTACTTCGCCCTTCGGGTTGGCTTCACGGTATAAAACTTCTTCCCATTCAGACAAATCAGCTTCTGCTGCTTTCAGCTCAAAACGCTCAAGAATGAAATCATCAACATGCTGATTAAGAAGGATAGAAGGAATACGGTAAATGCTATCAACGTCCTGTAACGAAACAACCGCACGCTCTTTTACGTTGGTAAATAGTGCAATTTTAGCTCGCTCACCCGCTGGAATCGAACGATCGGAACGGCAGATCAACATATCTGGCTGGATACCAATCGAGCGTAATTCTTTCACTGAGTGCTGAGTAGGCTTGGTTTTCAGCTCGCCGGCAGTGGCAATGAATGGCAATAGTGTTAGATGCACAAACATGGCATTTTCTTTGCCCACTTCAAAACGTAACTGACGAATTGCTTCCATGAACGGTAATGATTCGATGTCGCCCACAGTACCGCCGATTTCAACCATAGCGATATCGGCGCCTTTAGCACCTTCAATAATTTTATGCTTTATTTCGTCAGTGATATGAGGGATTACCTGAACCGTACCGCCTAGATAGTCACCGCGGCGCTCTTTTTTAAGAACATCAGAGTAAACACGGCCAGTCGTAAAATTGTTGCGTTGATGCATGCGGGTACGCACAAAACGCTCGTAATGGCCCAGATCCATATCGGTTTCTGCACCATCTTCGGTGACAAACACCTCACCATGCTGGAATGGGCTCATGGTGCCGGGGTCAACGTTAATATAAGGATCCAGTTTCAACATGGTCACTTTAAGACCACGCGACTCCAGCAATGCAGCAATCGAAGCAGCCGCAATACCCTTACCCAAAGAAGAAACAACACCACCGGTAACAAATACGTACTTGGTCATAAGCCTAACCCAACTTAAATTATTGCGAGCAGCTAGCTCTGCTCATAAACACCACAAACTACAATATAAAAATTTCACCAATACAAAAACGGGCCTGAAGGCCTTGTATATTGTAGCTTTTCGAATTCTGACACACTTTAAATTGGCCAAGGAACTCGGCCAAATGTCGATGAGAAGAAAGGGTCTCAAGACGGGAAGGCAGTATATCAAAAAGGTCAGAGCATTGGCGAGGAGTTTTTGTAAAATTACTGATGATGAAAATTGGAAGCCTGGAGATGAAAGGCAATAAGTTAGTTATAGCCTTTCATCAAACAGAGTACGAAGCTACTATTCCTGGCCAGCAAACTCCTGCTCTTGAGTTTGACTCCCCAAAGCCAACATAATCAACACTGCTACAGCTCCAAAAGGCACTAAAAACAGAAGCTGCCACCAACCACTATGCCCGATATCATTTAAGCGCCGAGTACCGGCAGCTACCAAAGGCATAAAGGTTAAAATGCCAATAACCAGGTACAACTTCTCATGCAACACTAGTGACACTGCCGCGATGAGCAAAACAAACAGGAAAAACCACCAATATTCAGCTCTGGAGGCTTTACCCTCAAAATTCGCATAATTGAGTAAGCAATATTTGGTAGCAGCAAAGATAGACAGGGGAGATTCATTGATTTTCGACTCTCCATTATCCGTAAGAATTAAATCATCCGGTGAGACCTCAAACACTGAAGCAAGAGCCCGTATGGACTCAATAGAGGCTTTCCCTGAACTCTCTAAACGTTGAATGGTTCGTAAGTTAAGACCACAGGCATCACTTAATTGTTGCTGTGACCAATGTTTCTCCGTGCGTAGCTGCTTTACCAATTCTGAGTTGATTCTCATCTTTGTACTCTGTTCCCCTGAATGAAGCTCTAATATAAATAAAATTTAATTAAATAGTTACGACATTTTTACGGCAGCCCTTACGACAGTCAGCGATAGAGGTAATTTTTTTAATCAATAAACAGTAGCTTGGCATGAAATGATATAAAATAACCGAAGTATTGTATTGTTGGAATCACCATGAAAATCTGGGTTGATGCAGACGCCTGCCCTGTCGTCATTAAAAACATTCTATTTCGTGCTGCCGAACGCACTAAAACGCAATTGACGCTTGTTGCGAATCAGTTCATTCGCACACCACCCTCGCCCTACCTTAAGGCAATACAGGTCAGTTCAGGCTTTGATGTGGCTGATAATGAAATTGTGCAACGTGTGGAAAAAGACGATCTGGTTATCACTTCTGATATTCCGTTGGCGGCAGAAGTGATTGAAAAAGGCTGCCAGGCTCTTAGTCCGCGAGGTGAGTTATTCAAGAAAGATAATATTCGAGGAAGGCTCAATATGCGGGACTTTATGGACACCATGCGCTCCAGTGGCATTCATACCGGAGGCCCACCACCTTTGAGTCAATCTGATCGCATGAATTTTGCCAATCACCTGGATAGGATTTTGGCGAAGGGGTAGCTACCTTCTATACCTGCTTAACCGCGTTCCAGGCCTCATCCAACTGCTCAAGCGTTGCACTATCCACAGTTAAACTTCTCTGAGCAAGATAGTCTTCCAGTTTTCTAAAACGAGCTTCAAACTTCCGCGCGCTTTTTCGCAAAGCAGCTTCGGCATCAACTTTCAGGTGACGCGATAGGTTGACGCAAGAAAACAGTAAGTCGCCAATTTCTTCTTCAATATTTTGCTGGTCATTATTGGCAATAGCCTGCTTAAGCTCGGCAATTTCTTCTTCAATCTTTTCAATCACACCGCTGACTTCAGGCCAGTCAAAGCCGTGCCTACCGACTCGCTTCTGCATTTTCTGGGCTAGAGACAAGGCTGGGAAGTGTTTGGGCAAATCATCCAGCAAGCTGGTATTGGATTCATCTTTGCCCTGACGCTCACGATGTTTCTGCTGTTCCCAGTGCTTTTTCAGCTCTTCATCAGTAGAGAAAGCTTTATCACCAAATACGTGTGGATGACGGCTGACCAGTTTGTCTGAGACTTTTTCAGCAATCGACTCAAAATCAAAGCGCCCTTCTTCCTGCCCAATCTGGGCATAAAAGATGACCTGAAACAGTAAGTCTCCCAGCTCGCCATGTAGCTCTTCAAAGTCCCCTCTCTCAATGGCATCGGCAACCTCGTAAGCTTCTTCAAGGGTGTAAGGAACGATGGTGGCATAGGTTTGTTTGCGATCCCAGGGACAACCAGACACAGGGTCACGAAGTGCCTGCATAATAGTTAGCAAGCGGTGAGTTTGTGGTAGAGAGGTTAAAACTGTTTTATCACTCATTGTAAGAACTTATCCACGTCGACGTTCGACTTTGAAAATATTCGGTAATTGCTTGAGCAGTGTAATGACGCGCTGCAGATCTTCAAGCTGTGACAGCTCAACTTCAATATTAATTTGAACCTGCTCGCCACGCTTACTGGTTGATAAATCAGTCACTCCAGCATTTTCATTGGCCAACACGGTTGTGATGTCTTTCAGCAAACTCTTTCTGTCCAAGGCAGTAATTATTAAATCCACGGCATAAGCATTGGTCGACTCTGCTTCCCACTGCACCGGAATAATCCGCTCAGGCTTATCTTTAAGAGCTTTTTTTGCATGGGTACAGTCTTTGTGGTGAATGACGATTCCGCGACCTTGTGTGATATAGCCAATAATATCCTCGCCGGGAACGGGTTTACAGCATTTAGCAATACTGGTTAGTAAATCCCCCACTCCGGACACTGAAACGTCATTATAAGATTTGCGTTTCGACTTTTTGCGAAGAGTCGGCTGAATATCGCGTTGAGGCTTTTTCGCTTCCAAAAGTTCTTTGGCGCGATTAAGTGCCTGCATAATGCCGAGATTGCCAGTACCAATTTTGGTATACATTTCTACATCACTGGCAAGATGCAATTTTTGCGCCAGTTCCTGATGAGGCACTGCTGCCAAATCGTTACGTGACAACTCTCGTTCCAGCAACAGTTTGCCAGCATTGGCATTGTCTTCTTTATCCAGCTTATTGAAGTACTGCTGAATTTTATGGCGGGTACGGCTACTACTGATATAGCCATTATGTGGAATCAACCAGTCGCGGCTTGGCGACTCTTCCTTCTGGGTCATAATCTCGATAACTTCACCAGTGTGCACCTGGTAAGTCAGCGGCACGATACGACCATTAATTTTAGCACCCACGCAGCGGTGACCAATCGAGCTGTGAATACGATACGCAAAATCAATAGGTGTACTGCCAGCCGGTAAGTCGATAACTTTACCTTGGGGCGTGAAAACAAAGACACGGTCTTCAGAAACCGAGCTTTGGAATTCCTGCATCAACTCATCAGCATTTACATCTGCCAGTTCACTCTGCCACTCCAGCAGCTGTCGCATCCAGGCAATTTTTTCATCCACACCAGCTTTAGCCAGATTAGCGCCCTCTTTGTAAGCCCAGTGCGCGGCAATTCCCTTCTCGGACTCTTCATGCATCTGGAAAGTACGAATTTGTACTTCAAGAATTTTTCCTTCTGGCCCTACAACGGCAGTATGAATCGAGCGATAGCCATTCTCTTTAGGCGTCGCCACATAATCATCGAATTCTTTTGGGATATGCTGCCACTCTCCATGCACAATACCCAAAGCGCCGTAACAGTCCTGAACCCGCTCGACCAGAATCCTGACCGCGCGAACATCGTAAATCTCTTCAAAGCCAACATTTTTGCGGGTCATCTTTTTCCAGATGCTGTAGATGTGTTTAACGCGGCCTGAAACTTCTCCTTTTATATTTTCTTCTTTGAGCTTTTTCTCTAGAAGCTGAAGAACATCCTCAATATAGCGTTCGCGATCAACACGTTTCTCTTTCAGGCTTTTCGCGATAGAAAGGTAGGCTTCAGGTTCAAGGTAACGGAAAGCCAGATCTTCAAGCTCCCACTTTAGCTGACCAATACCAAGACGATTAGCCAGTGGTGCAAAGATATTTTTAGTTTCACGTGCGAAGGTCAGTTGAATATCACGACTGGCATCTTTGATATGACGTAATGAAACCACGCGATCAGCAAGTTTTAATAACACCACCCGGGCATCGTTCACCATACCGAGAAGCATCTTGCGCAGGCTTTCCACCTGCTGGTGGTCATTCTCAGCGCCAGTCTGCTGTTGAAGACTACGCATGGCCTCCATCTGACCCGCACCTTCTACTAGACCAGCGATAGTCGAACCCACTTTATCTTTAATGGATTCAACCTTAATCGAGCCAGCAATCACAGAAGGTAATAATACCGCGGCCGTCAAAGTATCGAAATCTGCATTGAAATGGGTCAGTACCTCAGCTAGTTCCAGACCTGCCGCCAAAGTATTCAGTTTAAGAACTGGCGTCACCGATACATTCTGCTGGGCCATAGTAACCGCTTTCTGCAACTTAGACTTCGGCTTACCTTCAACCGTCAGTTGATTAAGCTCAAGCCACTGCTCAAACGAAAACTGAGAATTCTCAACCAGCTCAAATATATCGTGATCTTTGCGTTTCATGACAGATTCTAATTAAGTCCTTGTTTATAAACCTTCATATGACGAACCAATACTGAAGAGCTATATTAGCAGTATTGGTTTTTATTGGAAGTACAGAAAAGTAATCAGGGTGTAAGCAAGTGTATTGGTGCTTAGTTTGGGTTAAAGGTTCAAATTATTAGTAGGGCTTGCCTTGATACATAAACATTACAATAAGTCATTATTCAGTGGGACAAGGCACACCAACAGCAAAGACAACACGGTTGAACCTGAAAGGGAGATAAAATGGCTTTAGGTGAGGCAAAATTAAAAAATCACAATATCTAATAACTGCAAGAAATAACTAAAATGCTTAAGCTCGCGGCAAAGAGTTGCGAAAGAGCGGAGGTGACCTAGAAGGTCATTGAGAATTATAACAAAGCATAAAAAGTCAGCGACGCTCTTCCCGGCATGGTTTTAAAGCAGGACTTTTCTTTCAAGACAAGACATAAGACTTTTTGAGGCGCGGAGCGGACTAGTTGTCCGTGAGCACCTCAAATAAGTCTTATAACGCAGTATTGGGAGAAAAAGACTATTTAAAACTAGATCATTTCAAAAAGAGCGATGGATTCAGTATGGGAAGTATGCGGAAACATATCCATAACCCCCGCCTTCACCAGCTTATACCCCCTCTCCTTCAACTCTCCTGCATCGCGCGCTAGTGTTGCCGGGTTGCAGGATACATAGACAATTCGTTCTGGATTAAAACGGGTAATGTTTTGCACTACATCTAGTGCGCCACTTCTGGGCGGGTCGATCAGTATTTTATTGAAACCCTGCTGCGCCCATTCTTCCTGGGTGAAGTCATCTTGCAAATTGGTGGCATGAAACTCAACGTTGCTTAGATTATTGTGCTTGGCATTCATCTGTCCGCGCTCAACCATGGCTTCGCTGCCTTCAACACCAACCACATTTTGTGCCTGAGTAGCTAATGGAATGGTGAAGTTGCCGAGACCACAGAATAAATCAAGAATACGGTCTTCTGCTTTGGGTTCGAGCCACTCGATGGCGCGCTTGACCATTTTCTGATTAATGCTGGCGTTGACCTGAGTAAAATCCATCGGGTGGAACAGCATTTCTACATCATAATCATCAAAACGATACGACAGCCAGTCACGCGTGTCTGGGCCATAGAGCAAATGAACGGTATCCGGACCTTTCGGTTGCAGATAGATATAGAGCCCATGCTCTTTACCGAATTCGATCCAGAGGTTCTGATCCTTTTCGGTTAACGGAACCAGATGACGAACAACCAATGCGACCTGGTCATCGCCCATGGCAACTTCCAGTTGAGCCGTTTTATCATTGCTGTCCAGTTCACTGATCATGTTTTTTAGAGGTGTGATCAGTTGGCCGACCCTTGGATCGAGTACTACACATGAATCGATATTAGCCAGGAAGTTACTGCGTTTTTCACGAAAGCCTACCAATGCTCCACCTTTTTTAGGCACATATTTCACACCAAGACGTGCCTTACGACGATAACCCAGAACGTCTGCCTGCAATGGCTCGACCAGCTCATAATCACCATTTTTGTGCGAATAGCCACCGAAGTGCTCGAATTGCTCGACCAGCACATTTTGCTTGTGGTTTATCTGGGCAGGATTGCTCATGTGTTGCAGACTGCAACCACCACAAATATCCGCATGTTCACAAGGCGGAGTTACCCGATCCTCAGAAGCGCTGTGAATCTCAATGGCAACCCCTTCATCGAACTTGCCGCGCTTTTCAGTGTATTGGAAGGATACTTCTTCGCCTTTAAGGGCGTTGTCTACAAAAACCGTTTTGCCTTCTACGCTACAGATGCCACGCCCTTCGTGGGAAAAGGCATGGATGCTTGCTCGTACGGGTTCGGTCGGTAACGGCTTTCTACGACGTCTTCTTGCCATGATTAACTCTCAATTTGATAGGTATTAAATTCGATAAAAGGGATGCCTGATGCTCTCAGGCCTATAAGGCCAGTATTAACCCCAGGCTTCCAGAAATTCATTAAAATGCGGCTGATTTTCACTCCTTAGATAGTCACGAAGCTTTTGTTCTTCTGCTTCCAGATCCTGCTGACTTAAATTACCGCGCATCACTTCAAAACGCAGATACACCAGGTAGGTATTCAATACATCTGTCTCACAATAATCGCGGATCGCCTTAAGGTTGCCCTGATGATAGGTTTCCCAGACTTTAGCACCACTCATGCCCATTTTTCCGGGATAGCCCAACATGCTGGCAATTTTATCAAGCGGCGCATTGGCGCGTGGATTATAACTGGCAATCACGTCCATTAAGTCCAGATGACGACTATGGTAGCGGCTGATGTAGTTGTTCCACTTGAACTGACTATCCATTTCGCCCGTATCCCAATATTTAGGAGCGGCAATATTATGCTTCATGGCACGATAATGCAGCACTGGCAAATCAAAGCCTGAGCCATTCCAGGAGACGATAGTTGGCGTGAAACGGTCAATGCCATCAAAGAAACGCTGAATAATCTCTTTCTCATCTGCCTGTTCGTCACCCAATGACCAGACGGTCAGTTTATCGCCGTGGCGAAACACGGCAGAAATGGCGACCACTTTTTGCAGATACAAAGGCTGAAATGTGGTGCCAGTCTGCTGATAACGAAGATGCTCCATCGCGGTTACCACATCTTCATCGGACAAGCCCTCAAACTCATTGAGAAGACGTCCTGTTTCTATGTCTGGAATGGTTTCGATATCAAATACAAATATATTCATAATATTGGTCTAATTTTTGCCTTTGCCCGGCTTCTTTGAGTTCAGCAAAAGGCCTGTACTTGCCTATATCCATAGGGCAAGGTAGATTATGCAACGAAAGCCCCACATTATAACGACTTTGCCAGAAAAAGCTTGGAGAAATAGCCGCTTGAAACCTTTGCCATGGATTAGCATAGCCTCTTTGATACTCGCCCTTGTATTGGCAGTACCCATGGCTGTGGCAGAACACCCAAGTCGCAAGGTCATTTCTGTGGATGTTCTAGGACCCTATTCCAGCCCACAGGAACAAGAACTGTTGTTTGGACTAAGACAAACCATGGAAGAAAAGTACGACCTGGGCCTTAAGCAAAACCTGTTGTTCTGGCAGAAACAACCCAACTGGGCCAGCTATATCAATAACTCAGAAGCAGACTATATCATCACCGTTGGACAGGAAGCGCTTGAACACATAATGAGGCAGCAGCCCAAGCGCCCGGTTATTGCACTTATGAATACTGCCGATAGCATAGAGTCCATGCGCCAAAATCCGCATGATGACTTTTATGCCATCACTCATGAGCAGCCTTTACTACGATACTTTGCGCTCATCAAAAGCCTGAATATCTATCAGGCGCAGACAGCAACATTTTTCAGCCAGGATAACTCGCAGATGAAAGGGCGTTATGAATCGATGGCACGTTTTTTTAATTTGCCCTATAAATCCTTGATAGTTAAGCCCAGACTCCAGACCCAAGATGCTATCAATCAATTGATCAATTGTTGTCGAATCATGCTGCATGATACTGATCGAATTTACCCTCCTGGACGCTCAAGAAAGTCGTTACTCTACAACAGCTTCCGACATCGAGTGATAGTGATCGGCAATTCACCCAGCATGTTGCAGGGAGGCGCGATGCTGGCATTATTCAGCAAGCCCTATACAATAGGCGAACAGACTGCTGGTTTAATCTATCAGATCGAAAATGGGCTGGTAAAAGAGCGGTATCAATACCCCGACAAGTTTGTGCTGGATGCAAACCGCCGAATTGCCAGGTTGCTCGGTTTTTCAGAATTGACTTTAGGTGAGTTAATTGGTCAGATCGAGATGTTAGAAAATGTTTATTATGAAATGGAACAATAGATGAAAGATTGGGGAATCAGTAAACGTATTATGACATTGGCGTTAACGCCAACCATTTTGGTTGCCCTGTTACTGGGAACCCTCTTCATCAGTAACCATATTAACGACAGTAAATATTCGCTAACTGCACGTGGAAAAACTATTGCAACTCACCTGGCATTAGCAAGTGAATATGGTCTAATTACCCTCGACGAAAAAAACCTTGCCGAAATGGCGCAAGCTGCACGTGATAATGACAAGGACCTAATAGCTGTTGCAATTTTTGATCAGAACAACCGCGTATTAGCTTCTGTTGGCTCCGCAGAGACTCTCAGTGTGATGAGCATTGATAATCCTTATTCTCTGGCTCGCTCTGGTTCATCTAATAATTTAATGCGTTTTGCCCGAACCGCTGAAAGCGAACAGGGCAAATTGTTTTACGCTCCCATCATTTCAAAGTTTCCTGAGACATATGAATCCTGGCAGAACTATAGCCAGGCCAACGCACAGCTTCTAGGCTATGTCGCGGTAATGATGACTGATGAATTTTCTGCAATCAGCCGCTATAACACCGTTCTTACAACTCTATTCATTACCTTGATTGGTTTGCTGATTGGTGGTTTTTTGGCGCGCAGAATGTCTATGAGTGTTACTACTCCGATTGAGAAAATGGTTGAGGGCATTAATCGCATCAAAGATGGCCGTTTGGATACTCGCATTGAATCAGAAGCAAGCGCTGAACTGCTTACCCTGCAGGAAGGTATCAACCTGATGGCTGAAAATATGGAGCACAATCAGGATGAGATGCAGCTGGCGGTTGATCAGGCCACTGAAGATTTACGCGAAACACTGGAAACCCTTGAGGTTAACAACCTCGAACTGGATATCGCTAGACGTCAGGCGCTGGAAGCCAGTAGAGTTAAAACCGAATTCCTGGCCAACATGAGCCATGAAATTCGTACCCCGATGAACGGTGTTATTGGCTTTACCGAACTCTTGTTAAAAACTGAGCTTAACAATAAACAGAAAGACTTCCTGTTTGATATTAAACGCTCAGCTACCAGCCTCTTATCAATTATTGATGACATTCTTGACTACTCGAAAATCGAGGCGGGCAAGATGTCCTTTGAACGCTATCCATTCGACTTACGCGAATGTGTTGACGACATTTTTCGAATGCTTGGCCCGAACGCCAACAAAAAAGGTATTGAGCTGGTATCACTAATTTATTCAGATGTGCCTAAAGCACTTCTTGGTGATCCAATTCGTATCAAACAGATCATTACCAATCTGGTTAACAACGCTATCAAGTTTACCAAGTCTGGCAGCGTTGAGCTTTATGCTGAAGTAGAGTCAGAAAACAAAAAGGGACTTAAGCTTAAAATTCAGGTCAAGGACTCAGGCATTGGTCTGACACAGGATCAACAACGTAACCTGTTTAAAGCCTTTAGCCAGGCCGACAGCTCGACCAAGCGCGAATTCGGTGGCACTGGACTGGGACTGGTGATATCTAAATCACTGGTCGAGAAAATGGGCGGCAATATTGGCGTTAACAGTACCCAGGGCGAAGGTTCCACTTTCTGGTTCACCCTGCAGTGCGAACGAACTGATGCTTTACCAGAAGATGGTCTAACTGGTGAGTTTCTTGCCAACAAATCGGTGCTGGTATTTGACCCTCACCCATCAACTCGCTTGTCTATTACTCAGATTCTTGAGGAATGGGGAATGCTGGTCCGCTCCTTTGATAAAATTGATGATTTGATGACAGAAATTGATCTCTACAGTCAAAGCGGTAAAAGCATTGAATTAATCATTATCGGCGGCCAACGTTTCCGTCGCCGCCAACAGCAGCTCGAATATATTTGTAACAAAGCACAGACACAACTTTACTGCCCAGTCATTACATTCACCACAGCTGGCAACGCAGATTTCCTTGAGCATTTACACTCAATAGGTGTAAACCGAGCCATGACCAAGCCGGTCACCCACCGAGCTCTTTATAACTCTTTAATCGAGCTATTGAAAACGCCTTCGATACACTCCAGCAAGGAACCTGCTGAAGTACCGGTAGGTGATGCCAGTTTATTAAAAGATCTCTATGTACTGGCAGTTGATGATAACCCTGCGAATTTGCGTCTGGTCACCACCCTGCTCCAGGATCTCAACATCAAAGTTGATGCAGCAGAAAGTGGCATGCAGGCAGTATCACTGAGTAAAAACAAAGTTTACGACGCGATCCTAATGGATATTCAGATGCCGGAAATGGACGGACTGGAAGCCACTCGTACTATCCGCGCGAATCGTACTAACCTCAATACTCCAATCATTGCTTTGACCGCCCATGCCATGGCGAGTGAACGCGAGCAGCTATTAGAAGCCGGTATGGATGACTACATGACCAAGCCTGTTTCAGAACAGGCCTTAGTTAACCTGCTATTGAAATGGACTCAGGCAGCTTCTGATATCAATCCAACTCCAACTCAAGAACAAGAGAGCGAGGACGAAAACCGTAATCAATCTCTGGACTGGAGTTTAAGCTTAAAGCTGGCCAACAATAATGAGCAACTAGCCATAGATATGCTGAAAATGCTAGTAGACTCAAACTTTGAAACGGGTCGTAATATTCATGCCGCCTACCAATCTCAGGACTTTGATCAATTATTGCAACATGTACACAAACTCCATGGTGCCAGTTGCTATGTCGGCACACCAAAGCTAAAGCACCTCAGTAATGTTTATGAGACCCTTCTCAAAAAACAACAATACAACAAGCTTGAAGAGTTACACGAACAGCTGTTAGCAGAACTTGAAGTCATCAACAAAGAAGCCGAGCGATTCCTGAAACCTGAAAAACCGGAAACAGCTGATAACTAAGCTGTCCGAAGTAGCAATTAAAAAAGGGGCTGAATTAGCCCCTTTTTATTTTTTGAAAAATATTAGCCGATTGTTTTTACAGCAATGACTGGTGATTCTCTTTGTGGAACTTCGTCAATTATTACTCCATTCAAGAAACCATTTTCAGCATCGATACTATCAATTCGGGTATTCAATATTAAGCGCTCAGGGCTGAGGTTAGCTGGAATTTCAACTGCAACTTTATGGTAGTTGGGTGTGTAACCAAAATAACGCTGATTACCATCTTCTGTATACTGGTTAGAGCTTTCCCACAACACTGGTACTGTCATACCCACCTGCTGTTCAAGCTCCTTCGCTTTCAATTTTGCCGCCAACTCATGCAAACGATGGCTTCGCTCCTTCTTAACTTCTTTACTAATCTTGCCGGGCAGACGCGCGGCCTTGGTACCCTCACGGTCTGAATAAGTAAAGATGTGAATATGACCAAAACCTACTTCTTCGATGTATTGCATGGTTTGTTCGAACTCTTCATCGGTTTCACCGGGGAAGCCAACAATGACATCGGTAGTGACATTAAAGCCTGGAACCTGAGTTCTTGCCTGATGAACCAACTCGCTAAAGGATGAGGTTTTGCAGCGACGAGACATGCGTCTTAAAACGCTATCCGCTCCACTTTGAATAGGTAAATGCATGTGTGGCATTAATCGTGGATTAGCAAATAGCTCAAAGAAGTTTTCGCCCAGATCCCATGGCTCTACGGAAGCAAAGCGAATTCTTGGCATTTCGGTTTCCGCCAATACTGTTTCTACTAGTTTATACAAGCTACTATCAATATCTGAACCATAACCACCTACATGCACTCCTGCCAATACGATTTCCTGAACACCTTCGGCGTGTAACTGGTTAATTTCATCAATCAGATCCTGAATCGTACGGCTTTTCTCTTCTCCACGCGCGACCGTGACAATACAGTAGGTACAGCGATAACGGCAGCCATCCTGAATTTTAATGAATGCACGTTCGCGATTACGGGCAAATAGAGCGCTTTCGCCCGGTTCAGTAGCAAATTCCGGCATAGCTGGAATATCCAGAAGCTGTTTGGCCTGTTCAACTAAGACATCTTTATCTTCATTGGCTACCACCAGATCAACACCCATGATCTGAGCAACTTCTTCTGGCTCCAGCGAGGCATAGCAACCGGTAACTACTTTACGAGCCTGAGGATTAGCACGGTGAAAGCGACGCACAGTCTGACGAGATTTGCGAGCCGCCTCGGCAGTTACTGCGCAGGTATTAAGCACGATCAGGTCTGCAGCATCAGCTTCAGAAGTTAGGGATAAACCCAAACGCTGGAACGATTTTGCCCAGTTCTGAAGCTCCGCCTCATTCAATCGACACCCTAGCGCACTCAAATGTACCTGCATAACCACCTTACTCGTAATACTAATATTCAGTAAGACCAAACAGCCTTACCTGCTAAAAATTGGGCGCTAATTGTACAGTTTCTAGCCTTTATTGGCACTACCTTTTAGTGCTGAATTTTTCTCGCACATAAAAAAAGGCACCCCAAGGTGCCTTCATTAATCACTAAAAACGGCTTATTTTTCAACAGTATGCAAGTGCACATCCCTTTGTGGATAAGGAATGCTGATATTGTTGGCATCTAGTGCCTTTTTGATGGCTTCCAGATTCTCGAAGTATACCCCCCAGTAATCGCCACTGTCGGCCCACACTCGAAGCACGAAATTGACCGAACTGT
This sequence comes from Kangiella profundi, assembly GCF_002838765.1. Lineage (NCBI taxonomy): Bacteria > Pseudomonadati > Pseudomonadota > Gammaproteobacteria > Kangiellales > Kangiellaceae > Kangiella > Kangiella profundi. Next base: position 799,855 of record NZ_CP025120.1, on the reverse strand, counting down.
CGGCCAGTGCTGAAACAGCGATGAATGGCTCAGGGTCTTTATGGACTCGCTCATCTTTTGTGATGACACCTAAAATAACTTCACGTGCTTTATCGATATCATCGTCATATCCAATGCCAATGGTAAAGTCGACACGACGCTTAGGCTGAGTACTGTAATTAATCATTGAGCCAGTAGAGATTGGCGAGTTAGGGATAATAATCGTTTTGTTGTCTGGAGTGGTCATAATAGTATTGAAAATCTGAATCTCTTTAACGGTTCCAGAGTGCCCCTGCATTTCAACAAAGTCTCCTACTCTGTAAGGGCGTAGTATCAGAAGGATGACTCCACCGGCGAAGTTTTGTAATGTCCCCGAAAGAGCCAAACCGATAGCTAAACCAGCAGCACCCAGCATGGCAACAAAGGTTGTCATTTGTATGCCGAGCATGCCAATTACGGTAATGGCTAGCGCAGCTTTCAACAAAATACTAATCATGCTAACCAAGAAGCGCTGCAATGTGACATCAAACTTTTTCTTTTCAAAAGCTTTGCGAACACCATTGACGATCATTCGAATAATGATCAGACCAATGACCAGAACCACAAGTGCAGAAATCACTTTGGGCGCATAATCCATCATCACTTGCCAGCTATTCTCGGCAAAGCTAGTTATCTGGGCAGTATCAACAGGTAATTTCATTGCTATCCTCTTGTTTTTAATATCGTAAATTTATGGTAGCCATTCTAGCGAAGGAAAGGCAAAGTTGCGAATTTGCTCAATAAAATTTACAAAAGTGTCACGATATATGGTTAATTTAAGAGCAATTACTGGCAAGTTGACGCATCTTTTGCAACACTCTTACTCATTAAGAGCAGAAACAGGAAGCTGTCATGATCCAAAAATCCGTTATAAAGCTTAGCCTCATCGGTCTCATAATGAGCGCATCGTTATCAGGTTGTAGTACTGCACAACCGGCCGAAATCGATAGTAAACTTACTGCCTGGCAGGGCGCTGAAATTGAAACCTTAATTCAGACCTGGGGCCTGCCAACTGGAGAGCAACAGGTTAATGACTTGACCTACGCTGAATGGAATACCCGCGATATTAAGAACAAGCCCTCTATGCGAGTAGGTGTTGGCGGATTTGGTGGTAACTTTTTCGGTAGCATAGGCACAACCTTATTTGGTGGCCGCGAAGAAGTTCATTGCCGTGTGCAGGTAGGATATAACCAGGAAGGACGTGTTGTAACTACCAATTGGACAGGCGATCCTGAAGCCTGCGATGCCGCGATACCTGAGCGCCAGTCGTAAACCCTAATGCGTCTGGCTTATTTTCTGTTTAAGCCAGACGTTCAAAATACTGAATTAAAAGCTGCAGCTCTGGCACATTAAAATAATCATTAATATCAGGCTTATAGACTGCTCGAATTCTGCTGGCAGGCTGCGCTAACCATTCCTCAACATCTATTCTAAAGGCAATAGCCTGCACGGCATTGTCTTGCTCCGAGCTTCTCAAGGTTAATTTTAAATGGTTCTCTCCAACAATCCGGTGATTCAGTACCTCGAATTCACCATCAAACGCTGGCTCCGGAAAACCCTGACCAAAAGGACCTGCATTACTGAGTTCTTGCGCAGTATCTAAAGTCAACTCCTCAGTACTCAATGGACCGTCGGTCTCAATAACGTCCTCGATAGGTTTACCTTTTAACAGGTCAGTAACCGCTTGCTCAAACGCCTTCTGAAAAGAGTCCAAATTATCTAGTGCCAGCGAAAGTCCAGCGGCCATTGCATGCCCACCAAACTTTTCTATTAACTGCGGATGACGACTATCAACCAAAGCCAGAGCATCTCTTATGTGTACTTCCTTAACCGAACGCGCTGAACCTTTTACACTAGTCTCGTCAGCATTGGCAAAAACGATACAGGGCTTGTTCACTCTCTCTTTGATACGCGAAGCCAGCAAGCCAACCACGCCCTGATGCCAGTGTGGTTCATACAAACAAATCGAGTGAGCTCGTTCATCACTATGCCAGTCTATTTCCTGTAGCTTTGACAATGCTTCGTCCTGCATTTCCTGCTCAACCTGCTGCCTGTCGCTGTTCAGGCTGTGCAGAATTTCTGCAAGTTCATTGGCCTTAGCTTCATTTTCTGACAACAGACATTCGATACCAATCGCCATATCATCAAGCCTACCAGCTGCATTTAGACGCGGGCCTACCGCAAAACCCAGATCCATAGCTGTAACTTTAGACAGTTGACGCTTGGCTAACTGCAATAATGCACTGATACCCGGTCGGCATCGGCCTGCTCTTATCAGTCGCAATCCGTTGTGAACTAAAAGTCGATTATTCGCATCTAGAGGCACCACATCGGCAACAGTTCCTAATGCAACAATATCCAGATAGTGCGCTAAATTTGGTTCCTCAATGGACTGGTTTTCGAACCAGTTCTCTTCTCTTAATCGAGCTCTCAGCGCCAATAACACATAAAAGACTACGCCAACACCCGCCAAATTTTTACTGGGGAATAAATCGCCTGGCTGGTTTGGATTGACTATCGCATCAGCTTCTGGAAGTTGTTCACCTGCCAAGTGATGGTCCGTAACCAACACCTTAATTCCATGCTTTTTTGCAGCCTCGACGCCAGCTATGCTGGATATGCCATTATCCACAGTAACAATTAAATCTGGGCAAGACTCTTTGGCAACTTCAACTAACTCAGGTGACAAGCCATAACCAAACTCAAATCTATTTGGCACCAGGAAGCCCACATGCTTCGCACCAAATCTGGTTAAAACCAATTTAGTCAAAGCGCTGCTGGTGGCTCCGTCAGCATCAAAGTCACCGACAATCAAAATGCGACTTTGCTGATGAATAGCCTCAAACAAAAGGTTCACCGCAGCGTCTATCCCTTTCAATTGATGGTATGGCAAAAGTTTCGTCAAGCTGTAATCCAGCTCATCAGGATCTTCAACTCCGCGAGAGGCGTACACTCGGTTGAGAACCGGACTGGAAGTTAGAGGCTGAGCTTCTTGGTTGAGCTGGCGTTGTCGAATGAGTTTCTGCATATTAATTATTAGTTGTTGAGAAATTGACGCTTTGATCAGGCAATCAATGAGTTGCTATTATAGTGACACATCACAACCGATTAAAACCTTCTATGGATTTTTCGCAAGACAAGACTAGTGGTCGTTACACCATACGATCCTATCGCAAAGGTTCTATTATCATTAATGATGCGACATATCAGGTCCCAATTGCTCTTGGCCTTGAAGACTTGTACGACAATTTGTTGCCAGATAAAGTCTCAAAGCTGGATAAGCAAACTTTAACCGAACTTGATATTGCAAGCTACGAAGTAGTTATTCTAGGAACGGGTGAAAATCAAGACTTTCCTTCCTGGGACTTACTGGAGGCGGCTCAGATGATGGGGACGCCGCTCGAGGTAATGGCGACCGATGCCGCCTGCCGCACTTATACTATTCTGGCCAGCGATGGAAGGAATGTTCTGGCACTTCTCTACCCATAGTAAATTAAATTTAGCGCCACTCTAAAATGAAAAAAACCTGCTTTATCATAAACAAAGCAGGCCTTTTGGAAGGTTTGGTATTAGCTTATTTTTGCTCTTTCTTTAACTGGTCAAGGCGCTGACGCATAATCTCAGCTGGCAAGTAGCCACCAATTAAGTCACCATTTTCCAGGATGATTCCTGGAGTACCACGGATACCGAATTTACGAACCAGACTCATTTGCTCTGCGAATGGCGTTTGACAATTACCTTCACGATACTTGCGGTCAATTTTCGCTTCCGTCATAGCTGTCTGCTGATCCTTTGCACACCAAATACCTTTTAGTTTATCAGCTGAGGATGAGTTCAAACCTGCTCTTGGAAATGCCAGATAACGAATGGTAATCCCTCTACTTAGATAATCATCACGCTCACGATGCATTTTCTGACAGTAACCACAGTCGATGTCAGTAAAAACGCTTATAACATGCTCTTCATTGGGTGCCTTGAAAATCACCATGTCGTCATCTTTCACTTTAGCCATTTCACGCTTACGCATTGGTGATTTCATCTGATCAATCTGACTCATGCGTTCCATTGAGATATTACGAATTTTCTCTTCAGAAATATCCAGCATCTTTCCATCAATCAAATACTTACCATCATTGGAGATGTAATAGAGGTCTCCTTGCAGTACGAAAGAATAGAGGGAGTCAACTTCGGATGGAGCTACATGCTCGATGACCGCTCCCGGGAAGCGCGCTTCAAGCATTGCTATTATTTCCTCTTCGCTGAGAGCTTTACTGGCTGCAGTAGCAAGTGGTATACAAAAGCTAACGATTAAAAGAACAAACAGCTTTTTCATTGAATAGGAACTCCAGGACGTCAATTAAAATTTAGAAGGTTCACCCAAAGATAACGAGCGCACCGTTAGTTTTTTCATTCTAGCTAGCCTAAGGCAAGGAATTAAGCCGATTTACAAACTTTTACACCCTAAAATGGTAACCTGACTAACCTCGAGGATGATGCTGGCTATGCAATTGCTTCAGCCGCTCTTTAGCAACATAGGTATAGATTTGCGTAGTTGATAAATCACTATGCCCCAACAACATTTGCAAGGTTCTTAAATCAGCACCATGATTAAGTAGGTGCGTAGCAAACGCATGACGTAGGGTATGGGGCGACAGGTGTTTACGAATACCTGCAGTTTTTGCATAAAACTTTATACGATGCCAAAAAGTCTGGCGGGTCATGCGCTGCCCTCTTGTGCTCAAGAATAACCAGTCAGACACTTTTTCATTGGCCAATTCAGCCCTCCCGTGTCGTATGTACTGCGCTATTGCCTGTAGAGCTTCCTCACCAATCGGTACTATGCGTTCCTTATTACCCTTACCAATCACTCGCATCACGCCTTGCTGAAATCCAATCTGATTCATTTCGACAGAGATAAGTTCGGTTATCCGTAATCCACTGCTATAGAGCAATTCCAACATCGCTTTATCACGCAAACCAAGAGCTGTATCCAGATCGGGTTGGCTGAGTAAATTATCAACCTCATCCTCGCTCAGTGACTTAGGTACAGGTGGTTGTATCTTGGGGCTCTCAATCTGTTGGGTGGGGTCAACTTTAATCTGATTAGACTGAAGAAGATAACGGTAAAATTTACGCGCAGAAGATAGAAATCGAGCTGTAGAGCGACTGCTATATTGTTTACTGTAGCGTTCAGCTAGATATTGCTGAATATCTGACGGGGCAGAGTTAGTTAAAGTTTTTCCCTGCTTCTGCAGCCATTTGCTGAATAATTTCAGATCGCTACGATAACTGGACAAAGTTGCATCAGATAACCCCTGCTCCATCCATACCTGATCGCAAAACTGTTCAATAATCTGTTCGCTCATACCCGGACATCACAATCTAAAGTGCATAGACTTTACCAGATTACCATGATACAGGCACAAAAAAAGCAGTCCTGAGACTGCTTTTTCTGGAGAAAAAAGGCGATTACTTTCTATTAGCCAATTTTTCTTTAATACGTGCAGATTTACCTGAACGCTCACGCAAGTAGTAGATTTTCGCTTTACGAACATCACCACGACGTTTAACTTCAATGCTGTCGATCAGTGGGCTGTATGTCTGGAATGTACGCTCAACGCCTACACCAGAAGAAATCTTACGCACTGTGAACGCAGAATTAAGACCACGGTTACGCTTTGCAATTACAACACCTTCAAAAGCCTGTAAACGCTCACGGTTACCTTCTTTAACTTTAACCTGAACAATAACGGTATCACCGGCACCAAATGTTGGTACTTCTTTAGTCATTTGCTCAGCTTCTAATTGCTGGATGATGTTACTCATGGCTGTATGCTCCTCATTCGAGCTCTCGCTCGTTCAAAATTAATCGTTGGAAGACTACTTGCTCAAATGTGCTTCGTATTCTTCAATAAATTCCTGTAAGAGTTTTTGCTGCTCGTCATTCAATTGCATGACGTCCAACAAATCCTTACGTCTCAACCAGGTTCTCCCCAGAGATTGCTTCAGCCTCCAGCGACGAATGTTATCATGATCGCCACTGAGCAATATGGGCGGGACCTGCCGACCTTCGAAAACCTCAGGTCTAGTATAATGCGGATGATCCAACAAACCCTCCGCAAAAGAGTCCTCAACCGCAGAGTCTTCATGTCCGAGCACCCCCGGCTGCATTCTGACTACTGCATCGATCACAGCCATAGCTGCAATCTCGCCACCACTTAATACAAAGTCACCGAGTGAAATTTCATCATCAATTTCTGATTCAATGATGCGTTCATCGATACCTTCATAACGCCCTGCTACTAGTAACAGGTTAGGCTTCTCGGCCAAATCCTTAACCACCTGGTGGTTAAGTCTGCGTCCCTGTGGCGACAGATATATTTTGTAAACAGGTTGTGATGGTTCCTGCAAACTCATTCGAGTTTCAGCGTAACGTATAGCTTCGGTCAGTGGCTGGGTCATCATTAACATGCCAGGGCCACCACCATAAGGTCTGTCATCAACGGTTCTATGCTTGTCCGTTGTGAAGTCCCTGGGGTTAGTTACCGCAAAGTTCACTTTACCTTGCTTAACCGCCCTGCCAACTACGCCTTGTTCCATTACGCCATCGAACATGGCAGGAAACAAAGAAATCACATGAATGTTCATGCGCTGAACCTCATGTCATTCATGACTGATAGTCTAACTCCCAGTCAACCGTAATCTGCTTAGAATCCAGATCGACTTTCATCACGCTATACTCAGGTACATAGGGTATTAATAGCTCTTCTTTCGAAGCTGTTTTAACTACTAATACGTCATTAGCACCTGTTTCCATCATTTTCTTGACTGTTCCCAGCTCTTCACCAGCAAGGTTTACCACCGTTAATCCAATCAGATCACGCCAGTAATACTCACCATCTTCAAGCTGAGGCAGTTGAGACTCTTCGATTGCAATCTCAACGCCACGGTAACTCTCAGCCGTATTTCGGTCATTACAACCTTCAAGCTGGGCTACCACAGTCTTACCCTGTTCACGCCCATTAATAATTGAAACTTTTTGCCATTGGCCATCCAGCTTCAAATACCATGGACTATAATTCAGGATATTCTCCTTCGGGTCGGTATAAGAATAGACTTTTACCCACCCTTTTATGCCAGAAGCTCCGTTTAATTTACCGACAATCAGCGGCTTAAAAACTTCAGACATAAAAAACCTATTAAATCAGTTTGTTACAACGATTTAATTAAGCTTTAGTAGCTTGTTTAATTAAAGCAGCTACGCGGTCAGTTGTTTGCGCGCCTTCACCGATCCAGTGTTGGATACGGTCGTTATCAAGGCGTAAACGCTCTTCGTTACCACGTGCAACTGGGTTGAAGAAACCAACACGCTCGATGAAACGGCCGTCACGACGTGCGCGAACATCAGCAACTACTACATGGTAAAATGGGCGTTTTTTAGAACCACCACGAGCTAAACGAATGGTTACCATACGTTCAAATCCTCTGTTTTAAGTACAAAACAGCCCAAAAAGCGCCAGGAATTGAGGCTTTTAAGGGCTTTCAAAATTTTAAGAGCGCGAATTTTACATTAAATACATGGTATTTGGAAACGATTTTACCTAAAAAAAACCCTTTATTTACCGTCCTATTCCAAAGATTTTGCAAATAGCGGGAGTTTAGCTTCCCCGCCCCTACAAATTCGTTCCAAAAATCCCAGTCAAAATTATAGTTAATGGCTTTTATTCGGCGTTGTTACATTTACTGACGAATCTTTAATCTTGATTGATACTCAAGTATCCCCGATATTGGTATAAATAAATACATCGATTATTAATCATAATGTTAAAGGAGTTACCATAATGCAATGCCCTGTTTGTGACGGTGTTGATTTAGCCATGACTACTCGTGAAGGAATTGAAATAGACTATTGCCCCAAATGCCGCGGGGTTTGGCTAGACCGAGGGGAGCTGGATAAAATTATTGAACGCTCAGCACCCGCTCAAGCTGCAACACCACAATCTCAAGCTCAAGAGCCTAGATATCGTGATGATCTCTACAAAGAATCCAAATATCGAGATCATGGCTACAGCAATAACGATCATTACAAACGCAAAAAGAAGAAAAGCCTGCTCGGCGAACTGTTTGACTTTTAACTTCTGTCACACTTCACATTAATCAGGGTTAGGTAGATATTAGCCTAATCCTGATTTACTTACCTAGGTAAGGTATATTCTCAGCAGCCGACCCATTCTACTGTCTTACTAGCCCATGTTTCAGTTGAATATATTTTGTCACCGTTCTAATTCCAGTAACGTCTTAGAAATGGCAACAATTTAAAGAGCAAAGGAAAAAAGGATTATGCATATCAAAAAATTACTACTTACTTTCGTTCTACTATCTGGCTCTCAGACAGTTTTTGCTAGCAACCAAGAGTTTTACGTGATTAATGAGTCCGATATAGCAAAAGCAGACGAGCTATTCCAAAACGAACAATACGAAGAGTCGCAACAGCTTTACTCACAACTAGCCAAGGCCGGTGACAAATACTCTCAATATATTTTATCCGTCATCTACATGAATGGATTGACTGGCGAAAAAAATATTGAAAAGGCTTACGCTTGGGCCAGAGTAGCGAAAGAAGACGGAAGTAAAGAGCTTTCACAGCATTTTGACTATATAAAGTCACTCATCCCACTAGAACAAAAAGAACAGATAGTTAAGTCATCAACAGATATCTACCGGCAGTATAGTAACCTTGGTGTAGCGGAAAATTACCTGGCTTACCTGAAGGATGAATTCCCTAAATGTACTGGAAGCAGACTTAAGATTAATGTAAACGCCTGCGAAAGGGTTCAGGTTGCATGTAATATAAATAGCGTTTGGGGAGGCAACACTATCCCAGATCTTGTTAGCACCTTCGGTAAAGACTGTCTTGAATTTGCAGCGAAAATTCAGCCTGAGAATCTTAAGAAAATGAAGGCTGGTATCGATCTTATGGAAGAGTACATTCAAGAGGAAAGAAAAAAAGGAAGCGTAATTATTACCGAAGAGAAGTGATAGACCTTGCCTTAAATTGGGACACACTTTCTAGCTAAATGAAATCTCTTAGTGCGAAACAAAATCCTTTCCAAGCTGGGCGCTTACTTCAGTAAGTAACCTGCGAGAAAAGGATTTTTAACAAAGTAATCAGTGAGTTAAGCCATTCTAAGAATTTTAAAAGCTACTAGAGCAAGGCAAATGCCTTAACTTTTTGGCGTAGTTTACTAGAAGTAAATGAGACAAAAAGTTAAGGATATTTAACGAAGCTATTAGGAGCTTTTAGCGACCGAATGGAGGCATTCCACCTGGCCCACCACCCATTCCACCGCCCGGCGGCATCATACCTTTCATGCCGCGCATCATTTTCATCATGCCACCAGGGCCTTTAAGCTTCTTCATCATTTTCTGCATCTGATTGAATTGCTTGAGCAAACGGTTCACGTCCTGAATTTGCGTGCCTGAACCATTGGCAATACGTTTCTTACGAGAACCTTTGATAAGCTCAGGGCGGGCGCGCTCTTTGGGGGTCATTGAGTTGATCATTGCAATCATGCGATCAGTCATTTTGTTGTTCATGGCTTTTTGTTTGGCAGCTTCTGGGATTTGCCCCATGCCCGGCAGTTTGTCCATTAAGCCGGCCATACCACCCATATTATTCATTTGTAAAAGCTGGTCCCGAAAATCACCAAGATCGAAGCCTTTGCCTTTCATGATTTTCTTGGCAACTTTTTCCGCTTTCTTCTTGTCGACCTTGCGCTCAACTTCTTCAATTAAACTTAGGACATCGCCCATGCCCAGAATTCTTGAAGCCACACGCTCTGGGTGGAATGGTTCAAGCTGGTCGATTTTCTCGCCCATACCAATGAACTTGATAGGCTTACCGGTAATATGACGGATCGATAAAGCCGCACCACCACGCGCATCACCATCGGCTTTGGTCAGAATGACACCTGTTAACGGTAAAGCATCATTGAAAGCTTTGGCGGTATTGGCCGCATCCTGACCTGTCATGGAGTCGACCACAAAGAGCGTTTCTGTAGGATCAATCGCGGCATGTAGTGCCTTGATCTCTTCCATCATGGCTTCATCAATGGCTAGGCGACCGGCGGTATCGATAATGACCACATCAATAAACTGCTTTTTCGCCTCTTTAATGGCGTTATTAGCAATATCAATTGGCTTTTGCTCGGTTGAACTTGGGAAGAAGGTGGCACCAACTTCACCAGCAACAGTTTCCAGCTGTTTAATTGCCGCAGGGCGATAAACGTCCGCACTGGCAACCATTACAGATTTCTTTTCACGAGTTTTGAGTAAATGAGCCAGTTTACCGGCACTGGTCGTTTTACCCGCACCCTGCAAACCCGCCATCAAAATAACGACCGGTGGTTTGGCACTCAGGTTCAAGGCATCGTTAGCCTCGCCCATCGCCTTAATCAATTCATCATTTACGATTTTGATGAAAGCCTGGCCTGGATCGAGAGCCTTACCAACTTCTGCGCCCATAGCGCGCTCTTTTACATCGCCAATAAAGGCTTTAACCACAGGCAAAGCAACATCCGCCTCCAACAAGGCCATGCGCACTTCACGTAACGTATCCTTAATATTGTCTTCACTGATTTTGCCCTTTCCTTTTAGTGTTTTCAGGGCACCGGAGAGACGATCACTTAAACTGTCAAACATTGTTGCTTATCTCAAATTAATGGCTTTTATAAAATTAGGGGCATTATAACGAAATACAAGCTCCCGTGTTGTAGTATTTGTTGCAGTATTCTCATAGATAGCGCTTGTTTCAGTGCTATTTTGCTCTAAAATGGCGGTTTAAGAAAATTCCAACAAACTAAAGGCCTTAAGGCAGTGTTAATTGATATAATTACCGGGCTTTCTTATCTTGTATTGGCGGTATTTTTTATTCTCCGCCTTAATCACCCGGATAAAGAAGTACCAGAATGGGGAAAATGGCTGCCTCTGGCACCAATCGCACTTCATTTGTACGCGCTTTATCTGGCCATTGAAACTGGTACCGGGCAAAATCTATCTCTATTCAACACCCTGTCGCTAGTTTCGCTGATCATGGTGTTGCTGATTGCCATTTATCGTTTTAACCATCAAACCCCGCATTTGATGCTGTACGCCTGTCTTTTTGCTGGCTTTGTTTCTCTATTAAACATAGTTCCTGAAAAACCAAACATCATAATGCTTAAGGGAAACGCCCTTGCTTTCTGGCATATATGGCTATCAGTTATTGGTTTTAGCTTACTTCTGATTGCTACTTTCCAAAGTATCCTGTTGTTGTTTCTACATAAAAAATTACGTAGCCGTCCAGCATCTATCCATCCGCTATTACCGCCATTAATGCAAATGGAGCAATTTCTATCAGCTTTGGTGCTATCAGGAATTATCAGCCTGGGTATCGCCCTGATTCTAGGCTTTATGCAGCCCGATACTGCATTACGAGCTCAGTCGCTACACAAAATTGTTCTTTCAGCTCTTGCTTGGTTCAGCTTCTGTACATTTTACCTTGGGTATAAGTTATCCCGTTTAAGTGGTATTCGGTTTGCTCGGCTATGCATTATTGCTTTCGTCATCCTCGCGTTAGGTTACGTTGGCAGTAAACTGGTGCTGGATTACATTCTGCAGCGAGGTTAATTTTTGGAATCTCTGTCGACCAGCACCCTGTTTATCATTCTTGGCCTTCTGATCTTCCTGTCTGCATTTTTCTCAAGTTCAGAAACAGGAATGATGTCCCTCAATCGTTATCGATTGAAACACCGAGCAAAAAATGGTGATCGTAGCGCAAAGCGGGTCTATAAAATGCTCAAGCGTCCGGACAAACTTCTCGGGCTCATATTGCTCGGCAATAATATTGTTAATATTCTTGCTTCAGCCATTGCAACGGTAATTGCCATTCGCTTCTGGGGCGAAGGTGGTATATTTGCTGCAACTTTGATGTTAACTGTAGTCATTCTGATATTTGCCGAAGTGACGCCTAAAACATTGGCGGCTTTATTCCCAGAGCGTATTGCGTTCTTTGCAGCACCGATTCTTAAACCTCTTTCAACGTTATTATCACCAGCTATTAAACTCATCAGCTTTCTGGCTAATGGTTTGCTACGCCTGTTTGGCGTCAATGCTGGAGCCGAAGGAGAAGATCATTTAAGTCAGGAAGAGCTTAGAACGGTAGTTAATGAGGCCGGAGCAATGATCCCGCGCCGTCACCAGAAAATGCTTCTGAGTATTCTGGATCTTGAAACGGTAACAGTTGATGACATCATGGTTCCGCGCAATGAAATCGCTGGTATCGATCTAGCTGATGACATGGATTTCATTTTAGAGCAGATTCGAAACAGTATTCACACCAGGCTATTGGTATTCAAAGAAGAAATTGATCAGGTACAAGGTTTTTTACACGCACGCAACTTCGGCAGAATTCTAGAGCTTGAAGAGCCTACTATCGATGAAATTCTTAGTTACCTTGATCCCATTTATTATGTTCCGGAAGGTACTCCTTTACATACCCAGCTTGTGAAATTCCAGCGTAAACGTGACCGAGTCGGGCTGGTTGTTGATGAATATGGCGATATTGAAGGGCTGGTAACTCTTGACGATATTCTGGAAGAAATAGTTGGCGACTTCACTACTGAAATGTCGAATATCAATAAAGAGATTCAAGCTCAGCATGACGGTACCTATCTAGTTGATGGAACCATCACCATTCGTGAGCTGAATCGCTCAATGAAGTGGTATTTACCTACTGACGGCCCTAAAACATTGAATGGCCTAATTACTGAATATCTTGAAACTATTCCACAGGCTGCAACTGGATTACGTTTATATGGTTATCCAATGGAAATCCTGCAAGTAAAAGACAATTTAATTAAAACCGTGCGCATTATGCCCAAACTTTATCGCGCTCCAGAAACTGATATCTAAACTTGGAACTCATCCATGACACATAATAAAGAGAATTTCTTTTTCAGGCTGTATCAGAAAGTCATATTAAACCATCCGATAATTGTCCTGTCGCTGGTCATTATTCTTTCAGTTATTGCAGCTACTCAGCTACCTAAGTTTCGCCTGGATGCCTCTGGTGAATCTTTGACACTGGAAAATGATAAATCACTCAATTATTACCGTCAGGTTAATGAGCGTTACGGCTCTGATGATTTCCTGATTATAACGTGGAAGCCTAACGTTGGTTTAATGGACGAGGAAGCTCTGGCTTCATTACAGGATCTGGTAAATCGCTTACAGCAGCTGCCAACTGTTGCCAATATCAATAGCATTCTTAATGTTCCATTACTGGATGGCATCAAACTGGATGCTGAAGCCCTTTCTGCAGAAATTCCGACCTTGATGGATGAAGGTGTTGATAAACAAAAAGCTCTGGAAGAGTTTACCAGCAGCCCACTCTATACAAATCTGCTAGTTGGTGACAATGGCGAAACCAGCGCCATACAGGTCAATTTTGAGCGAGATGAACGCTACTTCTCATTACTTGATGCCCGTGATGATTTGCGCCAAAAACGTAGTCAGCAGAAACTGACTGAAGAAGAAGCAAAACGTCTGGCACAACTGGAAGATGAGTTCGATGCGTATAGCAAACAAGTATCCGAGCGCACAAGTCAGATCATTGCAGATGTCAGACTGATAATGGACGACTATCGTGATGTTGCCGAGCTATATTTAGGCGGCATTTCAATGATCACCAATGACATGTTGGATTTTATTCAACATGACATCACGGTATTTGGTATTGGGATTCTTCTGTTCATCATGCTTGCTTTATTTGTATTCTTCGGCAAAGTGCGATGGGTACTGATACCATTATTTTCCTGTCTGGTCACAGTGCTGGTTCTAGCAGGGCTGTTAAGTTATCTCGATTGGCGAATTACGGTAATATCCTCAAACTTTCCGTCAATATTATTGATTACCGTACTGGCGCTTAATGTCCACCTGGTAGTTTATTATCGTGATTTTATTTCCGACAACCCAGACAGCTCACAGATGGAGCGTGTAAAGGCAACCATCAAGACCATGTATTGGCCTTGTCTGTATACCGCTTTAACTACCATCGTTGCTTTTATATCACTACTAATTAGTGGCATTCGACCAGTAATCGACTTTGGCTGGATCATGACCATTGGTCTGGTGCTGGGCTTTGTTGTTACCTTTATTGTATTCCCAAGTTTTATCCAACTTCTAAGTACTGAAAAGCACCAAAGTGGCTCAAGTATCACATACAAAATTACGCACTGGATTTACAACATCAGCGTAAAATTCAAGCCAGCCATCTTTGCTTTAGCCGTGCTCCTGATTCTGTTCAGCGCCTATGGCATTTCTCAGCTGAAAGTTGAAAACCGTTTTATTGATTACTTCAAGCCTTCCACTGAAATCTATCAGGGCATGACAGTAATCGATCAGGAACTTGGCGGCACAACGCCTTTAGACATTGTGATAGATGCGGATCCGAACGAGGAATCATTATTTGCCGATGACGAGTTTGAAGATGAATTCGGTGATGAATTCGATAGTTCTACCTATGATCCTGGCTACTGGTTTACTCGAAGCAAGCTTGAAACTTTAGAAAAAATCCATGACTACATTGATAGTCTTGGGGTAACAGGTAAAGTTCAATCGTTAGCAACAACCACTAAAGTTCTAAAAGAGATGAATGAGGGAGAATATCCTGATGAATTGACCTTGTCTCTGGTTCACAAAGAAATGCCTGACGATGTTCGAGCAACCCTTTTAGATCCATACCTTTCAGAGGACGGAGATCAAACCCGAATCAATATCCGTGTAGAAGAAACAAACCCAGATCTCAAGCGCTCTGACCTTATCGCAAACATTAACGACTTTATTGTGAATGAGGCTGGTATCAAACAGGAACATGTTCACTTTACTGGCATGCTGGTGCTCTACAACAATATGCTACAAAGCTTGTTTGACTCCCAGATAATGACCATTGGCGTTGTTTATCTGGCTATTCTATTGATGTTCCTGGTGCTATTCCGTTCATTCGTGCTGGCTATTCTAGCCACCATTCCGAACGCACTGTCGGCTGCGCTGGTACTGGGTATTATGGGCTGGATGGGCGTACCCATGGATATGATGACGATTACCATTGCGGCTATCGTGATTGGTATTGCAGTGGATAATTCAATTCACTATGTACACCGCTTTAAGAATGAATTCAAAAAAGACAATGACTATTTGGCGACCATGGAACGCTGTCATGGCAGTATCGGTAAAGCCATTTACTACACGGGCGTCACCATTATTGTCGGCTTTGCAATTCTGGCACTGTCTGAATTCATCCCATCTATCTATTTTGGTCTTTTAACAGGTTTTGCGATGGCGGTAGCCTTATTCCTGAACTTAACCCTGCTTCCGTTGATGCTGATAACAGTGAAGCCTCTTAAAACTGATAAGTCCAACAACTAGAAATAGTTAAGCACAAAAAAAGGAGCTGATGAGCTCCTTTTTTTGTGGACTATTAAAGTCTAATCTTTCGGTTTTCGCATTTGAACACACAGCACATCACAGGGCGAACCATGCAATACGCCGTTGGCGGTTGAACCCAGCAATAGTTCCCAGCCATGCTGGCCGTGAGTTCCTATTACGATAACATCGCAGTTTCTCTCTTCTGCATATTTCTTAATTTCACGAGACGGCTTACCAACCTTAATATGGCAATGGTCATCAGCCACCCCATACTTCTTTGCAAATTCATTAATACGTTTGGTTTTGGCTTTTATTGCTTCTTGTTCTATATCATCAGTATTGACGATAACAGCCCCAAAAGGTGCTCCCGCCCATAGACCGGCTTCAATGGGTTCAGCGACATGAATCAGGTGTAGATCTCCACCTTCGGCAAGGACATTTTTTGCTTTTTGAATGATGGCCTCTCCTTCTTTACGAAGATCCAGTGCCACTAACACTTGTTGATATGAACCCATAACTCTCTCCTTTGTCTAACAACTGTCTTATTTATACCCTATTCCAACCTTACAGTATTTTGATCCAGATCAAAATGGTAGGAGGTTGATAGATTTAGTCTAGCATAGCAATGTACATAATTTGGAGGTGTATTATGCAACTATCAAAGTGGAAACCTTTCTCAAACATCGAGTCTTTCATGAACTTTCCTGTTTCAGGCCTATTTGACGAAATGTCTAATGGCTTCGGTAACGAGTGGCGCCCCGCAGTAGACTTTATTGAAAAAGCAGATGAGTTTCTGGTTAAAGCAGAACTGCCAGAAGTTAAGAAAGAAGACGTAAAAATAAATATTGAAAACAATATCCTGAGCGTTCAGGGTGAGCGCCGCTACGAAGAAAAAGATGAAAAGCAGCATAGACTGGAACGCTTCTATGGTAGCTTTACGCGAAGCTTTACGCTCCCAGACAATATTGATACCGATCAATGCAAAGCAGAGTTCAAAGATGGCATGTTAAACATTCACTTGCCTAAAAGAGCTGGCAGTGAAAAGCCAAAAAAATCAATAAAAATCAATTAACGGTAGGTAAAACTTAACTCTCTTGGGCTATGTTCTTATGAACAACGACACTTAGGCCCAAGAGAGTTTTTTTTATATTTACAGGGAGCTAAAGTTTAATGGTAACTTTAGCCGCGCTATTGCGAGCTTTAGCTCTGGCCTGCTCAACTGAATCGGCTTTAGCCAAGGCAACGCCCATACGGCGTTTTCCACTGACCTCAGGCTTTCCAAACAGACGAAGCTGAGTATCAGCTTCAAATAAAGCTTTATCAAGATTACCAAACTCAACCTCTTGAGATTCACCTTCCACCAAAATTACAGCAGAGGCAGAAGGACCTTGTTGACGTATCGCTGGAATAGGTAGACCTAAGATAGCACGAGCATGCAATGCAAACTCTGACAAATCCTGAGAGATTAAGGTCACTAAGCCAGTATCATGAGGACGGGGTGATACTTCGCTGAAAATAGCTTTGTCGCCTTTAATAAAAATTTCAACACCAAAAAGACCATAGCCACCCAGGTCGTCAGTCACTGCCTTAGCCATATGCTGTGCTTCAGCCAAAGCTTTTTCAGACATGGGTTGCGGTTGCCATGACTCGCGATAATCGCCGTCTTCTTGAATGTGACCGATAGGAGCACAGAATTGTGTGCCATTGACTGAGCGAACCGTTAGCAAAGTAATCTCATAGTCAAAATCGACAAACCCTTCTACGATGACGCGCCCCTCCCCAGTTCGCCCGCCAGCCTGCGAATATTTCCAGGCAGCGTCAATCTGGTCTTCAGTTTTTACCGTCGACTGCCCTTTACCTGAGCTGCTCATGACAGGCTTGATGACAAAGGGTAAGCCAATGGCTTCGACGGCCTGTTTATATTCTTCATAGGTATCTGCAAAACGGTAAGGTGAGGTTTCAAGACCAAGATCTTCTGCGGCTAATCGACGGATACCTTCACGATCCATGGTTAGGCGAGTTGCCCGAGCGGTTGGGATAACCGTAAATCCATCTTTCTCCACTTCCAGCAATGTCTCGGTGGCTATTGCTTCAATTTCGGGCACAATCAGATCCGGCTGCTCTTCCACAATAACACGCTTTAACGCATCACTATTGAGCATGTTAATAACATGACTGCGATGGGCGACCTGCATTGCTGGAGCATTGGCATAACGGTCTACAGCTATCACCTCTACCCCGAAGCGCTGTAACTCGATAACTACCTCTTTACCAAGTTCGCCAGAACCAAGCATCATGACCTTTTTAGCCGTTTTAGATAACGGAGTGCCGATCTTTGACATAACAAATTCCAATTGAAGACTGATTTAATAATTTAAGTGCCGATAGAGTAGCAATTGGGGTGAGTTCAGGCAATAAAGAATGGCCATAAAAAAAGCCTCATATTGAGGCTTCAAATAAATCAAAAATACTATCTATTTGGCAAAATTATCCAACGCATCACCGGTCAAACGGAACACGGTCCATTCATCCATTGGCTTGGCACCAATACTTTTATAAAAATCAATTGCTGGCTGATTCCAATCAAGCACTGACCAGTCAACGCGGGCACAGTCTTTTTCTACAGCGATCTTGGCCAGTTTTTGTAATAGGCCATAACCTATTTTCTTACCCCGGAATTCTGGCTTAACATAGAGGTCTTCAAGATAAATGCCATACTTACCCAGAAAGGTTGAGTAATTAAAAAAGTAGAGGGCAAAACCTGCCGGCTGTCCTTCATATTCTGCTATTAGACAGTGTGCTCGAGCATCGCTGGCAAAAACGGTCTGCTCAATATCAGCGACCGTTGCCACAACTTCATGAGAAAGCTTTTCATAGTCAGCCAGCTCTTTGATGAAGCCAAGAATAAGCAGCGCGTCTGCACGCACCGCTTCTCTGATAACAAAGTTACTCATTAGCTTTTATACTTCTTAAACTCGTTGCGATACCAGTCAAACTGGTTATAAGTTGTCTCAGCAACTTTAGTCAGTTTGCTAACAACCACAATCGCAATACAGGAAAGAATGAAGCCTGGTAGCATTTCATACAAACCAAACAACGGTACTTGTAAAACTTTATCCACAATTACATCTCCGTTTCCATCCAGTACTTTTTGACCAAACTCGTTAATTCTATCAACTTCCTTAGTGTAGAATTTTTCTAGCCCATCCCATACCAATACGGTTACCGCACCAGTTGCAATACCGGCTAGCGCGCCATGACGAGTCATGCGCTGCCATAATAGTGAGAAAATGATAACTGGTCCAAAAGAGGCACCAAAACCTGCCCAAGCTTGACCCACTAAATTGAGAACATTTCTGGAGTCACCCATTGCTACACTGATACCTATACCAGCAACCAGAATTACTATAAAACGGTTAACCCACACTAGCTCCTTCTCTGAGGCGTTTGGACGCATATAAGGTTTGTAAACGTCTTCGGTTACCGAGCTTGAAACAGCTAGAAGCTGAGAGTCAATGGTACTCATTACCGCAGCCAGAATTGCCGCCAATAAGAATCCGGCCAACCAAGGGTTAAATAACGCCTGCGTTAATAACAGGAATACCTTTTCGCTACCCGGAGCAGTATTTAATACAGCAACATCTTCTGCTGATAATAAGACATACGCTTTAGCATTGAAGTCACCACCGAAGAAAGCGATACCGGCGAAACCGATGAACACGGCGCCTAATACACAAACAATCATCCAGCTCATACCTATACGACGCGCTTGCGGCACCGTATTTACACTTTTAACTGCCATAAAACGAGCAAGTATGTGTGGCTGACCAAAATAGCCTAAACCCCAGGCTGCCAATGAAAGGAAAGCAATCCATTTAAAGGAGCCCTCAAGGTCAAAGAACCCTTGGGTAAAACTTACCGCTTCTGGCTTGATTTCACGAGTTGCTTCAACAATACCACTAAGACCATTGTATTCCACCAATAACACAATTGGCGCAACAATCAGAGCTGTCATAATAATCAGTCCCTGGAAAAAATCAGTCCAGGAAACTGCCAGGAAACCACCAAGGAAGGTATAAGAAATGATCACGATAGAGCTGACTAATAGCGCAGTGTTGTAGTCATAGCCAAAGCTTGACTCAAACAACTTACTACCTGCAACAAGGCCTGAACCGATGTAGTAGCCAAAGAATACAATCATGACTAAAACAGCTACTATTCGTAACGCTTTGCCAGCATCGTGGAATCGCCCTGCGAAATAATCAGGCAATGTCAAAGCATTGTCCGCGATTTCAGTGTAGGCACGTAAACGACCGGCAATAAACTTCCAGTTAAGATAGGCACCGATAATTAAAAACAGTGCCAACCACGAGTCAGAAAGACCCGAAAAGTAAATGGCTCCGGGTAAGCCCATCAAAATCCAGCCACTCATATCGGATGCGCCGGCACTCAATGCGGTTACCGCACCGCCCAAACCACGGCCACCCAACATATAATCGCTGGAGTCATTAGTTCGTTTGTAGGCCCAAATACCAATACCAATCATAAACACCAGATAGATCAAAAAGGCGATCTCAACTGGCCCTACGGTCATCCCCAAAAAATCGAACTTGGTATAGTTCATAACACCTCACTAGGTTAAATTAATTTGTCCAGGGTTCGTTACCCTAGGCGAAATATTGCTTGAGATATTCTTCAAAAGTTAAGGAGTCACTCTCCTCAATCTGCTTTTGCTTCTCAATCGACTGAGCCGCTTCACGCTCGAACAGAGCCTCAACCTCAGGGTTGATGTGCTCAGAAAGAAATTGCTGACGCGTTTTTTTCGAAAGGTCCATGGTGTAACCAAAATAACCCTTCCCATACGCCAACATATTATTGAGAAATTGACCCGACAACGTCTTATCAGGATCTTTTGCCATCTCTATTGCCTCACCCAAAGCCTGAGTATAGGCCTTAGTCTGATTACTCTTATCAAGCAATACTGCAACTGGGCGCATTTCCTCAAAGATAGCCAATGCAGCCTCTTGTAATGGTACTGCTCGATTAAATTTCAACAGTCCCAGGTCAGGCTTTCGGCCGTAATACACCGCACGACGGAAGTTTTCGTCGTTTTCAGCATTCTCACGATCCGATTGATTGCAGCTCTCCTGAAGCAAGCAGAAGAGCAAAAAGACGTCCAAAAAGTCAATTTGTGACTGACTTATACCAACTGGGTCGAAAGGATTCAAGTCAAGTGAGCGAACTTCCACATACTGAACCCCGCCTCTTTTCAGTGCCTGAGTCGGTCTTTCGCCTGAATTAATAACCCGTTTAGGACGGATTTTGGCGTAGTATTCATTCTCAATCTGGAGCAGATTGGCATTCAACTGCCGGTATTCACCATCTACCTTAACCCCAAGCTCTTCATAGAACTCATCTTTAGTTCTTATAGCTCGCTCTAACTCAGCAATATACTCATCTAAGTCATTGTGGCGTATTGAAAATTTAGCCTGAGCATTGTTTTGGTAACCCAGATCGCTCATGCGCAAAGAGGTCGAATACTTACCATACAAACTGCCATCACCATGATCTTCCAGCAGTGAACCACCCTTGCCTTTGGTGAAGGAGCGACAAATTGCTGGCGATGCACCATAAAGATAAGGCAGCAACCAGCAGTAACGCAGATAATTACGAATTAAGCCTAAATACTGCGTAGAGATAAAATCTTTTAAATTACCGCTATTTTGCTTGAACTGTTGGTATTTTGGCCAGAAATCCTCAGGAAGTGAGAAATTATAGTGCACGCCTGCAATAACCTGCATATATCGACCATAACGATAACCCAGCCCACGACGATAGATATGCTTCATCATGCCAACATTCGAGGTACCGTAATCAGCCAGAGGTACATCATCTTCCTTAGTCAGAATACATGGCATACTTCCAATCCATAGAATTTCATCATCCATGTGCTGATAGATAAACTGGTGAATATCATGCAACCACTGACGTGGCTTAAGGCGGTCATTAGTAACCGGGGTAATCAGCTCTGGAAGAGCTTCCGAGTAGTCCGTTGTAATAAATTCATTAGTAAGGGCAGAACCCCAGGACTTGGGATGAGGTTTAGTTGATAGGTATCCATCCTCTGTGACACGCAAGCTCTCTTTTTCAATGCCACGATTCAAACGAGTCAAACACTCCGCCAACTCGCCTTCCACAAACGCCAAAGCGTCACGATCCAGTTTCGGGTCACGCATATAATAGATTCAGTGTGAATTGAGCAGCCAATACTATGCCACAGGGCTAAGTCATTATAAAGTTTACAATAAATAATCTTGTCAGTAGTATGGAAAACACTTGAATACCTAACCAGAACTCAAGCTGGACTAAACAAAGGCAAGATCGCATAAGGTGCTACTATGAGTAAAAGCCATGATAACAATTTCGGATGCTCTCGTTGCAAAGACAAGGAGGCGCTTGGCTTTGATATCTCAATGGCTTTTCAACCCATTATCAACACCGCCAATCAGACAGTCTTCGCCCACGAAGCGCTGGTAAGAGGCACCAATGCTGAGTCAGCTAATGATGTATTCAAGAATGTTAATGCGGACAACCTCTACCCCTTTGATCAAACCTGCAGAACAAAAGCCATAGAACTCGCTTCTAAACTAAACTTTAACCAGAAGTTAAGCATCAACTTCATGCCCAATGCCATCTATCAGCCAGAGTTATGTTTACGAACGACATTAGCCGCAGCGGAAAAATATAACTTCCCAATAGATAGAATAATTTTTGAGATAACAGAAGGTGAAAAGGTTGATGATCTTGAACACCTGAAAAAAATTGTTACTTACTATAAATCCAGAGGTTTTCTAACAGCAATTGACGACTTCGGATCAGGCTATGCAGGTCTAACCCTCATTAGTGAAATCCAAACCGATATCGTTAAATTGGATATGGGCTTAATTAGAAATATCGACAGCCATAAAAGCAAACAAGCCATAGTTAAAGGTATTTTAACCGTCTGCAAAGACCTGGGGTCTGAAGTTATTGCCGAAGGCATTGAAACCCACGAAGAATGGGCCACACTCAAAGAATTTGGCATTGAGCTTTTCCAAGGATACTATTTTGCAAAACCCAAATTTGAAGGTATTGCCGATATAAACTTCCCTCAGTAAGTTTTAAGCATACGAACAATCTTCAATATATAACAACAAGGAATCTCTAATGGACACTTTAATTAGCTTACTCATCGTCGTACTACTGTTAGTCCTACCACTAAAGTTCGCAGCAAAATTTATCGGCGCCAAAAACACAGGCTTCTTCGCCTGCCTATTCGCCCTGATCGTATCCGCATTGTTCCAATACGGCTTTAATCAAGTGTTTCCAGGATTGGATCAAACCTATGGCTGGATTGTCACCGTTCCAGTAGCCGCCCTCGCCTACATGCTAGTGTTAGGTACAACCTTTTTAAAAGCCGTACTGATAGCAATCGTGCAAGTGGTATTGATGGTATTACTGACAGCGTTAGTGGCCGGGTTATTGGCCGGATTATAGAGTACCGTTACCCATACAAGGTATTTAAATACTCTAATAATTTCATAAAAGTATAGAAATGGCCCCTCTTATAATTGCAGCCTTATATGGCTTAATGTTCCTTTTAATTAAACTAGTGACCTCTTTTGAATTTAGTAATGAAACCAGATTAATAATAAACATCGTTGGCGGTATTAGCGCTCTAGTGTTACCTATCATCATTTACTCCATTATCGACTTCAAATTAACACAGCGATCAATCAACCTTGTCGGACAAAGTTGGTGTAAAGAGCAAAATGTTGAGTTAAAAAAAGTAGAGATGCATAAAAACCATTTCGCCCTTATTTGCCTGCAAGACAATAAGAAAATACGAAAAAAATTTAGAGTTCGCTTTATTCCAACAACATGGTTTGTAAAGTCGGTTGAATGGTTAGAGAAATAATTAATCACAAGTGATGAACTCAGTATTTAATATTTTTTATATTGCTACATCACCAAGAAATCCACATTCAATGTGGCTTTAATTCTTAATTTTACTTATGGATTTATCAATATGAACATTGCGCGTTTAAATTCAGCTATTAATAATTTCATTGATTTTCTAAACGTCAACTATCAAATGATTACCAAATCCTATGAAATATATAAATTAAAAGTCGAGAAAGATAAGTTTTTTTTAGTTTCGTTTGAAGAGTATTTCTATGATTGGGCGCAAGCGAATTGGGAGCTTTTAGTTGAAAGGGTCGTGTGCTCACCTAATGAATCACTTGTGATTTATGGCTCAGGTAGTGATTATGAGGCAGCTGGACATAGTAGAGTGTTTTTTCATAATGCGGAGCCAACTCATAAGCTAATATGTGTTGCTAAATCTGCGGTTATAGATTTGCTATCTGAAACTGAAGTAGATTTAACACAATTTGATTTTGATTCTTTCGTTTCTATTGACGGAGGATGGTACGATATATCCCCACCCTTCGACCATATCCTGTTAACTGAAGAAGATGCTCATGCTGGCGACTATCAACAAATAGTCATACCACTTAATCATGTTAGTTTCTGTGTTAAGAAAATTGGACATTCAGGGTAAATTAAAAACAGGGAAAATCAAAAGAAGAGCTCTTACAGTTTCTTAAAAATCAACCAAAGGCAATTAATAACCCCAAAATCGTCTCGGAAGAAGGAAACTATCTGTTTTGGGGCACTACTGTTAAGTTTGAGTTTGAATATGGAAAACTCATCAAAGTATTTTGGTAAATAGTTTAATAATTTAACTCAGCACACATTAACTAAGACTTTACTCTCCCACCAATGAACTTATGAATTCCAAAACAAACACGTCTAAATTATTAAAAGGACTTGCTAACACAATATTCGCGATTTCCGCGACCTTGGCCCCCTTTATGGTCATTGTTGCGATAATTAATGGATATTTCAAAGAAGTAATCGTGCTTTTATTAGCTTCTTTGTTTGTTCTTTCTGTAATTGCAATTAGGAGTCTTTACAAGCTAAAGGATAAAATCTCAAAAGGATCGCCTTTGCGATTTTTTAGCTTTCTAGTAGTGGCTACGGTTGCAGTAGCTGTATCTGGCTACTCCTTTGTAGCATCAGTTATCGGAATTTACAGGTTGCTAGCAGGTTGATCCTAAATAGACTTACTACATTCCCGCCATTCATGGCGGTCGTAAAACAAGGCTTGAAGCTTTTTAGCTCGCGGAGTGGACTAGTTGTCCATGAGCAAGATAAAAAGCTTCGTAACGCAGTGTTAGGCAAAAAAGATAGTTTTAACCGATTGAAAGACGGGCGTTATAGAACATCCTCTGCCAAGCCCCATCCTCTCTCCACTCATCCGGTCTCCATGAATTCTGCACCGTACGCGCTACGCGCTCTGGATGAGGCATCATGATAGTGACTCGACCGTCAGTTGTAGTGAGGCCGGTGATACCGAATGGTGAGCCATTTGGATTGGCTGGATAAGTGTCTGCAATATCGCCGTAGTTGTTGATGTAACGTGCGGTGATTAAACCTGACTCGTTGACTTGTTTTGCCAGTTCTTCAGATTTGAATTCTGCACGGCCTTCACCATGTGAGACAGCGATTGGTAGGCGCGAGCCTTCCATGCCGGTCATGAATAGTGATGGTGATTTTGCCACTTCAACCATAGCGAAACGCGCTTCGAATTGTGCTGACTGGTTGCGCACGAAGTGTGGCCAATGATCTGCGCCAGGGATCAATTCCTTGAGGTTTGACATCATCTGACAACCGTTACAGATACCTAAGCTGAAGGTATCAGGACGATTGAAGAAGGCTTCGAATTCATCACGCGCGCGTGAGTTGAAGAGAATCGATTTTGCCCAGCCTTCACCTGCACCCAGTACGTCACCGTATGAGAAACCACCACATGCAACTGCGCCGGTGAAATCTTGTAAGCTCACACGTCCTGACAGGATGTCGCTCATGTGAACGTCGATACACTCGAATCCTGCCTTGGTGAACGCAGCCGCCATTTCTAGCTGGCTGTTTACACCCTGCTCTCTTAACACTGCAACACGTGGGCGTGCGCCAGATGAGATAAGAGGCTTAGCGATGTTTTCATCAACGTTATAAGTTGCTACAGGTTTGATACCTGGGTTATCCAGATCAAGCTTGCTGTCGTATTCCTGTTGCGCGCATTCTGGGTTATCGCGCATTGCCTGCATGCGGTAGGTCAGTTCTGACCAGATGGCACGCAAGTCTTTCATGTCACGCGAAATAACGTCGTTACCGTCTTTGGTGACGCTGAATGTTTTAGTTTCTGCTGGCTCACCAATGAAGTGTGCAAATTCATTGACCTGATACTCTGCCAGAATAGCTTCAACCTGATCGCGTTTATCAGCAGGAACCTGCAACACGGCGCCCAGTTCTTCGTTAAACAGAATCTCTTCTGCTGTGCCATTAAGCTCTGACAAATCCACGCTTACACCACAGTTTCCGGCAAAGCCCATTTCAACCAAGGTTGCTAATAAACCACCATCTGAACGATCGTGGTAGGCATGAACTAGATCGTTGTGATTCAGCGCCTGAACGGCGTTAAAGAAGTTGCGAAGATCATCACTTGAGTCAACGTTGGCTGGCTCTGTACCAAGTAATTTATAGACCTGAGTGAAGGCTGTTGCACCAAGGCGGTTTTTGCCGCGACCAAGATCTAACAGTAATAGTTCAGTCTCTAATGGAGCGCCGTCTTTATCTGTGCGCAACTGAGGCGTCAAACTCTTACGTACATCAGTTACCGGTGCAAATGCGGTGATAATCAATGAAAGAGGTGCAGTAACACTCTTTTGTTCGCCATTGTCTTCCCAAACGGTTTTCATAGACATTGAGTCTTTACCAACTGGGATAGTGATACCAAGCTCTGGACATAACTGCATGCCAACTGCTTCAACAGCTTTATAAAGATTCACATCTTCGCCCGGAGCGCCGGCAGCGGCCATCCAGTTTGCCGAAAGGCGAATCTTTTTAATGTCATCAATCTTTGCAGCAGCAATATTGGTAACCGCTTCACCAACTGCCATACGCGCAGAAGCCGCACTATCAAGCAATGCTGCAGGAGTACGTTCACCCATCGCCATGGCTTCGCCAGTGTAGCTGTTATGAGTTGATGTAGTTACCGCACAGTCAGCCACTGGAACCTGCCATGGGCCAACCATCTGATCGCGCGACACCATACCACCAACGGTACGGTCGCCAATCGTAATCAGGAAAGTTTTATCCGCAACCGCTGGTAGCGCCAGAATACGGTCAACGGCTTCATTGATGTCATCAACTTGAGGAAGTGCTGTTGACGGTGCTGCCAACGTAGTCGCTTCACGATGCATCTTTGGTGGCTTACCGAATAGAATATCCATTGGTAAATCCACAGGTTTGTTATCAAAGTGTTGATCGTTTAGCTCAAGGTGTAGTTCTTCTGTCGCTTCGCCAACCACTGCAAATGGGCAACGCTCACGACCACAGATTTCTTCGAACTTTGAAAGGTTGTCAGGAGATACCGCTAAGACATAACGTTCCTGTGCTTCGTTACACCAGATTTCAACAGGCGCCATGCCTTTTTCAGCATTTGGCACACGGCGTAATTCGAACTTACCGCCGCGCTCGCCATCATGTACTAATTCTGGAATCGCGTTCGACAAGCCGCCCGCGCCAACGTCATGAATAAATTCGATTGGGTTTTTCTCACCCATTGCCCAGCAACGGTCTATCACTTCCTGACAACGACGCTCCATTTCAGGATTGTCACGCTGTACCGAAGCAAAATCTAAATCTTCCTGACTGGAACCGGAGGCCATCGATGATGCAGCACCACCGCCAAGACCAATCAACATCGCTGGACCACCCAGTACAATCACTTTGTAACCTGGCTTAATTTCTTTTTTCTCAACATGCTGCTCACGGATGTTACCCATACCGCCTGCAATCATAATTGGCTTGTGGTAACCGCGTACTTCCTTTCCGTACTCAAAGTCGAATTCTTCTTCGAAAGTACGGAAATAACCGTTCACTGCCGGACGACCAAACTCGTTATTGAAGCTGGCGCCACCAATCGGGCCTTCAAGCATAATATCCAATGCAGTAACGATACGCTCAGGCTTACCGTAATCCGTTTCCCAAGGCTGGATATAACCGGGTAGTTTAAGGTTTGAAACAGTAAAGCCAGTCAAGCCAACTTTTGGTTTGCCACCAATACCGGTTGCGCCTTCATCACGAATTTCACCGCCAGAGCCAGTAGAAGCACCTGGGTATGGCGAAATACAGGTTGGGTGGTTATGGGTTTCGACCTTACACAGTACGTGAACAGGCTCTAAGTGATATTGGTATTCATTGGTTTCCGCGTTGGCGAAGAAACGATGCGCGGTAAAGCCTTCAAATACGGCAGCATTATCTTTATAAGCTGACAGCACACCTTCAGAGTTAACCTGATAGGTGTTTTTGATCATCTTGAACAATGACATCTCTTTCTCAATGCCATCAATAGTCCAAGATGCATTAAAAATCTTGTGGCGACAGTGCTCAGAGTTTGCCTGGGCGAACATCATCAGCTCAACGTCCGATGGATTACGACCCAATTTAGTAAAACTCTCTACCAGATAATCAATTTCGTCTTCCGCCAGAGCCAGACCAATGTCAGTGTTGGCTTTGACCAGTGCATTACGGCCACCACCTAAAATATCGACATGAGCCAAAGGTTTCGGCTGGTGCTGTTCAAATAAAACTTCCGCCTGACTGTGCTCAGTGAATACCGACTGAGTCATGCGGTCATGAATAAGTGGCTTTAGTTGAGCAACCACATCAGCATCCAATTCAGCGCCATCTTTAGTCTTGAAATAGACCGCAACTGCACGCTCGATACGCTCAACTTTGTCCAGACTACAGTTTTGCGCGATGTTGGTTGCTTTCGAAGACCATGGCGAAATGGTTCCTGGGCGTGGTACCACAATCAAGCGCTGCCCAGTATGCTCACTGGCTGGTCGGCTTGGGCCGTATTCCAATAATCGTTCAAGAATCTTCAATTCTTCATCAGCCAACTCGCTGTTGGTATCCACGTAGTGTACGTATTCACCATAAATATCAATAACTTGCGAACTGATAGATGACGCTTCTTTGAGTAAATGTGCTTTTTGAAAATTAGAAAAGGCAGGGTTACCGCGTAATATGAGCATACCAATCTCGACTGTAAATCTGGAGGAATTGCGAAAGAGCGCAAATTTTACTCTAAATGGCTGTTATTGATAAGTCCTAAAGGGGAAATTGAATGCTTTAATTTGCACTTTTTGGCTTATTGCCGTCATAATGTTGGCAAACAACCGCTGAGATTATAATTTTCTAAATGAATCAAGGCCTTACAATTAAGTTACTCGGTTTAGCGCTAGTTATCGTGTCTGCTTTGTTTCTGACAAGCTGTACCGAAGAACCCAAAAACCAGCTGGAAAGCGTTCAGCAGCAAGGTTACATCAAAGTTTATACTCGCATATCTCCCACCACCATGTATGTCGGTGAAGAGGGTTTCAGCGGATTTGAATATGATTTGGTAAAGTTATTTGCGGATGAACTCGGTGTGCGGGTTCAGATTGTGACCGAAAACGATATCGCCAAGATTTTGCGTGAAGTTTCCAGTGGTCGAGCTGATTTTGCGGCAGCTGGATTAACAGTTACTAAACAGCGTGAAGAATATCTTCGCTTTGGCCCACCCTATCAGGAAATAACCAGTAAGCTTGTTTACAAGCAAGGCAATGATCGTCCTCGCGACTTCAGCCAGGTTGATAAAAACCTGACCGTAGTTGCCAACAGCTCCCACTCAGAGGAACTGTTGAATGCACAACAAGATTACCCCAACTTAAGCTGGACGGAGCGTTCTGATTTGACGCCACAGGACCTGCTAGATGGTGTGCTGGACGGTACCTTCGATTACACCATTGTAGACTCTAATGAGCTGCAGCTGGCTCGCCAGGTTCAACCGGAGCTGGCAGTAGCCTTTAGCATATCTGAACCTGAACCATTGGCCTGGGCTTTCCCGAAAGGCACAGACAATAGCTTGTATATTAAAGCGATTGAGTTTTTCTCAAAAATTCGTGGTGACGGAACTTTGGCCTACCTGACAGAGCGTTACTATGGCCACTTGTCCAAATTCGATTATGTTGGCAATCGAGAGTTTCTCCGGGCCATAGAAGACAAACTGGATAAATATCGTCCTTATTTCTACGAAGCAGCCGCGAATGACCTGGACTGGCGTTTGCTGGCCGCCATGGGCTATCAAGAATCTCACTGGGAACCTCACGCCCGCTCTCCAACCGGCGTAAGGGGTTTGATGATGCTAACCCTCAATACCGCCAAACAGCTTGGTGTTAAAAACCGTCTTGATGCGGAGCAAAGCATTTTAGGCGGAGCAGATTATTTACGCCTGGTTAAAGAAAAGATACCTGATCGTATTGAAGAGCCAGACCGAACCTGGTTTGCACTGGCTGCATACAATGTGGGTTTTGGCCATCTTGAAGATGCACGTCGTCTGGCAGAAGGTGACGGAGCCAATCCTGATAAGTGGCTGGATGTTAAAGAATACCTGCCTCTGCTTCGTCAGAAGAAATGGTATTCAAGAACCCGCTATGGGTATGCCCGAGGGGATGAGCCAGTTAAATACGTGAACAATATCCGCATGTACTATCAGGTGCTCAAGCAAGTAGCCGAACCTAAGGCAGGTGGTTCCGAGCTGGTAGACCCTGAAACAGAGTCAATGCAGGAAGGTGAGGAAATTGGTGACAATGGTCAGGATGAAGAAAACATTCTAGGAACTGATGAAGCACTTGCTGAAACCGAAAGCGACAAATCTCAAGATGATACTGAAAAATAAAAGGCTGATATTTACATCAGCCTTTGAACTCTAAACCGTATCCAATCAAAAGCTATTTAGTATCTCTAGGAGCTACTCTTAAAACTTCGTCGATGGTTGTTAAACCTGCGGCAACTTTATAAGCACCGCTGACTCTTAGTAGGTTCATGCCATCGGCAATCCCCTGCTTTCGTAATTGACGAATTTGTGCCCCTTCATAAACCAATGTTTTAAGATCATCAGTGACTTTTAGTAATTCATAAATGCCCTGTCGTCCCTGATAGCCCGTGTGTCGACAACGATCACAGCCAACGGGGTGAAATATTTTTTCAGGCATCGGTACTTTTTGGTTTTCTCCTACCAAAGCTTTCCACGCCAGGGGATCGGTTGAAACTTCTTCTTTGCAATATTTGCATAAAGTACGAACCAGGCGCTGTGCCATCACCCCAAGCATGGTTGCATTTAATAAATAGGGCTCAACACCAATCTCGATCAGACGGGTCATCGCCGAAGGTGCATCGTTGGTGTGCAGCGTTGATATCACAAGGTGACCGGTCAAAGCTGCCTGCACCGCCATCTGAGCCGTTTCTTTATCACGAATCTCACCTATCATAATGATGTCAGGATCCTGTCGAAGCAAAGCCCTGACCCCCGCTGCAAAGTCCAAATCAATATCATGGTGAACCTGCATCTGGTTAAGGTTTGGATCAACCATTTCAATAGGGTCTTCTATCGTACAGATATTTACTTCAGGCGTGGCCAGCAGTTTAAGTGATGTATACAGAGTTGTTGTTTTACCTGACCCAGTGGGACCAGTAAGCAGAACAATACCCGTCGGCTGACTTATCATATCGCGCCAGGTCGCTTCAGTTTCTGCTTCAAGACCAAGCTCATCAAAATTACGAGTTAATACGGTTGGATCAAAAATACGTCCAACAAATTTTTCACCAAAAGCAGTTGGTAGCGTCGATAAACGTAGTTCAATTTCAGAACCATCAGGACTTTTGGTTTTAACACGACCATCCAAAGGTTTACGACGCTCTGCAAGATCCATGCGACCAAGAATTTTTAGTCGTGAGATTACCGCATGGGTGATTGATATGGGCAGTTCATAAACCTTATGTAAAACACCATCAATTCGAAAACGTATTCTGCCTACTTCTCGTCTAGGCTCAATGTGAATATCACTGGCTCGCTCTTTAAATGCATACTGCAATAACCAATCAACAATCTGAACAATGTGCTGGTCATTAGCGTCAGCCTCTTCGGCTCCTTTAAGCTCAATGAGCTGTTCAAGATTAGTTACAGTATTATCTTTTTGTAGCTTTATGTCGTTGGCGCCTTTTACAGAAGCCGAAAGCAGATAAAATTCTTTTTGGTAGCGTTTAATTAGTGCTGGATTGCCCATCACCGGCACGATTTTCATTCTTAAAACCTGCTCAAGGCTTTCGCGCCAGGACAAGTCTTCAGGATACATCACAGCAACTTTGACAACCTCGGCATCTTTATCAACATGAATGACCAAAATATTATGCCGTTGTGCATAGGCAAGAGACATCACTCTGGTTACGCCATCCACATCAATTTTTAACGGATCAATTTTTTCATAAGGTAACTTATACAGTTTTGCAACAAACTGGGTGAGCAGCTCCTCATCAATGATGCTTCGGTGATCGTCGTGACGAGTTAAGGAAAGATCGGCAACTTGCTCGATAGGATGCAGCTTGGGATTCACTTGTCGCAAGTGAATTCTGGACGCCTGAAATTGCTCCTCGGAAATCCAGTTTGCTTTTTTTAATAAATCCAATAATTGAAACGAGGATAAAGTTGAGGACATGATGCCATTAGTATTTGCTGTAGGATGAGCTCAGATTAAACCAAACAGCAGTATTTTCCAATGTTCAACTTCAACAAGACATAAAAAATGGGGCCGAAGCCCCATTCCCCAACTTACCTGCAACAACTAGAACTTCATTCTAATTGATAGATAGCTGAAGCTACCTTCAGGATCGTAGACCGATGGGTCATAACCATTCAGAGAGCAGCTGAAACAAGCTGGTGGATCTTCGTTTAGTGCATTGTTGATACCAAGGGTTAATTCCATGTCCATACCATCAATTTCAGGATAATAAGTAAACTGAAGATCGTGGTACAAACGAGAATCTAACTCATTGGTTGATTCAGCATCGGTAGCACCTGGGTTCGAACATAAACCTAAAGCAGTTAAACTGTTAGGTGTATTATCCAAAGTATCTGAGCAAGATTCAGTCAAACTATCGATATAGCGCATTGTCCAACCTAAACTCCAGTCATTACGCTTCCAGGTAGTACTAATCATTGACTTCCACTCAGGAATACCAGAGTCATTGCGCTCAATACCAGCGATATCTTCACGAAGTCCTAATGACTCCTCAATGTATTCATTGACGATAGTGTTCGTCCAATCAACATTCAATGTACCCCAGTCATACTGTGGGCTGACATAGCTTATATTAAAATCGTAACCAGAGGTTTCTATCACACCGATATTAACCAGACGGTTATTGAAGCCATTAATAGCACCACCTGCAGTGCGGCTAATTCCATTACAATACTCAGGGTTTTGAGTTTCAATACAGAGGTTCAACTGAGTCTGCGCATCAATTGCCTGCACAGCACCTTCAATTTCATGGTTGTAGTAAGTAGCTTTGAAATCTAAAGAGTTGATCCAATCAGCTTCTGCTGCCCAACCAGGACTATAAACGAAACCAAAAGTAGTGCTATCAGAACGCTCTGCATCAAGATCTGGATTACCACCAGTTGTGATAGAGATCTGAGGATTAGTTTGCTGATAAGTGTCAGGAATGCCTAACGCTTCGCAATCTTCTTGGAATTGTGTACCAACATAGTTTGAGCAGCGGTCAGTTAGGGTTGCATCGTAACGTGAAGCACCGGCATAAAGCTCACCGATACTTGGCGCTCGGAAACCTTCGGATACAGCACCACGAATCATAAACTCATCAGTTACACGCCACAGAGCGCCAAACTTAGTTGTTGTTTCAGAACCAAAGGTACTGTAGTCAGAGTTGCGAGCAGCCAATGTTAAAGTTAGCTCTTCGGCCGCTGCCATATCTTTTAGCAATGGCACTTTAAACTCTGCATAATATTCATCAACGTCATACTCACCACGAGTTGGTGTTGATGGAACACCATTACTTTCGCCGGCAACAACCAGCCCATCAGGCTGGTAAGAACCACGATACTCGCGTGACTCAATACCGGCTGCGAAAGAGAAATAACCTGCAGGCATTTCAAATAGGTCCGCTGAAATGTTTGCTGAGAAGGTATCAATAACATTATCGCTGACATCTGTCATGACAGGCTGAATATAATCCAGCATTTCACGAGTAATAGTTCCAGAACCATCACCCTGACCACCGGTTAGGTTCAATGGCACACAACCTTCTAATGCCTGACAGTCAGCTAAAGGTCCAAGGGCATTTTTAATTCGGCGGATATTGTAGCTACCATAAGTGGTCTGCTGTGCGTCATTCTTACCGTGACTGTAGTTAACGTCCCAATAATAGTCATTATCGCCAGCCATGAAGCTACCATTAAAGCCCATTGCAATAAATGTGGTATCAACATTTTGCTTGAACACACGAGGGCCACCCTCTAACGGACGACGTCCAATAAAGATTAAGTTATTCTCATCCAGAGTAAAACCAAATGGGTTATAGGGATTGGTTTCGTGAATACCGACCGTATCAGCCAAACCACCTGTGCCAGCATCTGGACCAATGAAAATTGGCTCGGGAGCAGCCTGGTTTGTTGATTTTCGGTTATTGTACATGGCCTTAGTATAGAAACTAACATTATCAGAAACTTGATAATTCACCTGACCAAAGATAGAGGTGCGTTGACTTGGTGTGACATACAAATTGTATGTTGAGAAATTGAAACGATCATTGTTTGTGAACGCATGGAAGTCGTCGTTAGGACCACCGGGGTTACTTACATCATAGGTAGGAATCCCGGTAACACCATCGTTAATAGTCAAGTCGTTCACTTGATCGTTAGGGTCAACAAACAAGAAACGACCTTGAGGAGTACCAGAACTACCACGAGTTACGCCAGTATAAGGTACAGGCACTTTTGATAACTCACGGTCCAGTGCTTTTACTGACTGTTGATCGTAATGGCTGACGTTGAAAAAGACATTCAGGCGATCTGAGTTTGCACCAAATGAAATATCAAATTGGCCGGTTTCACCATCACCTTCATCAAACATGCCACCATAGGCATTGATCTCCATTCCTTCGAAATCTTTACGAGTAATGATATTTACAACACCAGCAATTGCATCAGAACCGTAAATTGATGAAGCGCCATCTTCTAGAATTTCAACTCGATCGATAATACTGATAGGTATCGTATTTAAGTCAACAGAGTTTGATACCCCCGATGCTGAAGAACCGTTAACCCAGCGCTGACCATCAACCAGCACCAATGTTCTTTTAGCATCCAAGTGACGTAATGCAACCTGAGCTGCACCAGCGCCTACACCACCACCATCTGGTGGGAAACCGAAGTTACCACTACTATTGAATCGAGTATTCAGTGCAGAACCTGAACCTGGCAACTGGGCTAGAATGTCGCCAATGGTTTTTAAACCAGATTGATCTAGAGTTGCTCTATCTAAGACTTTTACCGGATTAGCACCTTCAGCTTGTGCCTGACGAATACGAGAACCTGTTACAACAATGCTCTCCGCTTCTTCCTCTTCTGCCGCCAAAACAGCATTATTAAAGCTCACCGCAGAAAGAACTGCAGTGGCGATCATCAGCTTTTTGGCAGGCGGGAAAATAGATTTTTTATCCATTTTTAAACCCCGTTATTGTTAGTTTATGTTTAGTTATATTTCAGCTATAGGACGGTTAGCCTTCTAAAGGCAAACCGCGAATTGTTATAGCTTAAAACTTAACCAATAACAACAGGGTCTTTAGATAAATGTGAAATAACGAGATTTTGCTTACTGAATACCCAATATTTGCTTACTGTTTTGAGTCGTTGCAGTTGCAATTTCATGCGCAGGCTCTTCTCGCAATTCAACTAAGCTATTGAAATTCTGAAAGATATTCAGAGGGGTGTTATGGTCTTTTGTATAATTATAGGGTTTCATATCTGGCGCATCCGTTTCCAGAACTATATCAGATAAAGGCAATTCGGCAGCTAAGGCACGAAGTTTTACCGCTCTTGGGTAGGTCATGGCACCGCCAAAACCGAGTTTAAAGCCAAAGTCGCGATAGCGCTTTGCCTGCTCCATACTGCCATTATAAGCATGCACAATGCCGCCGTGTTCAAAGTGCAAAGTCTTTAAATACAGCAGAATATCTTCATGAGACTTACGAACATGCAAAATCACTGGAAGGCCAGCTGACTTAGCAATTTCAATTTGTGCCTTGAATAAGGAAATCTGAGTCTTTCGATCCGCTTCCTTTTCATAGTAGTCAAGACCAATTTCACCAATTGCCGAAAGATTATTAACCGTCACAGCCAATTCAAGATCGTGTAGGTGTTGTTTTTTATGCTCTTTTAGAAACATGGGGTGTAAGCCCAGAGCAACATGGACATCAGGTCTTAATGCCGCTAGTTGTCGCAGGTAGCGCCACTTATCCTGTGTGACGCCGGGAATCAGGATACCCTCGATTCCGACTTTATGCATGGTGCTAAGAATGGCATCCCGGTCTTTATCAAAAACCGGGAAGTCTAGATGACAATGACTGTCGAATAACTTAATTTCAGGTTCTTTGCGCTTTGGTCTGAACATCCTATATTCTCTACCCTTTCCATTGCAGCACAGGATTTATGTCGACTGACCTAGTGCTCGCGTGTTTCAAAGAATCGAACATCTGGCCAACGCTCAATGGCTAAGTTCAAATTAACCATGGTCGGTGCTAAATAAGTCCAGTTGTCCCCTCCATCCAGAGCCAGGTTATCGGCATTCTTACGCTTGAACTCTTCAAACTTCTTCTCATCGTCACACTCTACCCAGCGTGCCGTTGAGACATTTACCTGCTCATAGATACATTCCACTTTATATTCGTTTTTGAGGCGATGCGCAACCACATCAAACTGCAGCACACCGACCGCACCAAGCACAAGGTCATTTGAATTTTGCGGGCGGAACACCTGAGTTGCACCTTCTTCGGATAACTGAACCAAACCTTTGATAAGCGCTTTATTCTTCAAAGGGTCGCGTAGACGAACGCGACGGAACAATTCAGGAGCGAAGTTTGGAATGCCCTTAAACTTCATAACCTCGCCTTCAGTAAAGGTATCACCAATTTGAATGGTGCCATGATTATGCAAACCGATGATATCGCCAGCATAGGCTTCTTCGAGATGCTCACGATCACCAGCCAGGAAGGTCAACGCATTGCTGACCGTCATATCACGGTTTAAACGCACATGACGCATTTTCATCCCTTTGGTGTACTTACCACTGCAAATTCTGGCGAAAGCAATACGGTCGCGGTGCTGTGGATCCATGTTGGCCTGAATCTTGAAAACGAAGGCAGAAAAGGTTGGCTCGGTCGCCTCAACCATACGCTCATCCGCCTCACGGGCTAATGGTGAAGGAGCCCATTTAACCAGGCCATCCAGCATATGGTTAACCCCGAAGTTACCCAGTGCCGTACCGAAAAAGACTGGCGTTAGCTTACCTTCCAGAAATTCCTGTAAATCAAACTCGTGGCTGGCGCCCTGTACAAGCTCTAACTCTTCACGTAAATCGTTAGCCAGATAGCCCACAGCTTCATCAAGTTCCGGGTTATCCAAACCTTCAATGATCCGCTCTTCCTGAATCTTGTGACCCTGACCAGATTGGTAAAGGTAGGTCTTATCTTCAAGGATATGGTAAACACCTTTGAACTGCTTACCCATGCCGATGGGCCAGGTTACTGGGGAGCAGTTAATTTTTAAGACATCTTCAACTTCATCCAGCAGCTCAATTGGATCACGAATATCGCGATCCATCTTGTTCATAAAGGTAATGATAGGGGTATCACGTAAGCGACAAACTTCCATCAACTTAATGGTTCTGGCTTCCACACCCTTTGCCGCATCAATAACCATCAACGCCGAATCAACGGCAGTTAAAGTTCGATAAGTATCCTCAGAGAAGTCCTCGTGTCCTGGAGTATCCAACAGGTTGACAGTACGGCCACCGTAAGGAAACTGCATCACCGAAGTAGTAACCGAAATACCACGCTGTTTTTCCAGCTCCATCCAGTCTGAAGTCGCATGCTTACCACCACGCCCTTTTACTACGCCGGCTTCCTGGATCTGGTTTCCGAACAACAAAACCTTTTCGGTAATGGTCGTTTTACCGGCATCCGGGTGTGAAATAATGGCAAAAGTACGGCGATTCTCAATTTGAGACACGAGTTTTGAATCAGTTTTCGACATGCGACTCTCTTAGGTAAAACATGGGCGGAAGCAATAAGGCGGCAATTATAAGCGTTTGCCGCCCGTTGTCATAGTTTGAACGGCAATTAGCTGGATTTATTTTGTTCAGCTTTTGCCCCAGTTGCTGGTTGATCATGTCCCCTTCCATCCCTGGCAAATGCCAGAGATCTGACGTCATAGCCAGTTGGTGACTGATGCACTCTCAGGCCAAATTCAGGCAGCACCGCAAAAATATGATCAAAAATATCTGACTGAATGCCCTCATAAACAGCCCAGTCAGTAGTCTTGGTAAAGGCATAAATTTCCAAAGGAATCCCATTGGCAGAAGCTTCTAGCTGACGAACCATTAAAGTCAGCTCTTGATGGATTTGAGCGTGATTTTTTAGATAATTCAATAAATAAGCTCTGAAAGTCCCAAGATTGGTCAAACGACGACCATTAATTCTTAAGGACATATCCACCCCGTTCTCTTCATTGTACTTTTTGACTTCATCAAGTTTCTGCTGGAGATAAGGAGCTAATAACTTTGACTTACTTAATTTCTCAATAACCTGATCGGATAAAAACTCAACGCTGCTGGAATCAATCAGCACCGAACGCTTGATCCGTCGCCCACCCGACTCCATCATTCCGCGCCAGTTTTTGAATGAGTTTGAAATTAAGGCATAGGTTGGAATG
This sequence comes from Kangiella profundi, assembly GCF_002838765.1. Lineage (NCBI taxonomy): Bacteria > Pseudomonadati > Pseudomonadota > Gammaproteobacteria > Kangiellales > Kangiellaceae > Kangiella > Kangiella profundi. The sequence goes on along the minus strand of NZ_CP025120.1, from coordinate 761,376 downwards.
GTAGTAATGGTCTTATCCCAATTCTGAACTTTGACCGTTGTCAGTCCAATTTCAATCACATCACCATCAGCACCATATTGCGGCATTTCCAGCCAGTCACCCACTTCCAGCATATCATTGGCAGATAGTTGAATGCCCGCAACCAGACCAAGAATAGGATCCTTGAACACTAACATAACTACTGCCGTCATGGCCCCTAAGCCACTCAGAATCAGTATTGGAGATTTTCCGGCTAAAATTGAAATAGCCAAAATGGCGACTACCAACACCGCCACAATTTTAATGCTCTGGAATATACCTTTTAGTGGCAATGCCTTGGCTTCAGTTTTCTTTTGCCCCATTAAATAAAGCGCATCTAAAAACGAGAAGATGGTTAGCAAGGCAAAGAGCTGGATCCACAACAGGGTAATGGTCTGAATCCAGTTCAAGACAATAGATTCTGGCATTAACCAGAGTCCCGCCTGAATATAGATTATGATACCCTGAATCATCAGAGCAAAGCGGTTAAACAGCTTATTTTCGAATAAAGAGCGCTTCCAAAGCTTCTTGGACTGGCGAGCTCTATTCTCCACAAAGCGCAGAACCACACGATGTAGAATCAAGTGAACCACTACAGATATCAGGACGATAAGCCCCAATACTGAAGCAAGCGCTGTTATGTCCGAAAACTCAACGCCATGATTTTTCAGCCATTCTGTAATTTTTTGCTGCATAATTTGGTTTTAAAAGTACCGAGTAGTTGCCACTAGGCTAGTTATTTAGAAGTCTGTGTCAAGCTTATCCTCTGCAAAAGACTTATATTCATTATGTCCTAAGAGCTCTCCAACTAATTTCCAACACTGCAGCAAATTTCAAGATTAGTTGAGCATTTCCTAATAAACTGCTATAAACAGTGTTACGTAGATGCAGTACTAAAAAGCATAACTAGATTCTGCTTCTACTTTGCCAAAAGGGGGATGACCCGATAAGTATGCTAACAAAGCTCAGAAGTCTTCAAAGCTCTGACCGCTCCGTGTCAGCCTGGGTTATTACATTAGTCATCTCAATGGGTATTGTTCTGGTTTTACCCGAACCTGAGCTAAGTCGAGGTCTTGCCTCATACCTACCACTCCATACCACCCTCGAAATTATTGCAATAGCCGTTGCCTGCATGGTGTTCGGTATTGCCTGGGTTACTCAGAAATTTCAACCCAGCCCCAAGGTTATAATATTAGGTACAGGAGCTCTCACAGTTCTCCATTTGGATATTACCCATACAATTTCTTATCAGGGTATGCCCCCATTTATTACACCAAGTGGCCCTGAAAAAGCTATTAACTTCTGGCTGGCTGCAAGATTTATGATGGCTCTGACATTATTATTTGTGGCCTGCATTAGCTACAAAGTCGAGCAAAAACTAACTAAGATTTCACGCTACTTCTGGCTGGTCCTAGCTTTGATTATAGTTGCACTCTTTCATATTTGGTTTCTCTACTTCCCCCAGTCAGTCCCAGCCACATTTATTCCGGGAGAAGGGCTAACAAGTTTTAAGGTAATTACCGAATATGTATTGATTGGCATTTACTTGTTTTCAGGATTCTTGCTCATTAAACAGCTAAGCCATGTAAGAGAATTTGGCGTCAACTGGCTAGTAGCTGCCGCGGTAACAATGGCCATGAGTGAGTTCTTTTTCACTCTGTATGCTAACGTATCGGATATGTATAACCTGATTGGACACGTCTATAAAGTTATTGCTTTTAGTTTTCTATATAGAGGTTTATTTGTCGAAACAGTGCAAAGCCCCTTTATAAACATGTTACAACTTCAGGCAAAGCTATCTGCGACAATTGATACGCTTCCAGACATTCTCGTTGAGGTTGATGCCAAGGGAAATCATGTGGAGATTCACTCCAGCGATCCCAAGCTGCTTATTGATAAGCCAGAAAACCTGGTGGGTAAAAACATCAAGCAGGTTATGAGTAAAGAAGCCGCCAAAACCTGCTTTGAAGCCATGGAAGTAGCAGACAAAATCGGTATCTCGAGAGGAGCAAGAATTAAGTTAAATACTCAAATTGGCGAGCATACCTTTGAACTATCAATTGCTCGAAAGGCTTCACAAGCTGGGAACCCCCCAACGTTTTTAATACTCTCACGTGACATTAGTAGTACTATTGAATTCGAGCAACAAATTGCTCATGAAGCAAAGCTTAATAAACACCTTTTAGAGCTTCAGAACCACCTCCATGTAGGAGGTGAAAAACACTTTATGCAACACAGTGTAGATACTGCAGAAAATCTTACCGATAGCTCCATCGCATTTATTCACTTTATTGATGAGACCCAAAAAATAATCAAAATTGTTACTTGGTCTACCAATACTCTGGCCCACCACTGTACAGCAAATTTTGAAAATCACTATCCAATTGATCAGGCTGGTATATGGGCTGATTCAATTCGCACTAAGCGTCCGGTAGTTATCAATAATTATCAGGATAGTAGTGCTAAAAAGGGGTTACCCGATGGACATGCTTATTTAAAACGATTTATTAGCTTACCAGTTATAGAAAATAACAAAGTAACAATGATGGTTGGGGTTGGCAATAAAGCGACTGACTATAATGAGCAGGATGTTGAAACTCTACAAATACTAGCAAATACCATCTGGAATCTAATTAAACAGCGCTGGCAGGATACAACCATACGCCGCCTTTCCACTGGCATCGATCAAAATCCATACCCTGTTCTTATTACAGACACAGATGGAAAAATTCAATATGTTAATCGAGCCTTTACCGAAACGACTGGCTTTAGTGAGCAAGAAGCGATTGGGAAAAGCCCCATAGAGTTTAGTGCCGAGAATGACCCTGACAAAACCTTTAAAGGTATCTGGCGACAATTGGCAAGAGGAGAAGCATGGCGAGGAGAACTCATCAGTCAACGTCAGGATGGTTCTCAATACACAGAATTTGCCATGATTTATCCAGTTCGTAATGAACAAGGTAAAATCATTAATTATGTTGCTCACAAGGAAGATATTACTCTCAAGAAAATCGCTGAAGAAAAAATACATCAGCTATCAAATTACGACCAGCTAACAGGTTTGTTAAAACGGGAAATGCTCGAAGAGCGTCTTCAGCAGTTATTAGATGATAGCTTTAGACAGAAACAGACCATGACAGTAATATGGCTCGATCTGGATAACTTTAAAACTATTAACGACTCTCTTGGGCATCAAGTTGGTGATTTGATTTTAATAGAAGTTGCTAACCGATTACGCTTTGAGCTTGGTAAACAATCAATTATTTCTAGAATTGCTGGAGATACATTTGCTGCGGTTCTTCCGGCCACTAGCGAACACTCTGCTGCTATCATTTCTAAAAAGCTACTTGAAAATATTCAGCGTAAAATTAAATTCAACTCACACGCACTCTCAGTAAGCACCTCAATCGGACTAGCTCTATCGCCAAATGATGGCAACAGTGCAGTTAAGTTAATGATGCGAGCAGAAGCGGCAATGTACCGTGCTAAACAGGATGGTCGTAATTCTTTTAGATTCTTTGCTCAGGAAATGCAGGAACATTCACTTCGGTCATTACAATTATCAGCGGCACTGAAAGATGCTCTGAGTAATGATCAATTTCACCTGGTTTATCAGCCACAACTCAGCCTGACTGATAACGCCATAGTCGGAGCAGAAGCTCTTCTACGCTGGGAGCATCCAGAATGGGGAGCAATCTCTCCAGCAGAATTTATTCCACTTGCAGAGCAGAATGGTTTAATTGTGAAAATTGGCGAGTGGGTATTGCAGCAAGTAGCCACACAACAAAAACAATGGCTAAGCAAAGGCCTTCCCGAAATAATCGTTGCAATCAATATTTCTGCACTGCAATTCCATCAACAAAATCTGGTAGAACGCATTTCAAATATTATTCAGGAAGCTGGCGTTTCACCTAGTAATATCGAAATCGAACTGACTGAAGCAGTAGCGTTAAAAGATCCTGAAGTAGCAGGAAAAACTATTGATGCACTCAGCCAACAAGGCTTCAAGGTTTCAATCGATGACTTTGGAACTGGTTACTCGTCTATGAGTTACCTTAAACGCTTTGCTGTACATAAACTGAAAATTGATCAGTCTTTCATCAAAGATATTGTGACTGATATAGATGATCAGGCAATTGTTACAGCAATTATTCAAATGGCTCATAGCCTGCATAAAACCACAATTGCAGAAGGTGTTGAAACACAAGAGCAGCTAGAATTCTTAAAAGAAAAAGGTTGTGAAGAAATTCAAGGCTATTGGTATAGCAGACCTTTAGTCACAGAACAATTTGAAGTCTTTTTAACTACAAACAAGTCAAATAAAGCGGTAGAGGTATCAGTTCCTTAAAGCAGTCTTTCCATTACCAGTGCGTCCTCTCTACCATCTGCTGTCTTATAGTATTCTTTGCGAAGGCCTATCTCTACAAACTCCTGCTTATGATAAAAATCAATCGCTACCCGATTTGATGCACGAACTTCCAGTATGACCTTGATCATCCCTGCCTCTTTTGCCTTTTCATACATAGCTGAAATTAATACACTCGCCACTCCCAGGCCTTGAAAGCCAGGGTCGGTAACAATGTTCATGAGATGGCATTCATCATACAAGTAGTTAAAAATGGCATACCCAATAATTTCGCCGCCCTGCTCCAATACCAGGCTGGGATAGCCTGACTCGATACACTGTGCATGAATTTTTTCGGACCAAGGTAGTTTGTAGGCTCTGTTTTCAATGGCACACACCTGCTCTAAATCAGCATCGGTCAGCTGGCGCACATGATAGTCATTATCGGGATAAAACATCTATTTGTTAGCAGGAATGATAGATTGATTGGGTGGAGTGTTTAATAAAACAACTGGATTAGACAAGACTCTGTAACAGTTGCCACCAGCCTTTCTTATCATTGGCTGATTGCCAATTAAGGCTTGGAACATGTTCAGTAGTAAGGTTGGCTAATTCGGCTGGTTGGTCTGTAGAAAGTAATACTCGCTTACCCTTAAGACTTTTAATAGGCTCAAAATCTGTCATTGAATCACTTTGCTCTACCAGCTTTACCAACGCCAAAGGCAACTCTGTGTCTTGCCATTGTGTCCAGACTTGCTGAAGAACCTTGAAGTTGTTCTGTAGCTGCTCCAAGTCTTCATTAGCTGTAGCCAGCAGGAAAGCTTTGGCCTGTGTATTGCCTGAAAGCAGCACAAAACCAACATTCGTTTCATGACGAATATCAACCGAGGCTTCTGCACTTAATTCGCTTTTGGTCTCTGAATGAACATCATGAACTGATGACGTTGTGTCAACTGCAACGCCCTGCCTGGAAACCCAGACAGGAAGGCCAATAGCTTCTAGATATGAACGATTCCAGACAGTCATTACAAGTTAGTACCGAGCTTAGCGCTTTACTAACGTTAGCAAATCTTCATCCAGAATATCGTGCTTCTGGTCGGCTAATTTCTTAAAAGCTACAAAAGCATCATGCAAATCTTCATTGTTATCAAACTGCACACCTAACTGTGCCAAGTGACTCTTAAATGCATTACGTCCAGAGTGTTTACCAAGTACCATACGATTATTAGCCCAGCCCACATCCTCTGCGCGCATAATTTCGTAGGTTTCGCGATGCTTCAATACGCCATCCTGGTGAATACCAGACTCATGCGCAAAAGCGTTATCACCAACAATCGCTTTATTAGGCTGCACAGCAAAACCAGTGATCTTAGAAACCAATTGCGAAGTAGGAACAATATGGCGAGTATCAATATCCACTTCCACATTGAAGTAATCTGGACGGGTTTTGATAGCCATAACCACTTCTTCTAAAGAAGCGTTACCGGCACGCTCACCCAGTCCATTTATAGTACATTCGACCTGACGAGCACCTTTCTGTACTGCTGCCAAGGAGTTTGCAACAGCAAGACCTAGATCGTTGTGGCAGTGAACTGAGAAAATAGCTTTATCTGAATTAGGAATCCGCTCGATCAACTGTTGGATAGTATTCGCGTACTGGTCTGGAAGGTTATATCCGACAGTATCCGGAATATTGATAGTGCGAGCACCAGCATCAATCACCTGCTCAATGATCTTACACATGAAGTCCAACTCAGAACGACCGGCATCTTCACATGAGAATTCCACATCATCACAAAGACTACGCGCAAACTTCACAGACTTAACCGCATGTTCGATGACCTGCTCAGGCTCCATTTGCAGCTTGTATTTCATGTGCAACGGCGAGGTAGCAATAAAGGTATGAATACGGCCTGAGTTTGCACCTTTAAGTGCGTCTCCTGCAGCCTGAATATCTTTTTCCATTGCACGTGAAAGTGAGCAGATGGTGCTGTCTTTAATGTTATCCGCGACTAGTTTGACCGCTTCAAAATCCCCAGGACTGGCAATGGCAAAACCGGCTTCAATCACATCAACCTTCATTAACTCTAACTGCTTAGCGATTTCCAGTTTTTCTTCTTTGTCCATTGACGCGCCAGGGCTTTGCTCACCATCACGCAAGGTTGTATCGAAAATCACTAATTTATCTTTCTGACTCATATAATATCTACTCCAATAGGGCCGAAAAGCACCACAGGCTGCTAGGCCATCTTTATTCATCCCTTAAGGATACCAAATATTCAGGGTCTAAGATAAGGTTTGATGACAGGTTAGACCAACATTTTCTCTATCTCTTAATAGATTCTTGATGAACATCAAGCATAAAAAAAGCAGGGCCAATGCCCTGCTTCTTCAAGCAATCCCGCCAACTAGGCAGATTTCCCCTTTTTCTTCTTAGGCTTATCTTCAACCACGCCAGAGATTTCTTCGTGTGAATAGTCATCCACCTGAATCACATCCATACGAGCTTCTTCGGCATCGACCAGCATCTGCTGCTCTTCCTGATTGATAATGCCTTTTTCAATCGCCTGTTCAATACGCTCCATATTGGTAGCATGCTTGTCCAGCTCACCAGCCTTCATGGCTTTACGTAACTTACGACGTACTTCATCAGCTGCCAATACTTTCAGGAACGCCAGCTCGACTCGACCTGTGACATCATCGGCAGTTTTACCGACATAAGCATATTCAGTAATACGGTCACGGATTTCACAGTTTTGCATCATCGGCTTAACAATTTCCTGCTCCAGCTTATCGGATGGGTAGGAATAGCTTTTGCCGTATGGGAAAGCAATGAAGCGTAAGACTTTACCCACAGCCTTTATCGGGAAGTTTTCGTAGAAGTCGTAGAATGCTTCCTGAATTTTATGCAGACCGTATTCCATGTTCCACTTTACATAAGGCAGGTCGGCTAAAGGACGGTCATTATCCTGATAGTATTTTAATACTGCTGAACACATATACAGATGGCTCAATACATCCGCCAAACGTGCTGATAAACGTTCTTTACGCTTCAAGTCACCGCCTAAGATGCCCATGGCAATATCAGAGGTTAACGCTAATGCCGAACTCATACGAGTCAAATGCTGGTAATATTTACCGGTTTGTCCGCCAACAGGCTTATTGGCAAATTTAGAAGCACTTAAACCTAAAGCAAAGGTCCGTGCAAAATTACTGACACCATAACCGATATGACGGAACAGAAGACTATCAAAACGCTTAACACCTTCTTCAGTGTCTTCCATTTGTGCTGCCAACATTTCGCGGAAAACATAAGGATGGCAACGGATAGCACCCTGACCAAAGATCATCAGATTGCGGGTCAGAATATTAGCGCCTTCAACCGTAATACCAATTGGCTGACTCATGTAGCCATTGGCAAGGTAATTACGCTCACCCATGATAATGGCGCGACCACCATGAATATCCATTGAATGATTCATGATTTCACGCCCCATTTCTGTCATGTGATATTTCGCTATTGCAGATACTACTGATGGCTTAATGCCCAGATCAACCGCTCCAGCAGTCATCACGCGACTGGCTTCGGTTCGATAAGCAAGACCTGCAATGCGGGCCATGGCTTCTTCAACACCTTCAAAGCGACCAATCGGTGTTTTGAACTGTTCACGAACTAATGAATAGGCGCCTGTCATGCGATAGGACAGTTTAGCAACCGCAGTACCCATCGCTGGTAATGAAATAGAACGGCCTGCAGCAAGGCTTTCCATCAACATTCTCCAACCTTGACCGGCAAACTCTTGACCACCAATCAACATGTCCATTGGAATGAAAACATCTTTACCAGTAGTCGTACCGTTCATGAACGCCTGATTCATTGGCAAGTGACGCTGACCAATTTCAACTCCAGGATGATCCGCAGGAATCAAGGCGCAGGTAATACCATAATCTTCTTTATCACCAATTAGGTTATCAGGGTCATAAAGCTTAAATGCCAGGCCAACGATAGTAGCTACTGGAGCCAAGGTGATATAACGCTTATTCCAGGTCAGCTTAATACCCAGAACTTCTTTACCCTGATACTCACCCTTACAGACAATACCTTTATCCGGAATCGCACCCGCATCAGAACCGGCAACTGGTGACGTCAAAGCAAAACAAGGGATCTCATCACCTTTAGCCAAACGAGGAAGATAGTAATCTTTTTGTTCTTGAGTACCGTAATGCAGTAACAGCTCACCTGGTCCTAATGAGTTAGGCACCATGACAGTAACAGCAGCACTGCCGCTACGCGTTGCAATTTTGGTTACAACCGTCGAGTGAGCAAGTGCAGAGAAACCTTTACCACCGTACTCTTTAGGAATAATCATTCCCAGGAAACCTTTATCTTTGATGAACTGCCAGACTTCAGGTGGTAAATCTTTACGCTTATGAACAATGTCCCAATCATCAAGCATAGAACACAGCTCTTCAGTTTCATTATCCACAAACGATTGCTCTTCTTCAGTCAAAGCAGGTTTTGCGATAGTCAGCATTTTGTTCCAGTCAGGGTTTCCGCGGAACAGATCGCCTTCCCACCAAACATCACCAGCTTCTAAAGCTGTTTTTTCTGTCTCGTTCATTGGCGGTAATACTTTTTGCATGAACAAGTAAGCTTTTCTGGAAATCCAGTCAATTCGTAAGTCTGGTAGTAAATAGAAAGTTGCAACTACTGCGAAGATCAGTAGTGAGATGAATAATCCCCAGGTAAACCCACCATGAATCCATAAAACAACTAAAGCTGCAGCATTAATGATCATTGCTTTTTTCATTGCCATACGCTGATAGGCGCAAAAGCCCACCACTAGCAACATCACAACGATCTGTAATAAACCCATCATTTCAAATTACCTCAAAAATTATTCAACGTTACGCTTTCATACCGGCTGCAAGGAATGGCACCATTTCTTTGATCACATCCTCAACACCCAAATCTCGATTAAAGTCAGCCTGTGAAATCTGACGTAATGCTTCACTGCCACCTAAAGTAAAAATCATACTGCCCAGCATGTAGTGCAATCGCCAGAAAATCTGGTCGATGGTCAGGCTGGGATAGCCTTTTTGGAAAAGATGAGTAAAGCGAACCAGTACATGACCATATTTATCGGTTACATACCGACGAAGGTGGCCTTGTGTTTCTGCATAAGCTCGTCCCAATAGACGCATAAAAATAGAAATTGCATTATCTCGACGTGAATTCAGACTAAGCAAAGGCTTGATAAGAGCATTAAGCAGTTTTTCTGCTTCAAGCTGAACGGGCTCAAGTTGCTCTAAAGTCATCAACTCAAGACTCAGCTCTTTAGTGAAATCCTGCAAAAAACGGTCGAATACCGCCTGAATCAAGGACTTTTTTGAGCCAAAATGATAATTGACGCTGGCCAGATTCACTCTTGCCCGCGTGGTAATCGTTCTAAGGCTAGTCTCCGCAAAGCCCCGCTCTGCAAAGAGCTGCTCTGCAGCATCCAGTATCCGACTCTTAGTCGACTCAGTTTTAGTCATGCTTTAACTATCCTGCCCAATCAATTCCAAACAACTGTTTGAAACATACGTTCAAACCCAACCTTTGTCAAGCATCTGCATCAAGGACGAGTGATTACGATTAGAAAGGATAGGAACTAGCCAATAATGGTCAAGTTAATAAAGAGTCCTAAAAAGTAAGAATGAAACTTTTAGAAGATATGAACAAAGCAACTACCGTATCTTCTAAAAAGGTTTAAGCGGTCAGTTTAAGAGAGAATCGAAGTAGTGGATGGGAAGTTAAATTTATATCGGACACTAATTTAAATTTAGCCAAAGACGAAGTTGTTCGTAATCGTATGGCCAGTTTAATTCCTCTTCCTCATTTTCTTTTTTTAAAACCGGAATTGAATAACGATATCGTTCAAAAATTTTATCATCATCAATAATATCGAAAGGAATAATTTGATAGTGGAATTGCTCCTTATACTGGTGTGAAATTTCAGTTAGCATTGCCTCTACTTTTTCACACAAATGACAACCAAAAGTTGTATAAAAAAATATTTTTTGCGTTTTATCATTCATTTTTGTTAAAAAACATTAAAAAAGATTCGTTATTTGCAACTTTAGCATAATTAATTATTAACTTTCTAAATTTCTTTCCGTATAATTTGATTGAATTTTAATCAAAACATCTCGCAACACAGGGGAAATGACCATGGCTAAAAAACCAGTAAAAAAATCTGCTTCTAAGGGTACAACTATGAAGCAACTTGAAGCGGCAGAAAAGAAAGCTGCAGCCGCAGTAAAGAAAGCTCGTGATGCTGCCAAGAAAGCAGGTGACAAAGCGAAAGCTGCTGCTGACAAAGCTAAGGGTAAGTCTACCAAAGCTGCGAAAGCCGCTGCCAAGAAAGCTAAAGAAGCTGTTCGTAAGGCTAAGACTGCAGTTAATCAGGCCGTTAAAGCTCACGACACTACTAAGTCTGCACTAGCTGATGCAAAAGCCGCAGCAACTAAACAAGCTGCTTTAGAAAAAGCAATTGCCAAGTTTGAAAAAGACTGGGCTGCTAAAGAAGCTAAGAAGAAAGCTGCTGCAGAGAAGAAAGCTGCTGCTAAAGCTAAGAAGAAAGCTGCTGCTGATAAGAAGAAAGCTGCTGCTAAAGCTAAAGCCGCTGCTGCTAAAGCGAGAAAGAAAGCTGCTGCGGACAAGAAGAAAGCTGCTGCTAAAGCTAAAGCCGCTGCTGCTAAGGCAAAAGCAAAAGCTAAAAAGAAACCAGCCAAGAAAAAAGCTCCTGCTAAGAAAAAAGCACCAGCCAAGAAAAAGGCTCCTGCTAAAAAGAAAGCTCCCGCTAAGAAAAAAGCACCAGCCAAGAAAAAGGCTCCTGCTAAAAAGCGCGTAGCTAAAAAGAAAAAGTAAGTCTTAGGACTTATTAATAAAAAACCCAGCTTCGGCTGGGTTTTTTAATGCCTATTGGTTGGCAAAGTATGGATAGAGTTCTTTGTAGTCAATAAAGTTTAACCTTTATGCTGAATTAACCAGCACCTGTGATGATTTCGACTCTTTTGAAAGTCAATTGGCAAGGTTCTTGCTGTAATTTCTTGCACATCAAAGGTATCCATTAGTACTTTTTCCATTTCAAACTTTTTGAAGTTGTTTGAAAAGTAGAGCTTTCCTTTACTATCCAGCAAATTCATGGTCTTTTCGATTAAATCAACCTGATCTCGTTGTACATCAAAGGTTGTATCCATTCGCTTGGAGTTAGAAAAGGTCGGAGGATCCAGGAAAATCAAGTCAAACGTTCTTTCTCCCTGTACTTCATCAAGCCACTGCAAACAATCCGACTGAATAAACTCATGACCGTAAATTGGAATATTATTCAAGCCAAAGTTTTTTATCCCCCAATTCAAATAGGTCTTGGACATATCAACAGTGGTAGTTTTTGCCCCACCCTTTGCCGCATAGACACTCACCGAACCGGTATAGGCGAAAAGGTTCAGGAACCGCTTATCTTTAGCTTCAGCCATGATCATTTTTCGTGTTTTACGATGATCAAGGAACAAACCTGTATCCAGATAACGGTTAAGATTCACATAAAACTGGAGTCCTTGCTCGTTAACCACCTGGAACTGCTCCTCTTCACTTTGCTTCTGATACTGCCAGTCACCTTTTTGACGCTGTCTTTGCTTAAGCGCAATTTCAGCCTCAGGAATCTGTAACAGCCCTGATGTGACACGAACTATTTCATTGAGACGTCGCTGTGCAACTTTAGCAGGAATGTCTTTTGGCGGTGCGTATTCTTGAATATGAACCATACCATCATAAACATCGATAACGGCTGAATACTCAGGCAGGTCTGCATCGTAAAGACGGTAACAGGTTACATCGTTTTGCTTGAGGTAGGATTTTAGGCGCTGCTGATTCTTAATAATGCGATTCTTCAGCATTACAGCACCATCGGACAGGTTCTTATCCCAGTCTGGATTCACAACAGTTGGATCGAAAGGCTTATAGAAGTTCTCGTCTTTCACATCAAACAGGTATAGCTGGCAATCAATGGCACCATTCTTAAATTTATACTGCTTATGTGAGCGCATACCCATGGCTTTGGCAAATGCTGGCTCATTGGTAATTATGGCTGCTTGCCAACCGATACAATGGCTTTTTATATAATCACCAAAGTCTCGATATAGTTGCATGACCTCATCTTCTTCACCAAGGCGCTCCGCGTAGGGCGGATTAGAAACTAATAGTCCCGGCTCATTAAACAATTCGAGCGTAGGGCGCCTAATATCCTGCTCCTTAAGTTCTATGAAGTCGGCAAAGTCTGCATTGCGAATGACTTCTTTAGCCAAGTCCAGGCTCTTACGGTGGCTGTCTGAGCCAATAAATCGATTAGTTAGGGCCAATTTGTTTTTATTAAATTGACGACGAGCTGTGGCGATAGTCGTTTGCCATAATTCTGCATCATGTTGCTTCCAGTTCTCGAATGAAAAAGAAGGGTTAAACAGCCCGGGCGCCATATCGCAGGCAATCATCGCTGCTTCAACCAACAAAGTACCTGTTCCGCACATGGGGTCATGGAAGCTGTAACCTTTTTTCGAAAGCTCAGGCCAGCCAGCTCGAATTAACAAAGCAGCGGCGAGGTTCTCTTTGATTGGAGCGCGACCTGAAGTCGGTCGGTAACCACGCTGATGTAAACTACGTCCAGCCAAATCAATACCGATCTTAAGCTGTCGGCCATTGATAATGGCATGAATACGATAATCCGGATTGTCTTTATCCACCGATGGGCGTTGTTCAAATCGTTCCTGATAATAATCCACCACCGCATCTTTGACTTTCTGCGCCGCAAAGCCTGAATGTCGAATGTCGGAGTTTTTACGCGCAATAGCATCAACTACGAAAGTCTGCTGCATATCAAAGTGCCAGCTCCATTCAATACTATTGACCTTCTGGTACATATCCTCAACAGAGTTAAACTCCTCATCCAGCAGGCACAGGTATATACGATTGGCTAAACGCGAATGAAGACAAGCTTTATAGGCGAGTTCTAAATCACCTTCAAAGACGATATGGGAAGGATGTTCTTTAAGATTGGAAGCGCCTAGCGAAGTTAGCTCATCTATTAACAGAGCTTCAACGCCTTTGGGGCAGCTGGCATAAAATTGCATGATCACGAACGATAAATGAAATAGCCGTCATTATAACGGCTATTAGAATGGTTTGCTTTGAAAGTTTGCGCTATTGGTTCTGCTGGTGTTCTTTTAAGGCTTTCGCTACTTCGTATACAAGCTGCGGACCATGATAAATAAACCCTGAGTAAATCTGAACCAGTTTGGCTCCAGCCTCAATTTTATCGATAGCACTCTGCTCATCAGTAATCCCACCAACACCAATGACTGGGATTGAATCATCCAGAGCTTCTACCAGACGCTTAATTACCTTGGTGGACTGGCTGGCCAGTGGTTTACCACTCAAGCCGCCCTGTTCTTCAGCATGTTTCAGGCCTTCGACTTTACTGCGATCAAAGGTGGTATTGGTAGCAATGATGCCATCCAATTCAAATTGTCTGAAGGTATCAGCAAGCTGATCAATATCGGTTGCAGACAAATCTGGGGCAATTTTAATGGCTAACGGCTTATAAACTTTATGTTCCTGATGTAGCTCCTGTTGTTTCTTTTTCAGGTTTTCCAACAGGCTTTTCAAGGTTTCACCAAATTGCAAATCACGAAGTCCGGGTGTATTTGGAGAGGAAATATTTACAACCATATAATCTGCACGACGATAAATCTTCTCCATACCGATCAGATAATCATCAACCGCTTTTTCCACTGGCGTATCAAAGTTTTTACCGATATTAATTCCCAGTACACCATTGAACCGGGCTTTTTCAACGTTACTCAGTAGAGCATCTACACCATCATTATTAAAACCCATGCGATTAATAATCGCTTCGGCATCTTTAATCCTGAAAAGTCTAGGCTTCGGGTTACCCGGCTGCGGACGAGGCGTCACGGTTCCTACTTCAATGAAACCAAAACCAAAGTGGCTTAAGGCATCAATATATTCACCATTTTTGTCCAGGCCAGCAGCAAGTCCAACACGGTTTGGAAACTTGATACCCATCACTTCGACCGGGTCATCAACCAGGGGTTGTGACAATAAGCCCGATAGCTTTAGCCGATTGAGCAGATTAAGACTGTTCAGCGACAAGTGATGCGAACGCTCGCCATCCAGCATAAACAATAATGATCGTAATAATGAATACATACAGTTGCCCCAACTGATTTCAATTAAACCTAGTACAAAAAAGCCTGTCACCAGTTTGATGACAGGCCGATTTTAACAAACAACGTGCGAATATACGCTTTATTTTTACAGGTGCTACTTTTGAGGTACCCACTTTCCATTTTCATAAAAAGCAGTCCAACCGCTGGCTTTACCATCATCTTTGACACCAGCAACGTACTGTTGACCTGTTTTACGGCTGAACTTTACAAAAGTACGGTTGCCGTCTGGATCTTTGAGTGGTGCCTCTGCCAGGAACTTATACTTAGGATCCAGTTTGTCTTTTACTGTGATCAGCTCATCAACTGCAGGCGCACGAGTTTCGCGATTTCGCGGAAACTTACTTGCCGCAAGGAAGATACCGGCAGCACCATCACGAAGAACGTAATGGTCATCAACTTTCTCGCACTGTAGATCAGGCATTGGTATCGGATCAGCTTTAGGCGGCGCAGGCTGGCCATTTTTAAGCAATTTACGAGTGTTCTTACAGTCTTCGTTGGTGCAGTCAAAGTACTTTCCGAAACGACCGGTTTTTAACTGCATTTCACTGCCGCACTTATCGCACTCCAAAACTGGGCCATCATAACCCTTGATTTTGAATTCGCCTTTTTCAATTTCATAGCCATCGCAATCAGGGTTATTACCACAGATATACAATTTGGTATTTTCATCTACCAAATAATCATCCATGGTCGAATTACATTTCTTGCAACGCTTCTTATCATGCAGATAACGCGCTTCTTCTTCCTCGTCGGCAGCAATAAACTCTTCGCCCGGAATAAGATTAACCGTATTCTTGCAGCGTTCTTTGGGCGGCAATGAGTAACCCATACAGCCTAGGAAAACACCGGTACTGGCATTACGAATCGCCATATGGTTCGTTTTACATTTGTCGCACAGAATATCGGTTTCGACCGCTTCATTACGTCGCATGCCACCGTCGGCTTCTTCTTCATCAGCCTTTTTCAACTGTTTCGAAAACTCATCGTAGAATTCATCCAGCGTTACCTTCCAGTTCTGACGTCCCGAAGCAATATCATCCAGATGTTTTTCCATGGTAGCTGTGAATGAGTAATCAAGAAGATCGTTGAAGCTCTCGACCAGGCGCTCTGTGACAATCTCACCAATTTTCTGCGCATAGAAGCGACGATTTTCTAAACGAACATAACCACGGTCCTGAATTGTCGAGATAATGGATGCATAGGTAGAAGGACGACCAATACCGCGCTTTTCCAGTTCTTTTACCAGAGCCGCCTCTGAATAACGTGCAGGCGGTTTTGTGAAGTGCTGCTTGGGCTCAAGCTTTTTAAGTTCAAGCATTTCGCCTTCTTTTACATTCGGCAATTCTTCATCTTCAGCATTTTTCTTTTGCATCGGAAGGACTTTGGTCCAACCGTCAAAACGCATCACACGACCGCGTGCTTTTAGTTCGTAATCACCAGCCTGAACTTTCAAACTGGTTACATCAAATTCTGCTGGCAACATCTGGCAGGCGACAAACTGACGCCAGATAAGGTCATACAAACGCTCTGCGTCTTTTTCCATGCCATTGAGATGACCAACTTTCTTAGCAACATCTGATGGACGAATCGCTTCGTGAGCTTCCTGAGCCCCTTCTTTGCTACTGTAACTGTTGGCCTCTTTCGGTAGGTATTCTTTACCGATATTGGTTTTGATGTAATCGCGACAGGCTTCAACCGCATCCCCACTCAAGTTAGTCGAATCAGTACGCATGTAAGTGATATAGCCAGCTTCATATAAACGCTGAGCCATCATCATGGTTTTCTTGACCCCAAAGCCTAGCCTGGTACTGGCAGCCTGCTGAAGGGTTGATGTGATAAAAGGTTTTGGGGCTTTGCTTTTTTGTGGTTTATCTTCACGAGTAACCACTTTGTAGTCTGACGACTTAAGAACTTCAAGCGCCTTGTTGGTCTCTTCTTCACTGTTTGGACGGAAGTTTTTGCCTTGGTATTTATTGACCTGCAGGCGTAAATCATCTTTGGACTGCGTTAAGGTATTCGCGTGAATATCCCAATACTCTTCGGGAATAAACGCACGAATTTCACGCTCACGTTCAACCAGCAGCCTTACTGCAACAGACTGAACGCGGCCAGCGGAAAGACCACGAGAAATTTTACGCCATAGCAATGGCGATACCATGAAGCCCACAACGCGATCCAGAAAACGTCTAGCCTGTTGTGCATTGACATAATTCATATCCAGCTCACCAGGCTTTGAAAACGCTTGCTGAATGGCTTTTTTGGTAATCTCGTTAAAGACCACGCGCTTAAAGCGACTCTCATCGCCGTCTAATAATTCGCGCAAGTGCCAAGCGATGGCTTCCCCTTCTCTATCCAAATCCGTTGCCAGATAGATAGTGTCGGCATCTTTAGCGAGCTTCTTTAATTCATTGAGAACTTTTTCTTTTCCGGGAAGCACTTCGTACTGCGCCTCCCAACTCTTCTCTGGGTTAATACCCATACGTGCAAAAAGCGCCGTTTTTTCTTTCAGCGCTTTTTGTTTAGCTTTTTCTTTCGGGGAGAGCTTACGCGTCGCAGCTGCCTTTCTGGCTCTTTCTTTGGCGTCCACCGGTTTTTTATTTTGCGATCCGGTGGGCAAATCACGAATGTGACCGATACTCGATTTGACGATAAAGTCTTTTCCCAGGTATTTATTAATGGTTTTCGCTTTTGCAGGCGACTCCACTATAACCAAAGATTTTCCCATAAAAGTTCCAAAACTCGTTTTTTATCAATGAGTTAATTATATAAGTTGGTCAAAGGGCAGAGATAAACCCTGCCCATTCCTTTTTTATTATTAACAATCTTTAATGGTCACTGTCTAGACTTTTTTTAAAAGCCTTGTCGAAAAGACAGCTTTGTCTCGTAATTTTACAATTGCCTCAAAACCTGGTGTGCGGGTTGTTTGAGTAGACTTTTGAGGCCCCACCAACCAGCCAGGCAGATAAACGCCACGGCAATTAATGGCACCCATAACCAGAACCAGGGATGCAGAACTGGCTCAATATCCAGAGCTTCCTGATACAGCACGAAGACTAACACTTCCCCACCAATCACGCCAAGAATTCCGGAGAAGATGCCAAGTAATGCCAGTTCGGATAGCAAGGTCATGCGAATAAACTTGGTTTGTGCGCCTAATGTCTTGAGCAGAGTTGATGATAAAACCCGTTCCTCTTTACTGGCCTGCAGCACTGCATACAGCACTGCAATACCAGCCAGCAGTACAAACAACATAATAAACTCAACCGCTGCTGTAACCTGATCCAGAATGGTCTGCACCTGCTCCATAATCGCATCGAGTTCGATAATAGTTACCGTCGGCATTTCGCGCAGAATTGTGTTCAATGTAGGCTTCTTTTCCGCTGGTAAATAAAAACTGGTGATATAGGTCGCCATATTTTCATTCAACGCACCAGGCTCAAAAATCATAAAGAAATTCGGCTGAAAAGAATCCCACTGGATTTCGCGGAAACTGGTGATTTTACCCTTTACATCCACGCCACCAATCGAAAACTCAAACACGTCTCCAATATCAACACCCAAGCGCCCTGCCAGGTTTTGATCAATGGATAGCTGATAAGCGCCATTTTCATCGGGTTGCTGTTCAGGATTGTTCCACCACTCACCTTTTACAACAGTGTTCGCATCAGGAACTTCTTCGACCCAGGTAAGATTCAGCTCTCGACGCAATGATCCATCATTCTGTGCTTCTTCGGACACAGCTTCTTCAATAGGCTTACCATTGAGGCCAGTAACCCGGCCGCGTACCATCGGATAAATACCTGCTGTCTCGACATTTTGTTCTGCAAGGATAGACTCTAGATTTGGAACTTCGCTGGGCTGAACGTTAATCAAAAAATGATTCGGTGCATCATCTGGTAACTGACTTTGCCATTCACTCAATAATTCGCTTCGTATCAGTACAGTTGAAAGCATGATGATGAAGGCTAGACCGAAAGCGGTTACCTGACTGATGGTAAATGCAGGGTAACGTTTAAGTTGTCCAAGACCATACCGCACAGCCGTTGAACCGCGTTTGCCGATCCAGAGACCAACTTTGAATATCAGCCAGGCCATTAAACGAATGATGATAAAAGCAACAAGCGCAACTGCTAGCAAAATCCCAACCAACTTCAATGAGCCACTTTGCCACCACATCAGCAGTGCCATAGTGAATATGGCTAGAAGATAAATGAGCCAGCTTGAAACAGGTTGCGGCACCATTTCTTTACGCAAAACACGCAATGGCGATACGCGCGCAATTTGGAAGAAGGCTGGCAAGGCGAATCCAATCAGCACCACCAGACCACTCAAGCCGCCGGCAATCACTGGCGCCCAATTAATTGGCACCATAGGCTTAGGCAAGAAGTCTGCAAACTGAACAATGATCACCTGCTGGATCAATAAGCCCAATGCAACGCCAAACGCCGAGCCAATCAACCCCATGATAACCAGTTGCGACAAATACAGGCGGTGAACCTGCGCGATCTGCATGCCCAGACAGCGGTAAATTGCTGCGTAATCATAGTGGCGACGACTAAAGCGCCCGGCTGCCACGGCAATGGCAACGCCGGCCAGAACCACTGAAATCAAACTGGCCAATCGTAAGAAAGTTTCAGCCCGTTCGATAGAGGCCTGCAAGGCAGGAGTACCTTCTTTACCGCCGGTTAAACGCTGAGTTTTGTTCATCTGGGGCTTAACCCAGCCGATGAAATTTTCACGCGGTTGAATGTCACCAGCTATAAATAAAGTATAAGAAACACGGCTACCGGGCTGAATGATATTGGCGCGCTCGACATCGCTCTGATTGATGTAAACCTTAGGCGCTACGTTAAACATTTCACTGGCCTGTCCCGGGCCACCGACAATCACACCTGTCACAGTTAATTGAATCGAGCCAAAATCAACTTTATCGCCTTTTTCCGCACCTAACACCGCCAGCACACGCGGCTCCACCCATACCGTTCCTTCCTCCGGTTGTGCCTGAACATTTTGGCCGCGAGTAAAAGGCTTATCAGCAATTTCAAATTCGCCTTTTAAGGGAAATTTACCACCAAGAGCCGTTACGCTGACCAGCTGGAACTCATCTCCTTTAGCCAGCACTGTTGAAAAACCAGTCGACTCGGTCAGTTGCAGTCCATCTGAGCGTCCTTTAACCAACCAGTCCTGCTCAATTGGTCGAGGCGATCTCAGAGTATAATCAGCTCCCAGAAACTCACTGCTCTGCTCACCCATGGCGCGATGCGTCCGATCAGTAATGGTACCTATCGCTACCATCGCCATAACAGCGATCATGAGCGCAAAAAATAAAACCTTAACCTCGCCCGACTGCCAGTCTCGCTTAAATAAACGCCAAGCCATTCCACGCATTATGCCGTCTCCGCCGTTTTTGCCTGCTCGAATGACTCATTAACGCTATCTTCGATCACTTTCCCAGCCTCAAGGCGTACTAAACGCTGACAACGCTCAGCCAATCGATCATCATGAGTCACCAGCACCAAGGTCGTTCCGAGCTGCTGATTAAGATCAAAAATCAGATCAATGATTTTTTCACCATTGGCTGTATCTAGATTACCAGTGGGCTCATCAGCAAAGAGAATTTTTGGCTCAGACGCAAACGCCCGCGCAATAGCCACACGCTGCTGCTCGCCACCGGATAATTGGTGAGGATAATGACTCAAACGTTCAGCCAGCCCCACTTTCTCAAGCAATTCTTTAGCCTTTATTTGAGCATTTTTATCTTCCTTCAACTCAATCGGCAGCATAACGTTCTCAAGTGCAGTCAGACCGGGTAACAAGTGAAAAGATTGAAAGACGAAGCCAACATACTGCGCACGAACTGCGGCGCGCTCATCTTCTGAAAGTTTGTGAATGGGGTGCCCTGCAAGCTCCACTTCGCCTTCTGATGGCGTATCCAATCCTGCCAGTAACGACAGTAAAGTAGACTTGCCAGAGCCAGATGCGCCAACAATCGCTACACTATCGTGTTCATTTACGGTTAAACTTACCTCCGATAGAATGGTCAGAGATTGTTCAGGCAGTTTGACGGTTTTCGTTAAATTGTTGGTTGTTAACATTTTATTCATTGCTCATTGATACCATTGAGTTATCAAAAAATTAACCTAAGCATATCACTATGAAGATGAAATTGGCGTGGATTTTGTTTCTAGTTGTTGCGGTCTTTAACCTCTCAACAACTGCAAAAGCTCAAGAAAACCCCACTATTTTGGTGCTCGGCGATAGCTTAAGTGCTGGCTATAACATTGACGTTAAACAGGGCTGGGTCGAATTGCTGAATCAAAAACTACAGCAAGAGGGCTACCCGCACACCGTTATCAACGGCAGTATCAGCGGTGATACCACGACACAGGGCTTACTGCGCTTACCCACTTTGCTCGAACAACATGACCCGGAAATTGTCATCATCGAACTTGGAGGTAATGACGCATTACGCGGCACTCCCCCCAATGCGATAAAACGCAACCTCAGCAAACTGATTGACACCAGCAAACGCTCAGGAGCCGAGGTCTTATTGCTCGGGATACAGATTCCACCGAATTATGGTCAACGCTATGCGCAAGCATTCTTTGATAATTATGCCCAGCTGGCTAATGAAAAAAAGGTGAAGCTGGTTCCTTTCTTTTTAGAAAACATTGGTGGCAACGACGAACTGATGCAGGATGACGGCATACATCCTAATGTAAAAGCGCAGCCAATTTTGTTAGAAAACATCTGGCCGCAGTTGGAAACACAAATAAAAAGTACAGGTTAGTAAACACAGCACAAAGCTGAGTTTAGATATTGTCATTGCGAGTCATTTGGTCGCAATTTGCTGACCAAATGACGTGGCAATCTCGTAAATGTTATTACGAACTTTTTTGACCAGATTGCCGCGCTCCTTATAGTCGCTCGCAATGACGTGCTATTAATTATTGAAAATTTAAGTATTAGAATCGCCAGGCAAAACCGACCATAGCTACCCAAGGATCAATTTGTACATCCACAGTGGTAGCTGTCGCTCCATTCACTATAACGTCTGCTTCGGTATCAATATCTACATACCAAACCGCTGTATTGAAGTAGAAATTATCGCTAATTTTCCAGTCGGCACCCATTTGTGCCGCCAGGCCAAACGAATCATCCAACTCAAGTTGAACATCATTGGTGCTTAATGCCGCTTTAAGTTCAGGCGATGCTTTTTCTTCGAAGAATTTTGTGTAGTTCACACCAAGACCAAAATAAGGACTAAAGTCATCAGTACCAAATTCTGGATAATACTGGAATGAAACCGTTGGTGGTAAGTGTTTAGTCTCACCAATGGGTAAACCTGCCAAATCACCAGAACCATTAATATCGTGTGTAAATGGCAATGCTGCTAACACTTCCAAACCCCAGTTATCGCTAAGCATCCAGGTGCCACTAAAGCCAACGCCCGTAGCAGAATCAACGGTAACGCCATCATTAGCACCTAACACATTAGAGCTATCGTCATTTGGGCTGACATGAGCCGCACCTAGACGCAAAATGAAGTCGCCTTCTTTATGTGCAAATGCCTCAACTGCTGTTAAAGATAATACCGCGCCAACCGCTACCGCAGTTGCTGATTTGATAAGTTGTTTCATGGTGAATTTCCTTCTTTGTTTTAGACGCAACAAAGATAGTCCACCTAAGATTTAAAAGATTGACCTGGATCAATGATTAGAATCCAGCAAAAGATGAGTTTGCTATTTATTGATCAGGATCAATTTGTAACAGATACAAAAAGCCCCGCATGATGCGGGGCTTTTTGTACGAACTGACCGATTAAGCGATTGAGGCAACGGCTTTTTCAAAGCGATTCAGGCCGTCTTCAATTTCTTCGTCGGTAATGTTTAGTGCTGGTGCTAAACGAATGACGTTCATACCCGCGACAAGCACCATCACGCCATGTTGCCAACCGGCTTCGATGAATTGACGGGCTTTACCTTGCCATTTTTCATTAAGCACTGCACCGAGCAATAAACCGCGGCCACGTACGCTTGAAAAAACATCGTACTTCTTGCCAATTTCTTCTAGACGGGCAACGATTTTGGCTGATTTGTCCAATACTGATTGAAGCATCTCAGGCGTATTGATGGTATCGAATACCGCGCTTGATACTGCACAACCTAGTGGGTTACCGCCGTATGTACTGCCGTGAGTACCCGGAACAAAGCTTGCTGCAATTTTATCGGTAGTTAGCATAGCACCGATTGGGAAACCGCCACCCATAGCTTTTGCGGTAGTTAACACATCAGGAGTTACACCCATTCCCATGTAGGCATACAAGTGACCGGTACGGCCAACTCCAGTTTGCACTTCATCAAACACGAGCAGTGCATTGTGCTTATCGCATAGCGCACGCACGCCTTTTACGAACTCTTCAGTGGCCGGAATTATACCGCCCTCGCCCTGCACTGGCTCCATCACTACCGCACAAGTTTTGTCTGAGATGATAGCTTCCAGAGATTCGAGGTTGTTATATTCTGCGTGCGAGATACCGCCTGGTAATGGTTCAAAACCTTCGGTGTACTTAGGCTGACCGCCTACACAAACGGTAAATAATGTACGACCATGGAAAGATTGCTTGAAGGAAATGATTTCGCTTTTTTCAGGGCCAAAATTATCATGCGCATATTTACGCACTAATTTAAAGGCTGCTTCGTTGGCTTCACCACCCGAGTTAGCAAAGAACACCTTATCGGCAAAAGTTGCTTTGGTCAGTTTGTCTGCCAGCTCTAAAGCTGGTTTGTTAGTAAAGACGTTACTCAAGTGCCAGATTTTATCGGCCTGATCTTTAAGTGCCTTTACTAGAGCTGGATGATTATGGCCTAGGGCGGTTACTGCAATACCGCCTGCAAAATCAACATAATCGTTGCCATCCTGATCCCAGACACGTGAACCTTCGCCACGCTCAGGAATAATAGAAGCTGGATTATAGTTAGGCACCATCACCTCATCGAAGGTCGCGCGAGTATAGTTTGAATGTGCAGATTTATCAGACATAAAACACCTTAAGCTTGTGACAGGGTATTACCCTGTGTTTTCCGTTCATTGAAATAGGTCGGTATCATGTCCTTTTTTCTGCTAAAATTCCACCCCTGTACCGACGATTGGCTTAATTTTAAAGGGCTGAGAGGTCGTACAAGTCTCTTATATTACAAACTGGCACTTCCTTTCTGTGGTTAGATTTCCTATTATCATCAACCGCTTAGACACGAGTGTCGTCAGTTGAAGCTACATTTTAAGGAATTCAGGACTTTCAATCATGGTTATCAGACCAGCCCAACATACTGATTTACAAGATATTTTGGCATTAGCTGCCAGCGCCGGGACCGGCCTGACAACGCTGCCCAATGACCCCGTACGCATCGAAGATAAGATTAAAAACTCGGTCGATGCTTTCAGCCGTGACATTGTTGAGCCTGGACCTGAGTATTACTTTTTTGTGTTGGAAGATGACGTAACTGGCAAGGTCGTTGGTACTTGTGCTTTAGTTGCCGCAGTAGGTATGGACGAAGCATTCTATACTTACAAACTGAGTACGGTAGTGAATACCAGCCACGACCTCGGTATCTACAACAAGCACAAGATTTTAGTGCTGTGTAATGATTACACGGGTACCACTGAAATCGCGACTCTGTACCTGTCACCGGACTATCGTGGTGGCATCAATGGGCGTCTCTTAGCCAAGTCACGCTTCTTGTTCATGGCCGACTTCCCGCAGCGATTTGCCGATAAAGTTATTGCAGAGATGCGCGGATTCAGCGACGAACAAGGCCGCTCACCATTCTGGGAGTCGCTGGGTCGTCGTTTTTTCAGCATGGATTTTGCTAAGGCTGATGCTATCAGCGGCTTAGGCAGTAATCAGTTTATTGCTGAGCTTATGCCACAGCACCCGATTTATGTCGATATGCTATCAGATGATGCCAGGCAGGCTATTGGCCAGGTTCATCCTGATACTCGCCCTGCGCTGGCTATGCTTAAGCGCGAAGGCTTCCGTTATCAGAATTACGTCGATATCTTTGACGCAGGCCCTACAATCGAAGTTCCTAAAGATCAAATCAAAACCTATCGCGCCAGTCGATTGCTACCTATTCGTCTAGGTAAGCCAGAAGGTGATACTGAATCAATCATGATCAGTAATCGCCGCCTGCAGGAATTCAGAACTACAGTGTTTGAAACGCGAATTGATACTGACGAGCTCATCGTCAGTACAGATGTACTGGATAGACTTCAGGTCAAAGAAGGCGATACGGTTCGTGCAGCCAGTCTGCGCAACAAACGTTAAACGAATTTACAACAGGTGTTTTCTAATATGACTCAAGATGCTCATAAAAACTTAATGATTAACAATCAATGGCTCGCAGGCGAAGGCGATAATTTTAGCTCCATCAACCCTGCCAATGGCGAAGTTATCTGGCAAGGTAACGCCGCGACAGAAGAGCAGGTTGCTCAAGCCATCGAGTCAGCACAAAAAGCTGGCTGGGACTGGAGTCAAAAATCACTGGAAGAGCGTATTGCCATCATTAAGAACTTTGAGCAGCAGTTAAAAGATAGTAAAGAAGAGCTAGCTGAACTCATTGCCAAAGAAACAGGCAAACCCTACTGGGAAACATTGACCGAAGCTGGTGCGATGGCCGGTAAAATTGATATTTCGATTCGCGCCTACCATGAGCGCACCGGAGTCAAAGAAGCCGAGATGGGCGCAGGTATCGCAGCGACCCGCCATAAACCTCATGGCGTTCTGGCCGTATTTGGTCCTTACAACTTCCCAGGCCATTTACCCAATGGTCATATTGTTCCAGCCTTGATTGCAGGAAACACGATTGTATTCAAGCCAAGCGAATTAACACCAGCCGTTGCCGAATTAACGGTTAAATTATGGCAAAAAGCAGGGTTACCTGATGGCGTTCTTAATCTGGTTCAAGGCGAGGTCAATACAGGTATCGCGCTAGCCAGCCATCCTCAGGTTGACGGTCTGCTATTCACCGGTAGTGAAACAGTCGGCAAACTTTTACATAAGCAAGTTGGTGGCCAGCCGGGTAAAGTTCTTGCCCTTGAGATGGGTGGTAACAACCCGCTGATTCTGGGTGACGTTAAGGATCTGAAAGCGGCGGTTTATCATACGATTCAATCGGCTTACATTTCTGCAGGACAACGCTGCACCTGTGCTCGTCGCCTGTTTGTGCCGAAAACTGCTCAAGGTGATCAATTTATCGAGATGTTAACCGATGCGGTAAAAAATATTCGCGTCAGTCATTACAACGATGAAAACAAACCCTTCATGGGCCCTGTAGTTTCTGAAAAAGCGGCCAAAGACTTGGTTCGCGCACAACAGAATCTATTGGACAAAGGTGCTAAAGCTTTAGTCAAAATGGAGCATATTAAAGAAGGCACTGGTTTCGTCAGCCCTGCACTGCTGGATGTAACTGGCGTTACTCATGATGACGAAGAGTTCTTTGGTCCAATCCTACAAGTTTACCGTTATGACGATTTCGAAAGTGCCATCGCAGAAGCGAATAACACGCGCTTTGGTCTTTCAGCCGGTTTATTCAGTGACGACAAAGCTCAATATGAAACCTTCTATCGTCGTATCCGTGCCGGTATCGTCAACTGGAACAACCAATTAACAGGCGCCTCCAGTGCCGCGCCTTTCGGTGGGGTTGGTAACTCTGGTAACCATCGCCCAAGCGCCTACTATGCAGCAGATTACTGCGCCTACCCGGTTGCTTCAATTGAAAATCCAGAGTGTGTCTTGCCAGAAGCCCTTACGCCAGGAGTAACGCTATAATGAGCTCGAATAAAAACATGGCTTATGAGTTTAATTTTGATGGGTTGGTTGGTCCAACTCACAACTATGCCGGCCTGTCGTTAGGCAACGTAGCCTCAACTTCAAACGCCAACTTGGTGGCTCGCCCTAAGGAAGCTGCCAAACAGGGTTTGCAAAAAATGAAAGCTCTGCATGACCTTGGTCTAAAACAAGGCGTAATCGCGCCAATGGAGCGCCCTGATGTCGCCACATTGCGTCGTTTGGGCTTTACCGGTACTGATGCTCAGGTCATTATCAAAGCTGCCAAGCAAGCGCCTAAAGTACTGGCTGCCTGTAGTTCAGCGTCCAGCATGTGGACAGCCAATGCCTGTACCATGGCGCCATCAAGCGATACCGCCGATGAGAAGGTTCATTTTACGCCTGCCAATCTTGCCAATAAATTCCACCGCTCCATCGAACATGAAACCACTGGCCGCATATTGCAGGCCATGTTCAAAGATGAGAATCACTTTGTTCACCACCCTGCTCTACCAATGGGCGATCATTTCGGGGATGAGGGCGCGGCTAACCATACTCGTTTCGTCGATGTGAACAGCGAAAAAGGCTACGGCAAGAAAGGCTTACATTTCTTCGTTTACGGCAAGTACGCTTTTGATGCCAGTAAACCAGCGCCACATAAATTCCCGGCTCGCCAGACTTTTGAAGCATCGCAAGCTGTTGCTCGCCTGCATATGCTGGACAGCGATAATGTGGTTTTCGCGCAACAGAGTCCAAACGTCATTGATAAAGGCGTGTTCCATAATGACGTAATTTCTGTAGGCAATGGCAATGTGTTATTCGCGCACCAAAAAGCCTTCCTTAATCAAATGCAGGTTTACACAGATCTTGAGCGAGCGTTTGATGGCGAAGAATTCCATGTGGTTGAAGTGGGCGCCAATGATGTATCAGTAGAAGATGCAGTTAAGTCATACCTGTTTAACAGTCAGCTGGTAACGCTTCCTGATGGCAATATGGCAATTATTGCACCGGGAGAGTGTGAGTCAGTACCTGCTGTAAAAGAATATCTGGACTGGCTGGTTGAACAGGACACGCCGATTAAAGAAGTGAAAATCTTTGATGTAAAACAATCCATGCAGAATGGCGGTGGTCCAGCTTGCTTACGCCAGCGCATTGTCCTCAATGAAACAGAAGTCAGTGCCATGAACCAAAATGTCATCATGAACGATGACCTGTTTGCTACTCTAAATGCCTGGGTTGAAAAACATTACAGAGATACACTGACTGAAGATGATCTAGCCGACCCAAGTCTTCTCAATGAGTCGCGCATGGCACTTGATGAATTAACTAAAATCTTAAATCTGGGTTCGGTTTATCCTTTCCAACAGGTTTAATTAACCGTAAAAAAAGCCCGCACATGCGGGCTTTTTTATCGTTCTAACATTACTGGTTCTTGATTTAACTCTACGAAATTTGTGTTTTGCCCCACTGCGTAAGTCAGTCCCTTCTCAGCAGATAACCCATAAAAGTGATATCTAGTATTTTGATAAACAAATACTACTGCCAGTAGCTCAAATCTCTTACTATCAATTGCATAAATACGCTCTACAGTATCAAACTCAGAATCAAGCTCTAATATGTAGCGATACTTATCATCAATAAAACTTTCTGGAAACCTTTGAACAAAACGGTTATCAATCTTGGCATAAGCATATGTACCACCATAGAATAACCATCGATCTTGCTCGTTATATATTTTAGGTACAGAGAAGTTGATGCCATTGCCTGATGCAACTAAACAATGGAATAAGGATGATGGATTACAATATAAAACTCTCTCAGCTTCTTCTTGTTGATTTATGCTATCCAAGTAATCTTTACTGAAGTTTAAGCTATCTATTGTTCTATGCTCGGTTTTGTATTCGTAAACACTTATGTAGTTTGAGCAAGATGTCAGAGTAAGAAGCATTCCAATAAATAGTACAAATATAACTTTAAAACTCATATTACTTCACTTCCATTTGTATAAAGCCCGCAACTGCGGGCTTTAATGTGGCTTTAGTTACCCTGGCTTATTCAAGCTGGAACTCAAGCATATAGCTAATATCTTTAGCTTGCTTATTCTTCTCAAACTTCCATTGCTCAATGGCATTCATAGCGACCTCATCAAACACGCCCTCAGGCTCTGATTCAGTAGCACGAATATTATATGGTTTGCCATCCGTATCCACATCAAACTTAAACATTACATGGCCAGCAATTCCATTTTCTGCAGCGTATTTTGGATACTCTGGTGGCTTAGTAAATGTTGGGATAGCTTTCTCATTAACATTCACTGGATCCGTTACCCTAATTTCGCTCTTTTCGTAAATGATGTTTTGGGCTTCTGCTGGACTCTCAGGTGTTGGTGGTGCTGAAGGTGATGAAGGATCTCGCATCATTGGAGGTTCTGGAATATTTTGAAGACGCTTTTCAAACTCAACGATTTCACCATTGGTCATCGAACGTGTTTGACTATTTTCCTCGATGGTATAGGCACCATTTACTTTTTTATAAATAACTCCATTCTCATTAATGGTAGCCTCCACAGATTTGGTTCCGGAAGCATCGCCAGATCTTATTTTGCGAATGTCAACTTCCCTTAAATATCTTTGCTTCTCAACATCAGCACGCGCCTTTTCCAAATCGGCTCTAGCTCGCTCCATATCGACACGGATTCGCTGTTTCATCTTGCCGCTAGACATTTCTTCTTTGGCTTTCAGGATGGCTTCTCTAGCTTGTTCCATTTCCTCTTTGGAGATGTTTCCATTTTGATAATCTATCTCAATTTCACGCTGGGCTTCTGCGAGCGCTTTGTGCGCATTTTCTATTTCAATCTCAACTTCCTGAAGATCATCTTCATGCAACACCAATACTCTATGAGCATTCTCCAGTTCTTCCTCGACAAGCATTAACTCTTGCTCCGTCATGTATATACGCTTTTGAGCCTCTTCATGCTTTTGCTCAAACTCTTTGCGTTCCTTATCCGTCATCGGACGTTTGTTGCCATCTTCTACAATATAGTAGTTGTCATTTTCCTGTAGATAGGTAATTCCGTCGCCTTCACTGAACTCAAGAACAACTTTCTTGTTTCCTTCATCATCAATGACTATGTTTTCAGTGGTAATAACACGTTCTTCTTTCGGCTCCTTATTGGCTGCATAAACGGCGCAACAGCTAAGGACAAAGGCGGCACCCAATGTCATAACTATCTTGCCAGTTTTATTTAGTGGTTCTGTGATATTCATGATTCTTTCCTCAAGTTGGTTAAAAACCTTCCATGAGCAAAGTAGACTTACAGAGTGAGTGGCAGAAACTGTTGATAAAAGCGCATGACCATAATCTTTCGTGCGATTGTGGTTACCTTTATTAAGCACCAAATAATCACAGAATAACTCCTGGTCATGTCTAAAATTCTTTCGAGCAATATAAATGAGCGGATTAAACCAACCAATGCAGACTAAGACATCCCATAAAAGGTTTAACCATAAATGCTTCTGTTTTATATGCTGTTCTTCGTGCTCGATAATGAGCTGTATTTGCTGAACTGATAGCTGTTTTGCTACGTGAATTGGGAAATAAATGGTAGGTTTGATAAAGCCATACACCGCCGGTGACATTTCTTTATAGTCAACGGCAATAACCTGATATCGACTCTTTCTGATTAAATTAAAACCAGGCAATTCATTGATTGGTCTTTCAATTTTTTTTAAGTCTTTTCTGAGTTCAACATGCTGAATAATCAGTCTCAACAGTAACAGGGTTGTACCTGTTAACCAGAGCGCTCCAAGCCACTGGTAGTTCTGCAGTGTCTCTACAGGCTTGGCTATCATGACAGATACCGCCTGACCGATGTAATCAGAGTTAGCACTACTAAAATCAATGGATGCAATAATTTTGGCAACCACAAAGCCAAGAGGTATGGCTAGCCAAAGTAGGTAAGAGTTATAACTTTTGGTGGTTTTTCTGATAAAAAAACGAACAATAAGTACGGTCAGGACTATAACACTTAAATCAAGGTTAAAATGCCAGAAAGCATCCAGCCAGCCGTTCATTTTTAGATCACTCAACATCCTTGCTCTCCTTGTCGGCCAACAAGCCTTTTAAATAATCTAGCTCATCCTTCGACAACTGCTTATTGTCCACAAAGGTGGCAAGCAACTCTTTGATATTTCCTTTAAAGACTTTATCCAGAAAACTTTCGCTCTCGTCGGC
Organism: Kangiella profundi; assembly: GCF_002838765.1. Lineage (NCBI taxonomy): Bacteria > Pseudomonadati > Pseudomonadota > Gammaproteobacteria > Kangiellales > Kangiellaceae > Kangiella > Kangiella profundi. The sequence continues at coordinate 730,666 of NZ_CP025120.1, read as the reverse complement.
CAGGAACTCATCGCGCTCTATGGCGGGAGAGTACAAATAGCGACGACCATCTTTCTGAAAAGTCACAACCCCTTTCTTCACCAAACGATTAAGAAAGGTTTTTACCGTCTTTTCACTCCAGTCCTGAGTTTGGAGACGTTCCACGACCTCAGTGCTGGTTAATGGAGATTCCTGCCACAGAATATCCATTACATTCTTTTCTGCTTCACTCACTCTGATTGACATACTTTGACTCATATCAGTTTCTGTTAGTTATGATTACAAATGTAATCTAAAGCAAAGATTACACCTGTAATCAATAACCGTCAACCCTCAATTTGAAAAGATTGCATATTTGCAGTTTTGCTGCCAATCGCTTAGAGTTCCACTATTCCAAAATGGGGCTAATAATATGAATCTCAGTTTAAAAATTCTGATCTATATGGTCGCAGGTGCGTTGGTTGGCGTACTTTTCCTGCAATTTGGCGACTATCAATGCGCAAAGGGTATTTCAAAAGAGGCTTGTTCAGCGATTCAAGATGATAGCTGGGCCTATACCTATTTCGTTAATGGCATTTTTGAAGTTGGCGGAAGCTGGTTCATCAATGCATTGAAAATGCTAATGGTTCCGCTAGTGCTGGTGTCCCTGGTATGCGGTGTCAGCTCTCTTGCAGATCCATCTAAACTGGGAAAATTAAGCTTAAAGTCGATAGGTCTTTACCTACTAACAACATCAATTGCATTAATCGGTGCTTTGTCACTTGCTTCGGTATTCAAGCCCGGTGTAGGTATGGATATTGGTGACGCAAATTTTGATGCGAGCGATAAGCCACCGTTAACTCAAGTATTGATTGATATTATTCCCACCAATCCATTTACAGCAATGGTTAGCGAAAAGATGTTACAAATCATTGTATTTGCAATCTTGGTTGGCCTTGCCATCACCATGGCTGGTGAAAAAGGGAAACGAATTGGTAACTGGTTTAATGACGTCAACAAAGTGGTCATGGAGCTGGTCAACATCATTATGCGATTTGCGCCTTATGGTGTCTTCTTCCTGATTGCTAAAACTTTTGCTGAATTTCCATTCGATAAAATTGCAGGCTCTCTTGGTGCATACTTTGCTCTAGTGGTAGGTGGATTAATTCTTCATGCTTTAATAACTTACGGTGCTTTAATTACTTTCCTGGCACGCCTTAACCCTATTAATTTCTTCAAAGGGATGTGGCCAGCCATGCTTACAGCATTTGGTACTTCCAGTAGTAACGCCACTTTGCCAGTAACCATGCGTTGCGTTGAAAAAAACTTGGGTGTTCACCGCAATACCTATTCATTTACCCTACCACTAGGTGCAACTATTAACATGGATGGCACTGCCATCATGCAAGGTGTTGCAACACTGTTTATTGCTCAAGCTTATAGTGTTGATTTAAGTATGGCGCAGTTATTGACGGTAGTTCTAACAGCAACGCTTGCTTCAATCGGCACTGCGGGCGTGCCTAGTGTAGGCCTTATTATGCTTTCAGGTGTGCTTACACAAGTTAACTTACCAGTCGAAGCGATTGGCATGATTTTAGGTATTGACCGATTGCTGGATATGACCCGTACCGCAGTTAATATTACTGGTGATGCTGCAGTCAGTGTGATTGTAGCCAAAAGTGAGAATGAACTGGATAAGGATGTTTATAATCATCCTAAAGTTCACAGCGAGTTTGATGATTAATTGACGGCTCATTGATAATTCATCAACAATATTTATAATTCAGAGGTGGCTCAGGCCACCTCTTTTTTTATCAGGATATATTACTAGCATCATCACAAGGAATAATAATGAAGAAATCATTTACCACCATAATCCAAACTTTAGCTTTACTCATTCTTTTGCAAGGCTGTTCCAGCATACCATTATCCACCATGCTTAAGATGTCCAGTTTTGATGAAACAGACTTTGTTAACCTTAAGGCTGAAGATATTCGCGTTAAGGTACGAAATAACACCCAGGAAAATGTGCTCACGAACAACGTCTTACGTTATCAATATAGAGGGCCTGAAGGTGCAATTGATCAAAGTTTCTCGATGGAGTTAATTAAAGAAGATGTAGAAGCTATTGAGCATTGGTTCGCTGATGATAGCTATCAACATAGCAGTTGGTATAAGCTGGATGATGAAGGAACAAAACTATTTAAGGAGCTACAAAAAGATCCCTTGTTAGCAATGAGAAAAAAGGAAGGCGACTTCAAATTTTCTGTAACATTTAAATTAACTGGAAATGCTCCCGAACGATTTATGATGAGCATCGATCTACTTTTGGATCCTGAAGACGGATACTTTACGTTATTCGATCAGCATGAACTTAATCTTACAGAAGCACAAAATGATTAAGGCTATTGGCACTATTTTAATCGCTTTGTTTCTCCTGCAGGCCTGCTCAAACATACCTGTATCAACCATGATGAAGATGTCGGGTTTTGATGAAGAAGACTTCATCAAACTCAATCCAGAAGACATTCGAGTAAAAATCCGAAGCAACACTAAAGTTAATGTCCTGGCGGCTAACCAGTTAAGTTACAGCTATAAAGGTTCCGAGGCATACATCGATGACTGTCTGTCATTGATACTAACTAAAGAAGATATACGAACCGTTGAGCACTGGTTCAGGGACAACAGTTTTGAACATATTGGCTGGTATCAGCTAGATGCCGAAGGCGTCGAAAAATTTAGGGCCATGCAGCAACATCCGATATTACAAAACAAGGACCGCGAAGGAACTTTTGAACTGACTATTAGAACAGTCTACTCTGATAATTCTCCGACCAAGTTTGAGTTAAGCGTGGATTTACTACTGGACCCAAAGGAAGGTTATTTTACTATGTTTGAGGATTTGGAGATTGACCAGAGTCCCACACGTAACTCAGTCGAAACGTGCGAGGCTCTATAATTAATGCTAGAGTAAATGCTTCTGATAAAACTCCAGCTCAGCGGTAAATGCTTTAATAATAGTTTCCGGTTTCCGGAAGCCATGCCCTTCCCCTTCGAAAGTGATGTATTCATAAGGTAGCCCCTTTTCCTTAAGTGCCTCAACCATAGCTTCAGCTTGATTGGGCGGAACCACCTTATCCTCCAACCCTTGCAATATCAAAATCGGACATGAAAGCAATTCTGTATGGTTCACCGGTGAGCGCTCATGATACAAATCTGCACGCTCAGGATAAGGTCCTACGACAGAGTCCAAATAGCGTATTTCAAACTTATGGCTATCTTGAGACAAAGAAACCAACTCAGCAACGCCGTAACGGCTCATACCAGCTTTAAAGACATCATGGAAGGTTAGCGCACATAAAGTTGTGTAGCCGCCAGCAGAGCCGCCTCTGATGGCCATTCTGGTACCATCCACCAAGCCTTCTTGCGCAAGGTATTGCCCCATGGCAATGCAGTCGTCAACATCGAGGATGCCCCATTGACCTTTCAGGCTATCACGATAGGCACGACCATAACCCGTACTACCGCGATAATTCACATCCGCAACCGCAAAGCCACGACTGGTCCAATACTGGATGGTCAGATTTAAGCCATTATCCGTCATGCCCGTTGGCCCACCGTGGCTCAGGACAATTAATGGCGGTTTTTCATCTATTGGCCCTTCAAACTCTGGGTTCTTGGGCGGGTAAAAGTAGCCATAGGCTTTTTGATTGCCTGAGGTTGGAAATTCAATATGCTGGGGTATAGAAATATAATCTTCCAGCTGATCTTTATCACTTTCCGTTAACTGACGAGTTTGTTTGTTTTGCAGATTAACCTGATAAACTGCTTCGCCAGTCTTCGGATTGGCTGCCATAAAATACAGCTCATTCTCACCAGTTACCATCTGCCCATTAAAGGCTGTCCAGTTGTTGCTAAATAGTTCGACAGCGCCTGTTTCAAGACTGATGTGATAAAGCGCCTGTTGCCCCTGCCTGGTGCCGATGGCAACCAGATTCTTATCATCCAGCCATTGGACAGTTCGACAACCAAAAACCCACTGTGGTAGGCCAAACTCAATATCCAGTTTGTCATGCACCGGCTGCTCAGAACCTAAACGGTAGATATGCCACCAGCCATCTGGATCAGCGACGTAGTACAGCTGGTTGTCTACTGACCAGAAAGGATGATAAACGGAAACATTGTCACCTCCAGCTACTTTGCGCAGATTAGTAATCTCGCCAGATGCAGAAATATCGGCCAGCCACAGCTCAGTTTCATCCCACGGCATGTTTGGGTGATTCCAGCTGATCCAGCATAACTGTTTGCCATCGGGACTGATTCGTGGATTGGAATAAAAATCAGCGCCCTGCACTATAACCTGCTTGGTAAATGGCGCAGAAAGCGAAACCACTATCAGCTCATTGATAACGTCATCCGCCTCATGCCTCTCATGCACACAAACGGTATAAGTCATGTTAGGCGCTACTTCGCCATCACAGTATCGCAAGCTACGTTTTACAGGCGGCTCAGGGGTAATAAACTCAACGCTGTTGGTGCTCAGGTTTTGCAGGCACAGCTGTTGATTAGAGTCATCTGCAAATAGTAAATACTCACCTCTACCCCAAAAATCACCACCAGCATATTCGTGGACGCGCGTACGCACATTAAAACCTTTTGGCGTTACATCCTCTCTCTTACCATTTTGAGAGCGTACTATGACGCCACGGCCTTGTTCGTGCGGACGTGATTCCAGCCAGTAAATGGTATCTTCAATTAACTGCATCTGACCATAGCGAGTTGATTTACTGGCCAGCATTTCTGGAGAAATTGGCGATTGCCAAAGACCATAAGGAGTAGTTTGTTTATTCATAATTAAAACGTAATTTTGTAGAGGACTTCATCTAAACGACTTAACTCAAGTTCTTTCCAGCGTGGATGAGTATCAAGCAGACTGCAACGGCACAATTCCTCAACCTGTCCTTCAGGAAACTGCTGCTTGATTTCGTCTAAAGTGATGTGGAACGGAGGGCCTGACATTTCATCAGGTACATAATCCATGGTAACTAGAAGTATGGTTGCGTTTTCATCAAGAAGTGACTTCAAGTGCCTGGCGTAATCTTTACGCATCGACTCAGGCAGTGCTATAAAAGCTGCACGGTCATAGACCTGTTTGAACTTACCGACATGCTCACTTGTGATATCAAAGAAATCCGCCAGCCAAACAGCCATTGAGTCATTCTGGTAGCAAATAAGTTGGTTACCACTTTCTGCTACCAGCTCTTTCGACTCAAATTGTAATTTATTTTCATCAATAAATTTATGAACGGCCTTAGGATTAAACTCAACTCCTACCGGATAGAACCCTTTCTCTGCAAGAAAAAGCAAATCCAGTGATTTGCCGGATAAGGGTACAAAGACTTTATGTTCAGTTGAAAACAGCTCTTGAACATATTTCACAAGAAAGGTGTGCGCCTCAGCCAAATGAAAAGGCTGAGACTCTCGATTCCAGCAGTTATCCCAGAATTCAAAATCCATAAGATTTTAAAATTTACTTAAAGATATTGGTCTGTGAAGAGCGCTGAATCCAACGCAACACAAACTTGTCCATTGCCTGATAGAGGTTCACTGACAAGCGTTCAGTCAATGGCTTACGAATTTCGTACTTAATCGAATACACATCCTTAGAGTTTAGAGCATCCAGAATAACGTCATCGCTAGTCAAAATCTTATCTACCAGACCCAGCTCTAGCGCCTGGCGACCATACCAGTGTTCACCGGTAGCGACCTTATCCAAGTCAAGATTAGGTCGATTCTCATGGATAAAGGTTTTGAAGAGCTGATGCGTGTCCTCAAGCTCCTGCTTAAACTTCTCGCGCGCAACAGTCGTGTTCTGACCGAACATGGTCAGGGTGCGTTTGTATTGACCGGCAGTATGTTGCTCATAGTCAATATTGGCTTTTTGCAATAAGCGATTAAAGTTTGGAATTTCCGCAACAACACCAATTGAGCCAACTACTGCGAATGGGGCTGCGACTAACTCATCCGCAACACAAGCCATCATGTAGCCACCACTGGCAGCAACCTGATCCACAGAAATAGTCAGTTTAAGGCCTGCATCACGAATACGTTTTAATTGAGATGCCGCCAAGCCATAGCTATGCACTAATCCACCTGGGCTTTCCAGACGAACCATAACCTCATCGCCTTTGTTTGCAGTAGCCAATATAGCGGTTACCTCTTCGCGCAATGAGTCGACACCTGTAGCATGTATATCACCATCAAAATCAATAACATACATCCTTTGAGGGCTTTCAACCTGGCTTTCGCCTTCAGCTGTGTCTTCAGACTGGTTAGCGTCTTCTCCAGCGGCAGTGGGTTCAACACTAACGCTGGAATCAGAGAGTTGCTTACCTGTTGATTTTTTAGCCTGTTTTAGCTTTTGCTTAGCCTCTTTCTCCTGCTGCTTCTCACGTTCTTTTTCTTCTTTTACCAGCTGCTTGTACTCAGCATTGGTGAGAATTTCATTCTTAATGGATTGACTATTATCTTTAATGGCTTCACCAAGGTTTACGACCTTGATGTCACCTTTGCTGGATGAGCGCTGTCTTTGACCTGCACTGATCAACAAACTGATAATTATGATGATAACGACAGCAATAGTGGCTGTTTTGAGTAGAAATAAACCGTATTCGCTTAAAAATTCCAAGTCATTCTCCGAATGTCAGACTATAAATTTTTGCCATGCCCGAACCTGTGTGGCCTCAAGGCACAAAATAGCTGGCTATTTTAACACCGACAAAGCTAAAGGTATAACAGTTAACGGTTAATAGCTATACGGTACCAATTCCTATATATCAGACATAAAAAAGCCCTCTAGCGAGGGCTTCTTAAAAGTCTAAAGACTTACAGTTTATGGTTCAACCAAACTTGGATCATTTACCACAACCTGTGTACCACCTGAAGCTATGAAATTAGCAATAGCAGTTTGCATAGAAACTGTTACCGCTGCATCAGCACTCGGGCTTAGTGGTGAAGCATGGTCACCAGAAACATACTTCAAGAAAGCACGATCCGTAGCTGTCGACTCAGTTACTGTCGGCAAACCAAATAGTGCAGCATGAGGGATGCTACCGGCTAGTGGTGCGCCAGCTACCTGATTCGGCACTACTTGATCATTTTGTACCTGTAATGCCAGCGTTGGAATATCCAAAGCTTGAGCCAAAGTCGCATAATTTACAGGGTCACCTGAATCTACAACTGTTTGAGCTGCAAAAAGGAAAGGCGTCAACACTTCAGATTCAAATGCCGGATCATCCGCAGGAACGCCAGATGCAGCTGCAAGACCAGCACGGATGCGTGGGCTAAAGGACGCTGAGCCATCTAGCATTTGAGCAATGCTGCCGGAGGTAGTGGCCTGAACACTGACTTTCACTTTATCTGTTAAGCCAATGTATTTTGAGCCAGCAATACCACCCAATGAGTGTCCCATGAAGCTGATATTGTTTGCATCAAAGTCAGGCTGAGTATCACCATCGACATCCATTGCAGGAATAGCTTCTTCAAGGACTAGAAGATCTAACACTGCTTGACGCAAGTTATCACGTGACACAACCAGATTAGTTAAGTTGATTGTGTGCGCGCCTGAAGAGTCTGGAGTACCATCCGGGCCAGGAGCAGAAGTTGTATTATCGATGTAATCAACACCAAATGTACGCTCGCGAACATCACCAGGAGTGTAGCCTTCGAAGATACCGATAGCTCCACCACTGGCTTGTTGTAAACCTAAATGAACAGGGTTATCAGCTGCAATACCGTGCAAAGGTAAATCCATAGCAACAACAGCTGTACAGGCACCAGCCATAGTATCAGCAATACCTAGCATCGCTGTACGGTTACTGGTGATACCATGTTGGAAAATCATTACAGGGTAAGGCTTCGGGCAGTTGATGTTTTTAGGTAGAGATACCAATAAAGGAACCGTTTCATCACCTGTTTTTTGCGCTAGAGGGTTGGCGTAAGTAATTGGAGCACCCGCCAGTGGATTGGCGATTGGGCCACCTGGCGTTGGTATCTGATCGGCACCCACCCAAGGACTATTCAATACTGCTGTAGGATTCTCCAATGTTGGAGCTGTAAGTAAATAAGGAAGCGTCACTTCACCTTTATACAGATTCGCAGCACCAATACCGGTAAAAGGAGTTGTATCAGTAAACAGGCTAGAGAAGCTAGAGGCTGGACGTAAACCTTGATCCGCTGCTACCTGTACATAAGCATTATTGGCCGTTACTAGCGCATCTGCTACCGATTGAACTGTAAACTGGTAGGTTAATACAACATCATCACTATCAATTCCAGCACTCGCAGAAGCTGCAAGCATAGCTTGAGTCAATTGACGAACAGGCTCAAGTCCTGCAGTTGCACTACCCGGATCAATTGGATCTGGTGATTTAACAATAGAGAATTGGGCGTCAGAGATAACAGGGTTACCGTTTACATCAGAAATACCATTGGTCACAACAACCATGTAGCTTGCTTGTGGTTCAAATGGTCTTAATGGTACAACGCCAATTGATGTCTCACTTGCAGGCACTGCCACGAAATCTACACCTGCTACCAATTCAGCTTCAACACCTGTAACTGGGCCAGTCGGTGCTGGAATGCCTGTTCCGGAAATTGCTTCTGGACGATTAACAGAAACTTTGAACAAACGAACATTCTGACCTGGGGCAACTGTAGAACCGTCAATTGCTCCACGGAATTCAATGCTAAAAGGAGCATGAGTTGACCAACCGTCCAATGCACTAATCGCATTTTGTGGGTTAGACATATCAGTCGGATCAGCTGTTGGGATGTTAAGAGTTAAATCAGCAGTCCCACTAAATAGCAAATCATTAGGTACTGGTATCTCACCATTACCCGGTGCAAATACTGGTGCAACTAGTTTAGTGCTACCTTCACCAATACCCGGAATTTTTGGTTCTTCTGGACCATCAGTACAAGCCGTCAAAATCATGCTGCTTAACAGCGCGACTCCGTATAAAGCTTTTTTCATCTCTTAACTCCCATTCGGTATAAACGGCTTAATAGGCCGTTATTCGTTTTGTTTATATGCAGAATTACCCCAATCCTACTCTTTTACAGTGGTTTTATGCAAGTGGACTTACCAGTATTTTATGCACCTAACTCACTAAAACTTTTCAACTCTGATTTTGCCTTATTCCAGAGTTCACCGCTCTCATGACCATAATCCCAAAGGATTTTGACCACCTGCTCAGCATCACCTTTGGCAATAGCCACTTCAAGGTCTTTATAATATTGATACGCCAGTTTTCTGGTCTGTTCCCAGCCAAAATAAAACCGGCCAAGCTTATAATAAATTGCCTCAAAGCCATTGAGCATCAATGTGTATATCGGATTTCCCGATGCTCGAGTAGCGGTATGGTGAAAGTGCCAATCAAAGTCAATATAACCATCAGCGTCATTGTTGACGCCATCAAGCTCTTTCAGCACTTCTAATAATTTTTCTGGATTATTCTTTACTGCCTGGCGCAAGAAAATGCTGGCAATAGAAGTTCTGGCCTGCAACAGATCATCAGCCAACTTCATAGAGCCTTCGTCGTCCAGAGTAATTAAGGTATCTAATACATTCAATGTGGCTGATTGCCAGATATCATTCACTTTTGTTGGCTTGCCGTGCTGAATGGTTAACCAGCCATCACGGGCCAAACGCTGCAAGACTTCTCGTAATGTAGTGCGCGTCACCCCAATAATTTCCGCCAACTCGCGCTCAGCAGGCAAAATAGTTCCGGCGGCAAATTTGCCGTTCCATATTGATTCAACGATATATTGTTCTGCGAATGCAGCAGGCGTTAGCGCCTTAGCTGTTGAAACCATCAGCTATCCCCGTAATTAATAGTTCTTAGTAACTGGTAAGAGGTCGATTGTCACAGACTTTTTAGCACATAGTCAAAATGTTTTCCATATGTATGGCCTTAAACAATCCCTATTCCAGCGGAAAGTGACTCCTCCACCCAAAATAAAAACAGCGCCGATGATTACTCAACAGCGCTGTTTTTTCAGTATAACGGATTACCAGAAACTTAAAATCAAATAGGTTGCCAACAATATGGTTACCCAGATGACCATGCTGCCCGATAACTGGGTTCTGGATAAGATACCATCCGGTGCATGACGAGAGAGCATCCCGAGAGCACTGTTCAGGCGGTCCATGAACCAGCCTCTGAAAGCCGCATCCAGACGCCACATGCCGTTAAACAGTGGCTTCAAGGTTGCTGGGAACAGTCGGCGATAGAGCCAGTCAACATCTAAGTTCACCGATGGCAACTCAGGTGGATACATACCTCGAAGGTTTAACCAGATAAATGCCAATGCAGAGAAGAACAGCAGCTGTAGCTGGGTCAGCACATGGGTGGCGTCATAAGGGTTGTAGCCGGTATCGAATGGCAATAATTGATACAGAGCATTCGGATAGACACCGATAGCAATACACAATACAGCAGAAATCGTCATTGCCATCAGCATATTCTTTGGTGGCTCTGTGGTTCTTATGCCTGAATCATGAGCGAAGAAGGCAAAGTATGGGATCTTGATACCTGCGTGGTGGAATACACCAGCCGCTGAGAACAGCAATAATAGCCAAGCCCAGCCATAACCATTTTCAATGGCCGCTGACATCACCATCGACTTACTGACAAAACCACTAAATAATGGGAATGCTGAAATCGAGGCAGCACCAACCATACACAGGATTGCGGTCTTGGGCATACTCTTATAAAGCCCGCCCAGCCTCGAACCATCGATTTTACCGGTCATGTGCAGTACAGCACCCATCGACATGAATAACAGACCTTTAAACAGAATGTCATTGAAGGCGTGGGACACAGCACCATTAACCGCCAACGCGGTACCAATACCGATACCAACAACCATGAAGCCAATCTGGTTGATCATGCTGTAGGAAAGTACGCGACGCAGGTCGTTCTCAATCACAGCAAAGAAGATCGGGAAACAGGCCATAACTACGCCGATATAAACCAGCAATTCCGTACCGGGATAAGCTCTGGCCAGCGCATAAACAGCAACCTTAGTGGTAAAGGCACTTAAAAATACGGTTCCTGTTGGAGTTGCTTCAGGATAAGCGTCGGTCAGCCAGTTGTGCAGCATTGGGAAAGCACACTTGATACCAAATGCTATAAAGATGAGCCAGCCGGCGGTTCCTTCTAGGCCAATCAGACTGAAACTGATGCTCTGCTGCTGGTAGGCATAGAAAATAATGCCCACTAACAAAATAACGCCTGAAAGCACCTGAATAATCAGATAGCGCATGCCAGCAACATAGGCTCGCTCGGTGCCTCTGGCCCAAATCAAAAAGACCGAGGTAATGGCCAGCAATTCCCAGAAGATAAACAGCGTGATCAGATCACCGGCAAATACTGCACCAATTGCACTTCCCGCATAAAGCAGGCCGCTGATTTGTTGCAGTGTGTCTTTAACGTGGATTGAAAATAGGATGGCCAGAAATGCGGCTATATGGAAAATATAACCGAACAACAGGCTCAATTTATCGACCCGATAGACTTCCAGCGAGAAACCCGCGACGTCAAACCCTAGACTGGTGCCAACCGGTACAGTCAATAAGTGAAGACCACTGATTACCGGCGTGATCAGCAATATTGCCTGTCTCAATCGGCCTGTTGTTAATAACGCAATAATGGCGCCAATAATGAAAGGAGCGAAGGCTGGCATTTCATTAATCCACATGCTTGCCTCCGGCATTGTCATCTAGCTCTTTTTCAGAAGTTTGCCCTGGGGATTTATGCTGCTTTAACTCCATGCGATCATAATAATCTTCATCACGCATCAGGAAAGTTCGCATCCATTTTGCGATTAATACCAGCACCACACAGCCAATAAAACCATAAATTGCATAGAAGCCAAATAAAGACTCCCACGAGTGATAAACGTGACGATGAATCACAAAATCTAGTAACACCAATAAAATACAGCATGCATAAACGATGTATAAAAGGCGTTTAATGTTTTTCGGGTTATCAAATAAATACTGCTTTTCAGTATTATTTTGCTTAGCCATTAACACCTCCGGATAAACCTGCTAAAGATGCAGCAAGCTCATAAAAAATATCGGGCCAGAAGAAAAGAACCATTGTCATCAAGGCTGTGATTGAAAGTGCAATCAACGAGGGCAACGGAGCCTCTTTAATCGCTGAACGCTCGACCTTTACAACCTGGCCAGTACCTGGGAAGAAAGCTCTCAGTGGTATGGGTAGCAGATAGGCAATGTTTAGCAACGAGCTCAACATCAATACCGACATCACTACCCACTGATGTGTATCCAAAGTCCCCATCAATAAATACCATTTGCTCCAGACTCCCGCAGCAGGCGGTAAACCAATAATGCTTAAACTACCAATAAAGAAAGCAATCATGGTAATTGGCATCGCTTTACCTAATCCACGCATATCGCTTATCTCGGTCTTGTGCGCTGCAACCATGATGGCACCCGCGCAGAAGAATAATGTAATTTTTCCGAATGCATGAGCAACGATATGCAGCGCACCGCCAAGAATACCTGCCTGCGAAGCCAGTAAGGCTCCGATAGTGATGTAGCCTAACTGGCTCACCGTCGAATAAGCCAATCGCTTCTTGAGATTATCCTGACGCATGGCAACCAAGGAAGCCAACAAGACTGAAGCTGCAGCCAAATATAGCAACCACTGTGTAGCAGGAATATCACGTAGCAGGTCGATACCAAAGATATAAACACAAACCTTTAACACCGTAAAAACACCGGCTTTAACAACCGCTACTGCATGCAATAATGCACTGACTGGGGTTGGCGCAACCATTGCCGCTGGCAGCCATCGATGGAACGGCATGATGGCCGCTTTGCCGATACCGAATATAAACAGCACCAGCAAAACGCTTGCTGCAACAATTGATGTATTCTCATCAAACACACCGCCTTCGCTAAAGGTCAGCGTACCTGCCTGCCACCAGGTGCCTACCACTGCTAGTAATAGGAAACCAATAGAAGTTGCAAGCAATATCGATAAGTAAGTACGACCGCCCTGCTTCGCCTTATCAGTTCCAGCATGAGTCACCAGAGGATAAGTGGACAGAGTCAATACTTCATAGAAAACAAACAAGGTGAACAGGTTATCGGCAAAGGCCAGTCCCATAACCGCAGAGATAGCCACTGCAAAGCAGGCATAAAAGCGGGTTTGATTTACTTCGCCATGACCACGCATATAACCAATAGCATAAATCGAAGTCACAACCCATAATGAGCCAGCTACGAGTGAGAAAAGAACTCCAAGTGGTTCTGCTCTAAATGCAATATCAAGACCAGGAAGTAACTCAAGCCATTTCACATAAGCTGCCTGACCAGCATCAAAGCCCTGATAAAATACGATAACCGCAACCAGTAGCAAACCACCGGCAATTAAGGTGACAGCTTCTCGCAAGTTTGGCCATTTACCGAACGCAATAATTCCCGGTATCGCCAGTAGAGGCAAAATGATGATGAGTTGCATTAATAAAGTCTGCTCAATCATTTGTTCACCCCGAATAAGCTAACGGCAATTTGCTCAGACAAGCCAACCGTGAAGCTGGTATCAATACCGAAATAAATATTAGCCAGCACCAGAATCCAGGTTGGTATCAATATCATTAGCGGTGCTTCCTTATAAGGAGCACTGTCTTGCAATGCCGGGCGGAAGTAAGCCGCTTCAACGAGACGCCAAACATAAATCACTGCTAATAAAGAGCCGACAAGTACCAGAATGGCGATTGGCCACCAATTTGACTCCAGCAGCGCTAGCACCAGATACCACTTACTGACAAAACCAACTGTAAGCGGAACGCCGATTAAACTTAAGCCACCCACAACAATTGCCGCCATTGTCCACGGCATCTGTTTTCCGAGACCTGCGAAAGCTTTAATATTGACGCTACCTACACGATAAACCACACCAGCCAGAGCAAGGAAAATTGCACCTTTCATTAACGCATGATTGAAAAGGTGTAGCAGGGTTGCAACCAGGCCTGTTTTCGAACCGATGCCCAAGCCTAAAATCATGTAACCAATCTGGGCGACACTGGAATAAGCAAATAGACGCTTAATGTTATTTTGATAAATCGCCACAATTGAAGCAGCAAAGATTCCCATCAGCCCCAGTGCAACCAGTATTTCCTTCAGCGGCAAGTGCGAGAAAGAAAACTCAAAGCCATAGACACTGAAAATAAATCTAAGCAATACATAAATCGCAACTTTTGTTGCTGTGGCAGCAAGAAAAACAGTTGCGATGGATGGCGCATAGGCATAGGCATTTGGCAACCATAAATGCAATGGGAACAATGCCAGTTTTAAACAGACACCAACCATGAAGAAAGCAAATGCCGTAAAGACGGTTTTGGTTTGCTGAACTTCTGGCAGGCGTTCTGCAAGGTCATACATATTGAGCGTACCGGTCATCATATACATCATGCCGATACCAATCAGAATAAAGGTCGCACCAATGGTGCCCATAATCAGGTATTGATAAGAAGCCCATAGGGAACGACGATCCCGTCCCATTGCAATCAAGGTATAGGAAGCTAACGATGATATCTCAAGGAAGACAAAAACATTAAACGCATCACCCGTAGTCAATATGCCCAATAACCCTGCCAGACATAACAGGTAGGCAACATGAAAATAAAGTTCTTTGCGCTCGGTTAATTCTTTTTGCAGGCTCGTTCCTGCTGCCAATAACGCAACTGAGCTGATGGATGTTACAAGAATCAGCAAATACGCATTAAGTTCATCAATTCGGTACTCAATACCAATCGGCGCATCCCATCCGCCCAATGAATATATCAAAGTGCCATGAGTCTGAACTTGTTGTAATAAAAGCACGCTGATAATAAAAGCGAACAGACTGGCAATTAAAGTAAACCAGCGAACCAGCTGCGCTTCTCTTAAAATCAAACATATTGGAGCTGCAAGTAATGGAACAATTACTTGCAGAATGGGAAGATGATCAATCACTCTTGAGAACCCTCTTGCTGCAAGTCTTTTTCTTGTATGACATCCTCTTCGACTGAGCCGTAAGCTTCTTTAATACGCACTGCCAGTGCTAGACCCAAAGCCGTTGTTGCAACGCCAACCACGATAGCTGTCAGGATGAGAACATGAGGTAATGGATTACTGTATACCTTATATGCTTCGCTCAGGATTGGAGCAGTACCACCAGTCACCTTACTCATACTGATATACATAATGAATACAGAAGTCTGGAAAACAGTGAGACCAATTAACTTCTTAATCAGGTTGCCATGAGCGATTACGATATAGAAACCACTCATCATCAGGATGATGACAATCCAGTAGTTATATTGCTCTAGAAAATTCATGCGTTTTCTCCGTTGGTTTTGCCAACTCGACGAGCAAACGTCAGGAAGATGACCATCATCGCGGTTGCTACAGTTATACCAACCCCGAGCTCAATAACGATAATGCCAACATGTTGCCCAGTAATATCGTTTTCTACTAACGCGTTGTATTCAAGGAAACGGCCGCCATTTAGCATTGCCACAATTCCAACGCTTCCATAAATGAGAACACCAAGGGCAGCCAGTACTTTTACAAAAGGTAATGAAATTGCTTTTGCCGTTGTTTCAACCCCAAATAATATGGCATGCAAGATAATCGCGGCAGAAAAAATAACACCAGCCTGGAAGCCACCGCCAGGCCCATACTCACCATGGAACTGAACGTAAAGGGCAAACAGCATAATCGGTGGAATCAGAATCTTACCGACAATACGCAAAATCTTATGTTGATACATCGGCGCTGGAGCCACCGAATTTTGAACTTCTTCAGACTTCATCTCCAATAAAGCAAGTACTCCAATCACCGCGGTAAAGACCACTACTACTTCACCAAAGGTATCGAACCCACGATAACTGGCAAGCACTGAAGTCACAATATTTGGAATATCAATTTCAGCACCAGATTGCTGTATGTAATGCGGGGCAACGTGTGTTTGAACAGGGGCATTAACATCACCAAAGGCTGGCATATCAAAGGTACCGAATACCAACATAATACCTGTGCCTATAACTACAAATAATGCAATCCGCGGATGATGCAAAGCGCGATTTTCAAATCGCCCAGCCATTGCTAAGACGGTCAACATTAGAATTGTTGAAATACCAGCACCTACAGCAGCTTCTGTAAAAGCAACGTCTACAGCATCCATCAGCACAAAGAAGCTTGCTGATAATAAGCTATAAACACCCATCAGCATGACTGAGGCAAACAAATCTTTGGTGAAAGCCAAAGATAATGCCGTAAGCGTTAACAATGCTAACAGGATGACATTAATGGTAATCTCGATGACTAGCTCCTTAATGACTTACAATTGATTATTAACTGATTCAGAACGAGGCTTGCCAAACTTTTCAGGAATCTCATCGCTGACTTCCAGCTTGCCTAACTTGGGTCGTAAACCACCATGTAATGCCGCTTTTGCCAACGCATGGCTGGCCGTCGGACTGGTCAATAAAATAAACAGGAAAATCAAAGTCAGCTTTACCAGCACAGTGGCTTGCCAACCGGTTTGTAGCATAAGACCAATAAGAATTAACGAGCTACCTAATGTATCAGTCACACCAGCAGCGTGCATACGACTAAAGAAATCCGGAAATCTGTGGATACCGACCGCTCCAGAAAAACACATGAAGCCGCCAAGAATCAAAAGCGCCCAGCTGACTACATCAAGAAAAATAGCCATTACGCCTTCTCCTTCGAATCATTAACCGTACGCTTGTATTCAAAAAAGCGAAGTACGCCAATCACGGTAATGAAGTTGATCAGCGCGTATACCAGTGCAATATCAAGAAATTCGGGGCGACCCATCAGATAGCCTAGAACGGCAATAAATAATACGGTCTTGGTACCGAAAAGATTCACCGCTAAAATTCGGTCATAAAGTGTAGGCCCAATGAATGCGCGCACTATAGCGAGCATCATGGCAACCATGAGTGCAATTGCAGCAGCTAAAAACATTAGTCCTCCAGTCGCTTAACTCTTCGATCCATTTCTCCGCCTTGCAGATATTGAATCGAATCATAAGTCAGTGCATAAACCGTCATCACATCATCTTCGATGTCCAGAGTGACGGTGCCCGGGGTTAAGGTAACGGAGTTACCGTAAATGGTTTTCCCCATATCTGTCTGCTGGCTCATTTTAAGTTGCATGACAACCGGGCTGATCGACTTTGGACCTGACCAGATCCGCTTAATGACTTGAATATTGGATTGAACAATTTCTTTTAACAACCACATCCAGTAAGCAAAAATTCTTCGACTGATTTGCAGTGGCTGAGATTCTTCATCAACGATGTTCAATCGATGTGCCACAAACACAACGAATAATACAGACACTGCTCCAAACGATAACAACATGGCATTATAAAAGCCTGAGTTACCGATCCAGATCAGTGACAATACAATGATCAAACTTATGGTGTAGCGAGAACTTTTAATCGTCATTAACAATCCACTTAGTAGAGCTAGTATGAAGTTTCAAACCTAAGCTCTCGCCGATGTAGTATCGGCTCAAGTCATAAAATCCAATCGATTGTAGCAACCCCCAAATACCCGCGCAAGCTAAGCTCATGCGAGGTATTAGGTAAAATTATCGTTCAATAAACTACATAAATAAGTAGTAAGAAAACTGGATTTTTTTACACTTTTTAACAAATTGGATAAAAAACAATCAGCAGAAAAACAAAAGACGCGTATATGACGCGCCTTTTGCAATCTAGATTTTAATATCAGGGCTTACTCAATACCAAACCCAAAATCACCTTCCATCTGCGCAGCTATGTAAGCAAGAACAACATACGCCGCAGTATTCTGATCCAAGGATTCTTTTTCAATTTTGTCAAAAGTATCATCAGGGGTATGGTGATAATCAAAATAATCAGTGCCATCCTGACGTAATGAGAACACGGAAATACCATAACCACGCAATGGGATAAGATCAGGCCCGCCACCAGCACGATTATTGCCATAGCTAATCCCTAAAGGCTCCATGATTTTTGCCATCTTCTCAACAACTGGAATAGCTTCTTGCTTTACTCGCGAATCTAAACGCCAGATTTTGCCTGCACCAAAGTCAGACTCAGCAGCAGTGATAATTCTGGTCAATTCATCTTTATGGGCTTCTGCATAAGCTTTTCCGCCGACAAGGCCTTGCTCCTCGTTAGCAAACATGATGACGCGTATGGAACGCTTAGGACGCTCTGGTAATCGAGCTATCAACTCTGCTGCCGCAACTGTAATACCTATTCCAGCACCATCATCAAGCGCTCCAGTGCCTAAATCCCATGAGTCCAGATGAGCCCCTAAAATAATATACTCGTCAGGCTTTTCGGAGCCGCGAATTTCGCCAATCACATTCTGCGACGTGTAATCCGGACCATCTTCAGCCTCAATTTCAAGCTTAACAGTCACAGGTTTGCCACGACGAATCATGTTCTCCAGCAAATCTGCATCTGGAGCAGATAAAGCCGCCGCAGGAATTCTCTTAACGCCCTCTTCGTAGCGCATCATACCGGTATGAGCCATACGATGACTGTCAGTGCCAATCGAGCGGATCATAATTGCAACTGCACCTTTTTTCGCAGCTTCAACTGCGCCACGGCCACGAGCTGATACCGCAGGACCATAGCCTGAGCCATCACGAGCACGCTTCATACGATTCTTGATGAAAACAATTTTTCCTTCGGCAATGCCTTCAGGGGCATTAATTAAATCTTCCAGAGTGTCGAACTCAATAATTTCTGCAGACAAGCCGCCCTCAGGTGTTCCAACACTAAACCCAAGTGCAGTAATTACTAGTGGTTGAGGATAAGGAGCCACAACTTCTGCTTTCTCACTACCACGTTTCCAGGTTGGGAAAGTAACTGGTTCAGTCCAAACCTTATCAAAGCCTAACTCCTGTAACTTAGCAACGCCCCATTTCACGGCAGCTGCATCACCTGGCGTACCTGCCATGCGCGGGCCAACCTCAGTGGTCAATGACTCAACCACCTCATAACCAATGGAGCTTTTTAAAGCCTCATCACGTAATTCTGCCGCAATTTTCAAATGCTTATCATCAATAGTTGGTACTTGTGCAAAAGCAGAAGCCCCCACCAACAAGCAAGCCGATAAACCAATTAATGCCTTCATCTTGTTACCTATGAGTCTTGTTAACGGTTTCGATTGACAGAGCAGACCAGTCATCGCTAGAGTGTTTTAATAGTCTATTGAGCTATGCCAATCGAGGACAAAAGATGAATACCATATACGAATACTCCGCCGTTTTGAACAATGGCCAGGAGGTTTCACTGGAACAGTACAAAGGAAAAGTGTTACTGATTGTAAATACTGCTAGTGCCTGTGGCTTTACTCCACAATACGAAGGGCTACAAAAGCTCTATGACGAATATAAAGATCAGGGCTTTGAAGTTTTGGCCTTTCCTTGCAATCAGTTTAATAATCAGGAAAAAGGCAGTGATGAAGAGATTAAACAGTTCTGCGATCTTAACTTTAATATCAACTTTCCTTTGTTTAAAAAAGTTGACGTCAATGGCGACAACGCCCATCCACTTTTTGACTACCTAAAAAACGAGGCACCTGGGCTGCTTGGTAGTAAAGGCATCAAGTGGAATTTTACCAAATTCCTGGTTGGCAAGGACGGTAAAGTCATCACACGTTTTGCCACTGCCACCAAACCAGAAGCATTAGAAAAACCTATAAAGGAAGCACTCGATGCCTAGCCTAAAAGACAGAGTCATCATTATAACAGGAGCGAGTCGTGGCATTGGCCGTGCTATGGCTATTCGTTTTGCTCAGGAAGGAGCCACTATTGTCATCGCAGCAAAATCCGATCAACCTCACCCTAAACTTCCCGGCACAATCCACACGGTTGCCAAAGAAGTTGAAGCAGCTGGCGGAAAGGCCATTCCAGTACAGTTGGATGTCAGAAAAGAACTTGCGATAAAGAAACTTTGTGATCAACTCGGTGAGCAGTTTGGACGCATTGATGCTGTAATTAACAACGCAGGGGCCATTAGTTTAACTAATGTTGAAAGCACATCTCCAAAACGTTACGACTTGATGCAGCAAATCAATTCGCGTGCAGTTTATTGCTTCGCTCACTATGCCCTACCCTACCTAAAAAAATCAGATAATCCACATATTTTGAGTTTATCGCCACCGGTCAATCTTGATGTTAAGTGGCTTAAAGATTACAGCCCTTACAGCTTGTCAAAATACGGCATGAGCATACTAAGTCGCGGTATCGCTGAAGAGTTTAAACCCTATGGAATTGCAGTGAATACACTTTGGCCAGAAACCTATATCGCTACAGCTGCCATAGAGTTTGCTGTAGGTAGCAAAGAAACCCTGAACTATGCGCGTAAGCCCGAAATCATGGCTGATGCAGCCTATGTCGTTCTCACTCATCCAAGTACGAATTACACCGGTTTATGGCTGATTGATGAGCAGGTTTTAAAAGCCGCCAAGGTCACTGATTTTAGTCAGTATGCTTACAACACAGACTATGAAGATCGCATTAAGCAAGATCTATTTTTAGATTAGTTCAGCATAAAAAAAGCGAGCCTTAGCTCGCCTTTTTATTAATAGATAAGATTAGAGTCTAGCTTTAAATCCTAATCCAATACCATCGATTTCAACACCATCTTTATCAAGATATCTCATAAACTCCAGAGTGATATCTACGTTTTTAGAAACGGAGAAGTCAGCTCCCAAGCCATATGAAAAATCTGACTCTGAGTCACTGGCTGTAACGCCAAAATCGGAGACTTCTATTTTTGATTTAGTGTAACCGGCAATAGCATAAGGATAAAAGCCATCAGTTACAGGAACACCTGCTCTCAGGTAAGCGCCATAATAATGCTTCATTTCAACATCAGCGCCGAAGTAGTCATCGTCAGTAATACCGACACCTAAACGTACTTCACCGGAGAAGTTCTCATTAAAATAGGCTCCAAAACGCCCGTCTAATGTCATGACATCCACACCAGAGCCCGTATCATCGATACTCTGTTGAGTAACGCCCACGCCATAGTAAGCACCCTCTTTTGCAGAAACTGCTGTAGCCATTGTTAAAGATGCGACTACTGCACCAGCTATCATTGTTATTTTCATCACAATTGTCCTTCTGTTGATATAAGTAAGAAGAGATTTCAGGTGCTAGTAAACCATTTTCAAGCTGAATGCAGTCTGAACTAAATTGGTAGGATGAAAAAATATAGAGATGGGGAAAAACTAATCGGTTTCTGCAACAGCAAAAGCTACCGCATGTTTTTTTTCGTCTGAGATTGAGAGGTGAATTGTGGTGATACTTTGCTGCTGTGCCCAATCCTTGGCCTTTCCCTCAAGTCTAACCTGAGGCTTACCGATTTCATCATTAGTTATAACCAGTTGGACGAAGTCAATGCCATGCCTCATTCCTGTGCCAAGCGCCTTACTAATAGCTTCCTTTGCTGCGAAACGCTTGGCCAGATAATTCACTTTATTTTTAATCTGGTAGTAAATATCCAGTTCTTGAGGAGCGAGCGTTCTTTCAGCAAATTTATCGCCATGCCGTTCCAGGGAGCGCTCGATTCTTTGAATGTCGACAATGTCGGTTCCCACTCCGTAAATCATCAATAGTCCTCAGGAATTAAAAGGCCACTGACGAGCTTCTACCATCAGTTTTTTCATGTCGGCGACCGCTTTGTCCAGACCGCTGAATAGAGCCCGTCCGATAATGGCATGTCCAATATTCAGCTCAACAATTTCAGGTATTGCAGCAATCGGCTGGACATTATGATATTGAAGACCGTGGCCGGCATTAACCTGTAATCCTTCAGAGACAGCATGCTCAACTCCATGCTTAACTTTCACTAATTCAATTTCCTGTTGCTCGGGGCTTTTAGCGTCGGCATAGGCGCCAGTATGAATTTCAATTAGAGGAGCCCCGGTTCTTGCTGCAGCGTTAATCTGTTCTTCATCAGCATCTATAAACAACGAAACCTGTATCCCAGCTTCAGCCATGCGGTAACAGGCATCTTTAATTTTGTTTTCCTGACCTTTTACATCCAAACCGCCTTCTGTCGTTAACTCTTCGCGCTTTTCAGGTACTAGGCACACATAATGAGGTTTGACACGCTCGGCAATCGATAGCATTTCATCAGTTACCGCCATTTCTAGATTCATGCGTGTTTGAATGGTACGAGCCAATATTTCCACATCACGATCAGTTATATGTCTTCTATCTTCTCGTAAGTGAACGGTAATCCCATCTGCACCGTGTTGTTCTGCTACGAAAGCCGCCTGTACTGGATCAGGATAATCAGTACCTCTGGCATTTCGCACTGTTGCTATGTGGTCTATGTTGACGCCAAGTAGAATTGGATTTTTCATAAGTATGCCGTTGAGTTAATACGATTGGGTAAGCTGTCCCAATTGTAATACTGGATTAATCTTACAACAATGAATTAAAAGTTATGCTGCTGAACATGCTATGAAACCTAAGACTGCATAGCAAGGGTTTGCTGCAAAAGCTTTCTGCTATTAAGTTCTTTGCCATTGAGCAACTGATCAATGTTCATTCGACAAACCTTCCGGGCCAAAGCCGGCGCACCGCTTAACTGCCACTGATGATTGGCTACCGCAAGAATAGTCGCTCCCTGTGCAAGCCAACTATCCGCTGGAGCCTGCAGCTGAGGAATAAAACCCTGCTCAGGAACAAAGGCATAAGTCATACCCTCTTCGATGGCATCACCATAAATATCATGTTGCCAATCAATGGCATAACCTAATACATCAAGCAGCTCTAACTCAAACTCACGAAGAATCAAGTTTGGCTTATCGCCCGAATGAAGGTGCTTAAGGCTGGTTTTATATAAATGAAAAATATCCAGATGCGGATCCCACTGGATAAAAAGCCGTAGCAACAACTCATTAAGGTATAATGCGGATAGACTGGCAATGCCTTGCAGGCGATGAGCAAATCCGTCAGGCTCAAGCTGCTTAAGCGTCTTCAGCTCTCCTCGACCAATCCAGCTCACCTTGAGCGGTTGAAAAGGTTGCAGCAATGCTCGATTTGAATTTTTGCGATTACCACGAACGCCTTTGGCTAATACGTTTACACGACCAAAATCTTCGGTAAATAACTCAACAATCAGGCTGGTTTCTTTAAAAGGCCTGGCATGCAGGACAAAAGCTGATGTAAGTTCCGTATCGGCCATTAAATATCATCGTAACCCAGAGAGCGGAGAGCTCGTTCATCATCAGCCCAGCCATCTTTTACTTTAACCCATAACTGCAAAAATACTTTGGTACCGAACAGCTCTTCCATGTCTATTCGAGCATCCTGCCCAATCTGCTTTAGTCGCTGCCCCTGCTTACCGATAATGATCGCTTTCTGGCCTGAACGCTCAACAAGAATCAACCCATTGATATGCAGTGTGCCCTTTTCATCCGACTTAAACTGCTCGATTTCGACGGTGGATGAATAGGGGATCTCTTCGCCTAATGAACGCATCAGTTTTTCGCGAATCAGTTCCGCTGCCATAAAACGCTGGCTTCGGTCAGTCACATAATCTTCCGGGAAGAATAAATCACCTTTCGGAAGCCAATCTTTGATCTGGCTGATTAATGGCTCAAGATTGTCTCCACGTAATGCAGAACCTGGGAAAACTGCATCAAACTCAAAGCGCTCGGTGATTTTAGCCAGATGAGGTAATAACTGCTCTTTATCCTGAATTTTATCGACTTTATTAACAAAAAGAATGGTTTTACAGTTAGTTTGCTGTAACTTTTCCAGCACTAACTCATCATCTTCAGTCCACTGTGTGCCATCGACCACGAAGATAATAACATCAACATCTACCATCGAGCTGCTGGCAGCTCGATTCATATAGCGATTGATTGAGCGAGCTTCTTTTTTGTGGATACCCGGTGTATCAACAAATAGAATCTGCGCGTCATCATCGGTATAAATACCTAAAATTCGATGGCGGGTGGTTTGTGGTTTTCGTGAAGTAATACTGACCTTTTGCCCAAGAATGTGGTTCATCAAAGTCGATTTACCAACATTGGGTCGGCCAAGTACCGCGACGTAACCACAACGAAAATCTTCATGCATAATTATTTACCATCTAATATTATTGCTAACGCTTTTTCAGCAGCCTGCTGCTCTGCGTTGCGTCTGCTCGAGCCTGAGCCATGAGTTTTGACCTTCTTTTCTGATAGCACACAAGCCACATCGAAAGTCTGTTTATGTGGCTCGCCTGTCACTTTCAGTAGTTCGTACTCAGGCAGAGGTAGCTTGCGTGATTGAAGCCACTCCTGAAGTTGTGTTTTAGGATCTTTTTGCACCGACTTGAGGTCAACATTAGTCAGGCGTTTTTGGTAGAGACCTAAAATGACCTTTTTAGCCCCATCAAATCCGGTATCCTGATATATGGCACCAATAATGGCTTCCAGGGCATCAGCCAGAATTGAGGCGCGACGAAAGCCACCACTTTTAAGTTCACCTTCACCTAAATAAAGACAGTCACCGAGCTCTAACTCTTTAGCAATTTCGGCTAAGGTTTTGCCTTTAACCAGACTTGCTCGTAAGCGGGTCAGTTGTCCCTCATCTGCTTTCTTTAAATGAATAAATAAATACTCGGCAATTACCATTCCTAAAATGGAGTCACCGAGGAACTCCAGACGTTCATTATGTTTATTAGCGCCGCTTCTATGAGTTAGCGCCAATTTAAGCAAGGAGGGATCAGTGAATTGATAGCCAAGACGATTACATAATCGTTCGATTAACAGTTTTTTGTGACTCATCTTGGCGATAGAAACCTTACTTTTAAGTGCTCTCTAATTAAGAGGTACTTCATTTTCAAATTCAAGCAGTGCGCTAATATTTCCGAACAACGGAATGCGGCGTTCATATTTGATATAAAGGGCGCGACCACCAGTTATATCCTTGATTTTGGCATCTGAAGCTTTTACCGATTTAACCTCATTAATATTAAAGCGGCCTTCAAGCAGGCGTCGAATTTCGCCAGTTGAGCTGTTACCCACATTCTGTTCAGCTACAGAAGCCATAGAGCTCTTAATACTGAAATATTCCAGATAAGCTGGTGTCAGTTTGATCAACATGAACATAAAAAACAGGACGATGGCCAGCACAATTACCCAACCCGCACCTGTCATACCATCTTGATACTTTTTGTTTAGCATTTCCCCATACTCCTTTGTCCTTTCTGCCAGATACTCATCTCTGGACAGAAAACGCGTTAACGCACTGATTTTGCTTATTCAATAGAACCTACTCTACCAAAAGATACGCCTTTTGGTAACTTTTTACCAAATATAACCGGCTCTTCTGTGAACTCTAAAAACAACCACTTGTAGGCTGCCCGTCCAATTAGAGCATCCTCATCAACAAATCCCCAAAAACGAGAATCAGCACTGCCATCACGATTGTCACCCATAGCAAAATACTGGCCTTCTGGAACAACAGTTGACCATGAGTGATTAAGGCTTTGTGACCTTTGTATGCCCTTATATAAAACTTGATAATCATTACCGCCCAAATTTTCGCTGTAAAGATCTAGAATTTCTCCTTGAGGTACTAACTCTGGGACTTCATCGGAAACAAATTGAGGGCGAAGCTCAATCGGTTCGCATGTTTCGCCAGACTCGCAACTGGGAGTGATAGTTAACACTCCTCGGCTCCACTCCAGGCGGTCACCCGGTTCACCAATGATACGTTTAATGTAAGCAGTTTGCGGCTCATGAGGTGGATGAAATACAGCCACATCACCCCGTTTTGGAGAGCCAGTAGGGATAATTACAGTATTAAAGCCTGGCATGCGAATACCGTAGGAAAACTTATTAACTAGAATAAAGTCGCCGTCATAGAGTCCTGGGTTCATGCTGCCAGAAGGAATTCTGTAGGGCTCGTATAGAAAAGACCTGAGTAGAAAAACGACGAGAATAATCGGGAAAAACGAGCGGCTGATATCGATGAACATAGGCATTTTTTCATTCCCTTTTTCATCATATTCAAAGCCTTTGGCTTCCCTTTCTTTTCGCCATTTCAGCTTATCAATTAAAACAACGGCGCCTGTAATGACAGTTGCCAGCAGCAAATAAAATCCAAAATCGTAATATATCATCAGGCCCTTCTTTTGTTATTTATTGTCTTTTCCAACATGCAGCACTGCAAGGAAGGCTTCCTGTGGAATTTCCACTTTACCAACCTGCTTCATGCGCTTTTTACCGGCTTTTTGTTTTTCCAATAACTTACGCTTACGAGACACGTCACCACCATAACACTTTGCCAGTACGTTTTTACGCAAGGCTTTTACGGTTGAGCGTGCAATAATATGATTCCCAATTGCCGCCTGGATGGCAACTTCAAACATTTGACGAGGAATAATCTCCTTCATCTTTTCAACCAGCTCACGCCCTTTATATGGCGCCTGATCTTTATGCACGATCAAGGCCAGAGCATCAACTGTTTCACCGTTAATCAGAATATCAAGACGTACCAGCTTGTCAGTCTGGAATCGTTTAAAACTGTAATCCAATGAAGCATAACCACGGCTGACTGACTTTAACCTGTCGAAAAAGTCCAGCACCACTTCATTCATCGGCATTTCATAAGTTAAAGCCACCTGATTTCCGGCATAATGCATTTTGGTCTGTACGCCGCGCTTCTCAACACACAAAGTAATAACTGCACCTAGATGCTCCTGTGGTACTAAAATATTAGCCTCACAGATTGGTTCTCTAATCTCATCGATGTTTGATAATGGCGGTAATTTAGATGGATTATCAACATAAAGAGTTTCACCATCAGTGGTAGAAACCTCATAAACCACTGTTGGTGCTGTGGTGATCAGATCCAGGTTATACTCACGCTCAAGACGCTCCTGAATGATTTCCATGTGCAACATTCCAAGGAAACCACAACGGAAACCAAATCCTAAAGCCGTAGAGTTCTCTGGTTCATAAAACAAGGAGGCATCATTCAGACTCAACTTTGCCAGAGCGTCACGGAAAGACTCGTAATCATCAGAGCTGACAGGAAACAGTCCTGCATAAACCTGAGGCTTAACCTTTTTAAATCCAGGCAACGGCTTTTCAGCTGGAGACTTTGCCAAGGTAATGGTGTCACCTACTGGCGCACCCTGAATCTCTTTAATACCTGCAATAATAAAGCCCACTTCGCCGGCACGCAGAATCCCGGTGTCATTACGCTTCGGAGTGAAAATACCCACATGGTCCACAACATGGGCTTTACCGGTCGACATGACCTGCATTTTTTCGCCATTACGTATGGTACCCTGCATTACTCGTACTAAAGAAACGACACCAAGGTAGTTATCGAACCATGAGTCCACAATCAAGGCTTGAAGCGGTGCATCAGGATCACCTTTTGCAGGTGGAATATCCCTGACGATACGCTCTAGTAAATCTTCAATACCAACACCCGTTTTAGCGCTGCACTGCACCGCATCCATCGCCTCAATACCAACGATATCTTCAATTTCCTGAATCACACGATCCGGATCAGCCGCTGGCAAATCAATTTTATTGAGTACCGGCACTACTTCCAGATCCTGCTCAATCGCGGTATAGCAGTTAGCCAGAGTTTGAGCTTCAACACCCTGTGCAGCATCCACTACCAATAAGGCACCTTCACAAGCAGCCAGAGAACGCGATACTTCATAGGAAAAATCGACGTGCCCTGGAGTATCAATAAAGTTAAGTTGGTAGGTATGACCGTCCTTTGCCGTGTAGTTCAAGGTCACACTCTGCGCTTTAATGGTAATTCCACGCTCACGTTCTAAATCCATGGAATCCAGCACCTGCTCCGCCATTTCCCGGTCGGTAAGGCCCCCGCACGTCTGGATCAGGCGATCCGACAAGGTTGATTTACCGTGGTCAATATGGGCAATAATAGAGAAGTTACGAATATAATCGGTGTAGGACATAGATGTTCCGCTGAATTCCTTCGATTGTTGGTGAATGTGCCATCAAGAGAGCCATCTGCCGGCCCAACTCAAAATAGCTTGCTACGCATTGGTATACTTGAAATTTAGCGGCCTATTGTAGCTGAAACAACTGAAAAGGCCAGCACTAGAGCGTGTTGAGCTTTGCGGTTCGTTTTTGCAGCAGTTTGTTTGGCTTTTATACAAGGCATCGTGTGTGAGGTGTAGTCATTCTCCATCCACACGCGATAACACAGTAGAAAAGCCTAACAAACGCTGCCCTTCGGGTTCAATCAAAAGCGACCTGCTCTTTGTTGCTCGTCATTAGCTTAGAATGACTAGGCTACATAACGAGCGTCGCGATCAGAACACTTTTGCTTTGAACAAAAATTGAACCGCAAAGCTCAACACGCTCTAAGCACTGGCCTCACTGAGTTTTAATCTAATTTAATCACAAAAAAGTCACTACCCCGTCCCGGCCTGGCTACCAGTAGTGCAACTTTGCCTTTTTCAGGGAGACTAGCCAACGCCCTTTGATAATCTTCTAGCGTACGAATAGGTGTTTGGTGAAGCTTTTGAATAATGTCTCCGTTTTGAATACCAGCCTGTGCCGCAGGGCTTTGTTCCATTACATCGCTGACCACCACGCCATGGCGAATACCGTAAGCTTCCTGCAGATCCTCTCGCAGGACCTGGACACGAATACCAAGTTTGTCCTGCCCGCCATTGATGGATGCTGTACGACCTGAACTATCGGTTAAAACTGCATTAACCGTGATCTCTTTGCCGTTTCTAATCACATCAAGCTTTACCGTATCACCAGGCATTTTTTGACCTACGTAATAAGGTAGATCCTGTGCTTTACGAACGGGCTTACCATCAACCGCAATTACAACATCACCTTCCTGTAGACCCGCCGCTTCTGCTGCAGAACCTGGAAGAATTCGCCTGACCAAAGAGCCGCTAACCTCTTTTAGGCCAAAAGCATCTGCCCTGTCTTGATCAATCGAACTGAACATGACTCCTAGATAACCCCGATTGACAACACCTGTTTCCAGTAATTGCTCCCGGATATTATTTGCCAGATCAATTGGAATCGAGAAAGATAGACCCGAACTAATCATAGGGTTAAAAACCATTGAGTTAATACCAACGACCTCACCCTCAAGGTTTACTAGTGGTCCACCAGAGTTACCACGGTTAATAGCAACATCGGTTTGAATGAATGGTACATACTGGGAACCCACTTCACCGCGCCCCTTAGCACTGACGATACCGGCGGTTACGGTTTGTTCCAGATTAAAAGGTGCGCCGAAAGCTAGTACCCACTCACCAACCTTAAGAACATCAGAAGTTCCAAGTTTAAGAGCCTTTAAATCTTGTTTACCCGGCTCAATTTTTAGAAGGGCGACATCCGTGTTTGCATCACTTCCAATAACTTCAGCTTTAAATTCACGACCGTTGTAAAGTTTTACAGTGACGGTATCTCCATTATCAATAACGTGATGATTGGTTAAAATGTAACCCTCGTCATCAATGATAAAACCGGATCCTCCGGCACGTCCTGCCACGCGTCCCCAGCGTATTACATCAACCTGAATGCTAACGATACTGGGCTGGACTTTTTCTACCAGTTCTGTGAAATCAGGGTAAGAAGACTTTGCCGGTAGGCTAATAACACTACCGACAACAAACAATATGAAGGTAAGGCCTATTGAATAAAAACGCTTCAGCATCATTTATACTCCCGCAACTTGTCAAAGAAACTACAAGCATTCAAATTATTAGCTATTTCAAGGAAAGCCTCATAACCCAGCAGGCTCACCAAAAAATCAAACAAATTCAAAGATTGGAAATATATTAGGGAAAACAGTTCCGACGGAGTCGTCAGTGCTTAGTCGACGGTTGTTTCGATTTGTTTCACCGCAATCGGTCTCTTTACAATTCTTAACAATACCGGTTCCGTTTGCCCATTTTGGGCCGCATATCTGCTGTATAAATGTGTAACCACGAAACCAATAGCTAAGCCAGTAGCAGCAGCGAGAATAGAGCTCAACTCAGAAGAGTTAGTGAGCCAGAACTGCCAGACCAGCAAAGCCAGGATCATGCTAATCAGCGGCACCAGATACACCATAAAAGAAGCTCGAACCACCAGGTTGTCTGGAATTCCAACTTCTACCTCATCATCTATATTGGCATTAACCTTATTTTTCAAGGGGGTAACGAATACTTTATGTGAAAATGCCTTGCTGACAATGCCACTGCCGCATACCGTATTCACCTGACAGCTGGAGCAGCCAGTTTTACTCTGTGTCTGCACCCAGACAGTGTCATTTTCTTTGGCCACCACACGGCCAATTTCGGTCAGCATGTTGCTTTGATTCATAAGAGATTCGCCATGAAACTTTGTTAACCATTTTACTGAATATCAAGTGGAAAAGCAGTGAGCTTTTAGCAATGATTGCTTTTAGAAGCAAAAAAGCCGAAGTCATACTTCGGCTTTACTGGGAATAGATTGGATACTTAGCTTGAACTTTACTGACCTTCAGCTTGCTCCTGCTCAACTTTAAGGGGAGTTGGTTGCTGTGTTTCAGACTGCCCAGCCATCAAGGGCACACTAACCGGTATTACTTTCTGGTTACTAACCACCTGAACACTAGGCAGCAGACTAGATTGTGATAGTGACTCATGCTTCAAGAACATATCATGGATTGTTTGCAACTCCTGACGCTCTACTCTGCTCAAGCTCGTTGTGTTGCTTGCTGCTGTTGGTATTGCATCATTGCTGGCGACAGTAGCCATTGGGTTGACCTGTGAATCAAGCGTATTCTGATTGCCCACATTGAACAACACAACCAGAGCTACAGAAGCCGCGATTGCATAACCTGCGATTTGTTTAAATGGATTACTCGGGAAACTGATGACATTAGACTTTGGTTGAGTTGGAGTAACCGCGTGCTCAGGTTCATTAGCAATTTCTGCACTAACACGGCCAGCGATATCTAAGTCCATGTGCTGAACTTCATCGCGCATAACTTGGCCAATTAAGTGATAGCGACTCCATAACTGCATTTCTTCGGATTCGATAGCGAAGCTATTTTCTGAAGCAAAAGCTTCAAGCTCATTATCCACCCAGGCGGATACATTTTGCTTGTCTAAACGCCCTGCCGCGCCTATGTCCAAATTTTTATTGTCCAACATTAACATCCAACCTCTATTTCCAACCACAAGCCTAAAATGCCGCTTAAATATGTCGAAGACGGCAAAACCCGCGACTTAACTGTCCATGCGTCAAATTGTCTTATTGACCTGGGTTGGAATGCTATAACTAAGAAATATGCATTTGACCCTATCTTTAAGACATCAAGCATCAATCCTAATTGCTTGATTTTAAATAACAATTCAATTTAATTACTCATTCAGCAACTGTAAAGTGTGCTTTTTTGAGTTCAAATCTTATACACATTGACTAGACCCTGTGTAAAAAGTTCAGCAGAAATGTAAAAAAGTTTGTATTTCCACTGTTAACTTCATCCTGCTAGGAACGCCAACCCTGTTCCAAAAGTGGCGCGATCTTTTGATCAATCGCGTCACGAGCACGAAAAATACGTGATCTGACCGTTCCAACCGGACAGTCCATGACCTCGGCAATCTCCTCGTAACTCAGACCATCCATTTCACGCAAAGTAATAGCCGTTTTGAGGTCTTCTGGAAGATCATCTATGGTTTTAAAAATGATATTCCTGATCTCATCACGAAACATGATGCGTTCTGGACTACCTGTATCTCGCAAGGCATCACCGCCTTCATATTGTTCTGCTTCCACTGAGTCGATATCACTGCCCGGAGGTCTTCGTCCCTGAGATACCAGATAGTTTTTAGCGGTATTTATCGCAATCCGATATAGCCAGGTATAAAAAGCACTATCACCACGAAAACCCGGCAAAGCCCGGTAAGCCTTTATAAAAGCTTCCTGTGAAATATCCGCTACTTCATGACTGTCTCTGACGTAGCGGGATATTAAGTTCATGATTTTATGCTGGTACTTTTTGACCAGCATATCGAAAGCGCGCTTATCGCCTTCCTGAACACGTTTTACTAACTCTGAGTCTAAATCAGCCCCAGACATATAATCCCCTTTTAATTGTTATCTTCTTCACGAAGTCGCTTGCAGGGCAAACATTGATTGATCCGGGTCATTTAACCCTTCGCTAACCAGCAAAAAAACTAACTGGCTGTCGTGCGGTTATGATAAAGTCCGCCAATATTAAACGGTATTCTGCTAGGAAAATACTAAAGTTTCCAGTGACTTTCTAACAGATAGCGACAAACACAGACTCGGTTAACGGTAGAAAAGTTCCCAACTTTTATCATGGATATCATGAAAAACACAATTAATCCTTCACAGCACACCACCGATGTGCTGGTTATTGGTAGTGGTGCAGCTGGTTTGTCAGTAGCTTTGCGACTGGCTCATTTAGGTAAAATTACTGTACTTAGCAAAGCTGAAGTAACTGAAGGTTCAACTTTTTATGCCCAAGGTGGTATTGCAGCGGTGCTTGATGAGAGTGACAGTGTTGACTCTCACGTTGAGGATACCTTAATCGCTGGTGCTGGTCTGTGTGATGAAAAAGCCGTTCGCTACACTGTTGAGCACTCCCGAGAAGCCATTGAGTGGCTGATTGAGCGAGGCGTCATGTTCAGCAAGGAAGACGAAAGCTACCACCTGACTCGAGAAGGTGGGCATAGCAAACGCCGCATCATTCATTCTGATGACGCTACCGGTAAGGCGGTTTCTACTACGCTGGTATCCGCGGTTCTAAATGAACCCAATATCAATATTCTCGAACACTATATCGCGGTAGATTTAATTACTGGCAATAAACTAGGCAATGATGATAACCGCTGTCATGGCGCTTATGTCCTTAACCTGAAAAAGGATCGGGTAGAAACTATCAGCGCACGTTTTGTGGTATTGGCCACAGGTGGCGCCAGCAAAGTTTATCTTTATACTTCAAATCCAGATGTGGCTAGTGGTGATGGCATTGCCATGGCCTGGCGTGCAGGCTGTAGCGTTGCCAACCTGGAATTTAATCAGTTTCACCCAACTTGTCTTTATCATCCTCAGGCGCGCAGTTTCCTAATCAGCGAAGCGCTTCGTGGAGAAGGTGCGGTCCTGCTTCGCCCCAATGGCGAGCGTTTCATGCCTGAGTACGATGAGCGGGCAGAATTGGCACCTCGCGATATAGTTGCCAGAACCATTGACCATGAAATCAAAAAGCATGGTATTGAATGCGTTTATCTGGATATTTCGCACAAAGACGAAGGTTTTATCAAAGGCCACTTCCCAACCATTTATTCACGCTGTCTTGAGTTTGGTCTGGATATTACTAAAGATGCCATTCCGGTAGTTCCAGCTGCCCACTACACCTGCGGTGGCGTAAAAGTGGATCTTAATAGTCGCACCGATGTTAGCGGCTTATATGCAGTTGGAGAAGTCGCCTGTACCGGTCTGCATGGGGCCAATCGCATGGCGAGCAACTCCCTACTGGAATGCCTGGTATTTGCTCAGGCAGCGGCCAATGACATTGAAGCACAATGGGATCCAAACCAATCACCACCGGTGTTACCGCCGTGGGACGAAAGTCAGGTCACGGATTCTGATGAGGAAGTGGTTCTTAGCCACAACTGGCATGAGTTACGACAACTGATGTGGGACTATGTAGGTATCGTTAGAACCGATAAGCGCCTGCAAAGAGCCTTACGCCGCATTGAATTATTAAAGCAGGAAATCCACGAGTACTACAGCAACTTCAAAGTTAGTAACGACTTGATTGAGCTGAGAAACCTGGTAGTGGTTGCCGAACTCATCGTTCGCTGCGCCATGCAACGTAAAGAAAGCCGTGGCCTGCATTACACTCTGGATTATCCGAAGTTGGCTAAAGAAGCGAGAGACTCCTATTTAGTACCTTTAGACAATCATTCCTGATTAATTCTGGTGTCCCCCCTACGATAAAAACGTAGCACTCGAGACAGATGTCTGAAATCTGTCTCGCTTACAGCATCACGACAAATCAATAACCGTTTCTTGTGATTAATTAGTAAATTTGAGAGCTTTGGCAGACTGCCATCAAAAGCATTATCCAATTTATAGTTCAATAAAATCCAACCTGGCCAAAGGACATTATTATCTTCAATTTCGATCGCAATTTTTTGCTCGTTTGAGCCATGCTGTCGAACCATATACCAATCGCCATCAATAAATTGAAGTTGCCTGACTCCAGCATTTAACCGTGAAAAGGCTCGATATTGCCATACAGTAAGGGGAAACAAAACAACTATGCTCACAACAAAAAGAACAAGAGCGGCTTTTAAGGAGAACTGAGAAAAAGTAAAAACTACGATGCTGGAAAATACCAGCAACCAAAGCAAAAGGATAGCTCGCACTAGAGCTTTTGATGGGTTGATATCAATAAAAAGATTCATGTCACTCCCTGACAAATCATAAATCAGTTTATTTTATTTTTTTGTTAATGAACTCTTTAATTGCTGCAATGATAGGAGCAAACTCAGGCTTTGGGGTGTCATAGCCCATAATCCAGGCATAGAGGTCAGGGTCATCCTGCTCCAGAAATATCGCATATTGGGCGGCCTTTTCATCATCAAAATGGCACGCTTCTTCTTCGAGGTATGGAATCAATACTACGTCTAATTCCAGCATGCCACGACGGCTAGCCCATTGTAATTTCTTCAACTGCTCTTCAGTCATAGGTTCAAACTCAAAATTGTTTGGCGGAATTATAACGGTAACGGTGCAAAACCGCTAAGAATCAGAGTAAAATTATCCGCGTTATGAAGCAAAATAAGCATTCAACTATGAATTTTACCAATCAAGACGCAATGCAACACATCATCCAACTTCAGAATATTGCATGTGAACTGGGCCATTACGGCATTATCAGGGTGCATGGCGAGGACGCAAAGAAGTTTCTTCAGGGGCAGTTGACCTGCGACCTGGACAAAATCACAGACCAGAAAGCTAGCCTTGGTGGATTCTGCAATGTTCAGGGACGTCTGCATGGTATCTTTTTCACCATTAAGTATGGCGAAGATTACTTGCTGCTGGTACCTAAACAGGGACTAGAACACCTGCTCAATAAATTGAAAATGTACGCCGTCTTTTTCAAGGTTGAACTGGTAGATGCCAGCCTCGACTTTCAGATCTGGGGGCACACGCAAAAAGGCGCAAACAGTAATTTTGCTGAAGATATGAGCCTGGTGGTAACTGAGGCTAATGGCGTCACAGAGGTACACTTGAACAGCCTGTTCAATGCTTCCTTCATGGTTGCAGAAAAGGAGCATGGCAATGCAATTATCAAAGCACTGGAAGGCACTACGCTCGCTGACGTTAACGCTTGGGACTATATCGAAATTCAGGCTCATATCCCCTTGGTCTACGAAGAAACTATCGAAGAGTTACTGCCACACTTTGTTGGTTTGCCGCAGGTAGGCGGAGTCAGCTTTGACAAAGGGTGCTACACAGGTCAGGAAATCGTTGCTCGTATGCATTATCGCGGTAAGCTTAAAACTCATGCTTTACTGGCCTACTCTAAAGACACGGCAACTTTAACGCCGGGTGACAAGGTTCACAACGAGGATGATAAAGCTGTTGGAGATGTCATTCGCTCAACGGTTTTTGATGGCAAAACTTATGCCTTAATAAGCCTTGCCGACAAGGCCATGGAAAGTGAACTGACGATCAATGGTGCCCAATTCGAAATTCTTGACTGATTAAGAGAAGATTAAAGTCACATCCATAAAAAAGCCCTTACGAATAAGGGCTTTTTTATCACAGTAGCTTAATAATTAAGATTGTGACTTTTTCTGTTCTTTAATCCAACGATTGATTTTATCTTCCAGAATATTCAAAGGAATTGCACCATCTTTAAGTACTTCATGATGGAACTCGCGGATATCGAACTTATCGCCTAACTCATTTTCAGCCAGTGTTCGTAACTCACGAATTTTGAGCTGACCAATTTTGTAGGCAAGGGCCTGGCTTGGAATAGCCATAAAACGCTCAGCTTCTGAGACCATGCGTGCTTCAGCAGCTGGTGAATTTGCTTCCATATACTCGAGAACCTCTTCTCTGCTCCAGCCTTTTGCATGTAAACCGGTATCAGTTACCAGGCGGATGGCACGCCACAACTCGGCACTCAACGCACCAAAGTATTGGTAAGGATCGGTATAAACGCCCATTTCCTTACCCAGCGATTCAGAATATAGCCCCCAACCTTCCGTATAAGCAGTGGTACCACCAAAACGTCGGAAGTTCGGAACATCTTTTAACTCAATTTGCGTTGAGCGTTGGAAGTGGTGACCTGGCACAGCTTCATGAAGATACAAGGATTCAACGGTCCATGTTGGACGAGCTGATAGGTCATACGTATTGACGTAGAAAATACCTGGACGAGAACCATCTGGTGACGGGCTTTGGTATGATGCCGCTGAAGAAGATTGCTCGCGATAAGGCTCAACCGCACGGATTTCAAACTCAGCTTTTGGAATTACCTTAAAGAGATCCGGAGCAGTTTTATCGAGCTTGCCTCTTAAGTTCTCATAAGCCTGCAACATGTCTTCTTTTGTATCAAACTGGAACTGCGGATCAGTCTTAGTAAACTCAAAAAACTCCTTGAGTGTACCCTCGAAGCCTACTTCCTTCATAACCCCCTTCATTTCATTGTGCAGACGAGCGACTTCGTCCAATCCAATTTGATGAATTTGTTCTGGCGTTAAATCAGTACTGGTTGTTTCTTTGACCTTAAAGGCGTACCACTCTTTACCGTTTGGCAGTGCCACCATACCCGAGGTCTCACGTGCCGCAGGAATATACTCTTTCTCAATGAAGTCATGCATTTTTTGGTAGGTTGGAACGACCCAGCCTTTAATAGCTTTGACATATTCTTGAGTTAAACGCTTTCTGTCCTCTTCTGAGAAAGATTCAGGCATATTTTTAATTGGGCCATAAAAAAGGCTGGTCTCAACATCATCAACAATGTGTGCTTTGAGCTGTGGCAATACCTTAACCATCAATGCCTTGGGCTGCACAACGCCCTGCTCCATACCTTCACGCATGTTACCAATGATAACGTCAACACCACCCGCTGCCTGCTCAAGACGGCTTAACCAGTTTTCATAATCTTTAACAGTCTTAAACGGTTGTGCACTATTGCCCGAACCCAACATGGCAATGAAATTGAAAGGATTATAAAACTGCTGAATAGGCTGTAAATGGTCAGGGAACTTAGCACCCTCGATTTCAGCTTCGCGCTCACCTTTAAAAACTTTGTAACTCAGTAAGTCTTGCCCTTTTAGCTTAGAAGGATCAATAGTATTAATTTTTGCTAAAAATTCTTTACTGAAGGCTAACTGTTTTGCGAGACCCTCTTCCGTACCCCAATCACCGAGTTGGTCATTGAAGCGATTATCGCCCATAAACGTTGCCATCAATGGATTCATTTCAAGGCTTCTTTCCCAGTGCTCAGCATAGATAGCCGCAGCTTTTTCAGCTTCAGTTTGCTGTTTAACAGCAGCGACTTTATCGCTACTTAGGAAACTAACTGTGGTCGGGCTTGCAAGAACGGTGGCGCTGGAAAAGGCCATTGCAATAGAAAAGGACAAAGCGGTAACTTTGTGGATTCTCGAACTACTCATTGAATACTCCCACTGGTTATAGTGTTTTTAATGTGTGAATCACTATAACCGTGAGCAAAAAGCAACTCAAAAGTAACTGGTAACAAAGTGTAAATTGTATGATTTACCTTGGACTCAGGACTTATCTTTAGACTTTCTCAAAGCATCGATTTTGTTTATCTTTTCGAAAAAAGCCTCTTTATCTATTTGATTTTTATAGCCTAAGTCAAACCGACTATGGAAGTATATATTGAGAGTTACTTTTTCATCGGTCAATTCTACGTCATAGCCATCAAAACCTGACATAGCATAAATACCTTTAAAGTAATGACGATTACCACGTTGCTCGCCTTTATCAGCGATAATCTGAAACACTCTCAGTGCTTGACGGATATCTATATCAGTGGACATATACTTTTCGATTGATGATTTTCGATCATGATAAAGGAAATACTGTGAATTCTAAATAAAAAGGGCGACTCAAAAGCCGCCCTACAAATTGAACTATCCTGCAGACTTTAATTAAAGTCTTAAAAATTAGGATTTTTTGTCTAAGACGAGGCTTTAAGCAATTTATCTCGCGGAGTTTACTAAAAGTAAATGAGCAAGATAAATTGCTTTATAACGAAGTATTAGGCAAAAAAGACAATTTTTATTCAGGTCGCATATGCGGGAATAGCAACACATCACGAATACTTGGACTATCAGTCAACAACATCACCAGACGATCAATACCGATGCCCTCACCAGCAGTTGGCGGAAGGCCATACTCTAGTGCACGGATGTAGTCAGCATCATAGTGCATAGCTTCATCGTCGCCTGCATCTTTCGCTTCAACCTGTGCCTTGAAACGATCCGCCTGATCTTCTGCGTCATTCAACTCTGAGAAGCCATTGGCTAACTCGCGACCACCAGCAAAGAATTCAAAGCGGTCAGTAATGAAGGGATCTTCATCATTACGACGTGCCAATGGAGACACTTCTGCTGGATATGCAGTAATGAAAGTTGGTTGAATCAATTTATGTTCAGCCACTTCTTCGAAGATTTCAATCTGAACACGGCCCAAGCCCCATGAGTCTTCCAACTTAAGTTTCAAACGCTTAGCGACTTCACGAGCCTTATCCATATCAGTTAATTGCTCAAGCTTAATTTCTGGCTGATATTTCATGATGGCTTCAAGTACCGTCATACGTGCAAATGGCTTGCCAAAATCATAAGTTTCACCACTGCTTTCAAACACCGTCTTACCAAGCACCGTTTCAACCGTATAACGCAACATTGCTTCAGTCAGATCCATCAGGTCATTATAATCAGCATAGGCCCAGTAGAACTCAAGCATGGTGAACTCTGGGTTATGGCGAGTCGATAAACCTTCGTTACGGAAGTTACGGTTGATCTCAAATACTTTTTCAAGACCACCCACAACTAAACGCTTTAAATATAGCTCTGGTGCAATACGCAAATAAAGTGGCATATCCAATGCATTGTGGTGCGTCTCGAATGGGCGTGCAGATGCACCGCCAGGAATCACATGCATCATTGGGGTTTCAACTTCAAGGAAATCGCGAGATTCTAAAAAGTCACGAATCGCCTTAACCACTTTTGAGCGAACAATGAAAGTTTCACGAGATTGTTGATTAACAATTAGATCGACATAGCGCTGACGATAACGCGTTTCCTGATCTGACAAACCGCTCCACTTGTCAGGTAACGGACGTAATGATTTAGTTAATAGTCGAATACTGGATGCTTTAACAGATAGCTCGCCTTTGTTGGTTTTAAAAACAGTACCTTCAATGCCAACAATATCGCCGATGTCCCAGGTTTTAAAATCTTCATAGACTTCATCACCAACTGCATCTTTGCGGACGTAAGATTGAATGCGACCAGACATATCCTGAATGGTAATAAAACTCGCTTTACCCATGTTACGGAATAACATGATGCGGCCAGCAACCTTTACCTTCTTACCCAATTCTTCAAGCTCAGTCTTTTCCTTATCGCCATACTCGTGGGCAATTTCCTCAGCTAAAGAATCACGACGGAAGTCGTTCGGGAAGGCAATCCCCTGTTTTCGTTTATCTGCCAACTTTTGCTTACGTAAAGTAATCTGCTCGTTGACATCAACTACTGGGGTTTCTTGATTGCTCATTTTCGTTTATTACCTCAATTTACCGTTAAATAACTAGTTACGTTTTCAATATTAAATTTTTGATGTGATAAAAATGTCAAAACACTTTCAATTTGTCCAAACATTATCCTGGTTAAGCTAACCTTGAATTCGCGTTCAAAATCGAGCGACCACAGGTGGCTCCTACACGCTACCTCAGCACTTTTACTAAGTAAGTGCGAGGCAAAACTTTTTTAGCGAGGGCCGGAGCCTACTTGCCTCACTTTTAGAGCGTTTGTGGGCAGCAGATACAGCTCCCTTCTGAACCACTTCAGCGTTTTTGCTAAGTAAGTGCGCGGCAAAACTTTTTAGCGATGGCCGGAGCCTACTTTTAGTAGGTGACTGCTCCGCTTAAAAAGTTTTAACAAAGCAATTACAACGCACAAAGCGCTGAAGTTAAACGCCTGCTTTGAGCGAGGCTTCGATAAAGCTGTCCAAATCTCCATCCAAAACCGCCTGAGTATTACTTGATTCATGTCCGGTACGTAGATCCTTAATCCGCGACTGATCCAATACATAAGATCGAATCTGGCTGCCCCAGCCAATATCGGACTTAGTATCTTCCAGGGCCTGCTGCTCTTCTCGCTGCTTTTGCATCTCAAGCTCATAGAGCTTGGCTTTCATCATACTCATCGCCTGAGCACGATTTTTGTGCTGAGAGCGATCATTCTGACATTGCACCACAATTCCAGTCGGAATGTGCGTTAAGCGTATCGCAGAATCGGTTTTGTTGACGTGCTGACCACCGGCGCCACTGGCACGGTAAGTATCTACTCGTAAGTCTGCCGGATTAACCTCGATATCAATATCATCGTCAACTTCGGGATAGACAAATACCGATGCAAAGGAAGTATGGCGACGATTGCCTGAGTCAAATGGAGACTTTCTCACCAAACGGTGAACACCGGTTTCCGTTCTCAACCAGCCATAAGCATATTCGCCTTCGACTCTGATAGTAGCACTTTTAATTCCAGCTACATCACCATCTGACTCTTCAGTCACTTCGGCTTTAAACCCTCGGCTTTCACACCAGCGAAGGTACATTCTTAACAACATGCTGGCCCAGTCCTGGGCTTCGGTGCCGCCTGAACCCGCCTGGATATCAAGGTAGGCGTTATTTTCATCCATTTCGCCAGAAAACATTCGACGGAATTCTAGCTTTTCAAGACTGGCATTCAGTTGTTTTACTTCATTCTCAATCTCGGTGACGCTATCAGCATCATCCTCTTCAACGGATAACTCAAGCAACTCCTGATTATCGGCTATACCTGTCTCAAGATCTTTTATGGTGTTAACGACGGCTTCCAGCTTGGCTCTTTCCTGGCCAAGAGACTGAGCTCTTTCCTGGTCATTCCAGACATCGGGCTGCTCAAGCTCGCGCTCGACTTCTACAAGCCTTTCTTGCTTTGTATCAAAGTCAAAGATACCCCCTAAGCGTTTCAACACGCTCAGACATATCTTTCAATTGTTCACGGATAGGGTTTACTTCCAACATATTCAAATTAGTACTTGTAATGAATGAGTTTGCGCAGGCGCAAAAGGGCGATATTTTAACCAATCTGATGCTTACTGCATACCCAAATTGCACTAACACAGTGCTTTTATTGTTAAAACTCCTGCTTTCTCAACGCCTCTTTGGGGTCCAGGCCCATATCATGGTGCACTCAATCGGCTCCTTGTTTTCCTCATCCATAACGCTTACCGCCACATTTACCTCTCCTTTTTCTTCGCTCAAAATCGATTGGCGCTGTTCTTCTGTCAGGTTTGCCCTGGCAGTTAAACTTCCAACAGCCCTTTTCATGAAGTCAACTTTCAGGGTCTTTATCACCAAATACTTATCATCTGGAACATTCATCCCTACCACCATACCGGTGGCGGTTTCAGCGATGAGAGCCATGGCCGCAGCATGAACGGTACCTATATGATTCTGTACTTTCTTGCGGTTCTGAATTCGGAATATCGATTCATCCTTAGTCAGTTTTAACACTTCTATTTTGGCTGTGCCCACCAACTTCACAGTTTTTCTAATCACAAAGTTAAGCAGGAAGCCCCGTATAAACTTTGGGTATGACTGGATGAACTTAACAACTTTAGCCAGACGGTTATCCGCCAATGCTTTACTGGAAGAAACAGTGTCATTCATATTAATGCCTTTATGGGCCTTGTGGCCTATTTGTAAACAGATATTACAAATCATATCCTCTTCAATAATTTAGTGC
Source organism: Kangiella profundi (assembly GCF_002838765.1). Taxonomy (NCBI): domain Bacteria; kingdom Pseudomonadati; phylum Pseudomonadota; class Gammaproteobacteria; order Kangiellales; family Kangiellaceae; genus Kangiella; species Kangiella profundi. Next base: position 688,559 of record NZ_CP025120.1, on the reverse strand, counting down.
TAATGTTCTTAGCTCGAGAGGAAAGATTCAGGAAAATAATATGACCAAAATAACCCTAGTAAGTCTTAGTCTGGCTTTAGTACTTTATGGCTGTAGCAATGAGCAAGAACAGACAACAACAAAAACTGCTACTGCAGAAGTGACACAGAGTCAGTCAGAACAAACGATGACCACGGAAGAAGCTTCTAAAGCGCTTAATCAAATATTCGAGCAACAATTCCAGGCAAGTCTGGCTCTTAATCCAATCCAGGCAACAGCTATTGGGGTACACGGATATAACGACAAGTTACCCAATTTCTTATCACCTGAGTTTCGTAAGAAAAGTCACGACTTCACCGTCGAGTGGTTAGACAAAGTAAGGCAGATTGATCGAAAGCTGTTAACTGGTCAAGATCGCCTTAGCTATGACATTTACATATACAACTCGGAACACAGCCTCAACGGCGAGCAGTTTCCGGGCCACTTAATTCCAATTAATCAGTCCAGCAATATCGCAAACTTTTTTGCCCAGCTGGGTTCTGGCCAAAGCTTCCAACCATTTAAAACAGTGGAAGATTACGAAAACTGGCTGAAACGTGTTGATGGTGGCGTTGCAATTATGGAGCAAGCTATTACCAACATGAATCAGGGAATTGAGAAAAAAGTTGTTCAGCCAAAAGCTCTTATGCAAAAGGTTATCCCACAACTGGCTGCCCACGTAGTTGAAGATCCAACACAGAGCATTTTCTATACCCCAATAACGAATATGCCTGAAGATTTTTCTGACGAAGACAAGAAGCGTCTTGAAGCAGCTTACAAGCAGGCAATCGTTGAGAAATTAGTTCCTGCCTATAAAAATCTACATGACTACATTAAAGACGATTACATGCAGCATGCACGGGATAGCTTCGGTTTAAGTGAGCAACCTAATGGTGAAGCCTGGTACAACTATCAACTTAAAACCTACACCACTACCGATCTGACGGCAGAAGAAATTCATCAGTTTGGGCTCGACGAAGTTGCTCGTATCCGCGCTGAGATGGAACAGGTAATGGCACAAGTTGGCTTTGAGGGTACTCTGGAAGACTGGTTCAAGTATGTTCAGGCCAACCCAGAGTTTTACTATGACAACGAAGAAGATTTGTTGCAGGGCTATCGAGATTTACAGGCCAAGGTAAACAAGTTATTGCCGAGCATGTTCGATATAGCACCTAAAACCGATTACGAAGTTCGCGCAGTAGAAGCCTTCCGCGCCGAATCTGCAGCTGGGGCTTCTTACATGGCAGGTTCGCCCGATGGCTCACGTCCTGGTATTTTCTACGTTAATACCTTTAACTTAAAGGGCCAGCCAAAATTTGGCATGGAAACACTGTCCATTCATGAAGCAGCACCAGGCCACCACTTCCAGATATCCTTGCAACAGGAGATTGAAGGCCTGCCGATGTTCCGCCGTTTTGGGGGCTTGAGTGTTTTCAGTGAAGGTTGGGCACTGTATGCTGAATCCATCGGTAAGGAAATGGGTATGTTCACTGACCCAATGCAATACTATGGTCGTTTGAGCGATGAAATGCTACGCGCCATGCGACTGGTCGTTGATACAGGACTTCATGCAAAAGGCTGGTCACGCCAAGATGCCATTGATTACATGATGGCTAATTCGTCAATGGCTGATACTGATGTAGTCTCAGAGGTTGAACGTTACATCGCTTGGCCAGGTCAGGCAGTGTCCTATAAAGTTGGTCAACGAATTATCAGCAACTTGAGAGCGGAAGCAGAGCGAAAGCTTGGCGATAAGTTTGAAATAAAAGCATTCCATCGAGAAGTTTTAGTGGATGGTGCTGTGCCGATGCCAGTACTGGAAACTAAAATCCGTGAGTGGATTGATTCGCAACTCAATGAAGCCTGATAATCTAGGTATACAAAAAGCTTAGGCACACAAAAAAAGGAGCTTCGGCTCCTTTTTTATTGCTGATACTTAAAGTTTCAAATTTCTTTTCAAAACGCCATAAGCCACTTCGTTTTGCCAACGCCCATCAAAGTTAAAGTTTTCCTGAAAATATCCCTCTCTCTGCATGCCAATTTTTTCCATCAGCTTCCAGGAAGCTATATTTCTCGGTTCACAATAGGCCACTAGCTTATGAAATGGCCAGTCACGAACAATTAACTTCAAGAGAGCCTGTAAAGCCTCAGAGCCATAACCATGTCCTTGAAAATGACGGTTAAATTTATAACCAATCTCTATTTGCTGATGCTGTTTGCTTTTGTAACGAAAGCCAACGTCACCAATCATTTTTCCAGTATCTTTGAGGACGACTGCAGCACCCATCCATCGTCCCTCTTCTCCTGTCCAGTCACCGGCATGACTCAAAAACATCTCACGCGCAACTTTGGGATCACCCACCGGACGAATATATTTCATCACTTCTGGGTCAAGAGCATACTCAAGATAATCATCCAGATCTGATGCATCAAAGGGTCTTAATAGTAATCGTCCAGTGTCTATGGTGTTTTTATTCAATTTATAATTCCTCAAATCGCTTGAGCATCGGAAAGTACAATGCTGTTTTAATAGGTCTTTGTTCTATTCGACTGACCAGCTCTTTATATTGAGTAAGTTGCGGCGCATAACGCTCTCGTTCCGATGCAATAAAGTTTTCAATATCCTGGCCCTGATGGTCACCGGTTTTGTAATCGACAATCCAACGAACACCTGCATCATCAACAAAGCTACGGTCAATAATAAAGTTTCGTACCACAGACCGGCCCTGCTCATCGGCTACCATACCAGTAAGCTCCCATTCGCAGACAGCATCCTTATGCGGTTTAAGAAGCCACTGTCCTTTTTGATCCCGCATGGTATTTCTTAAAGCTTTTATAGTTTTATCAAATGCCAGCTGGACTTCCTGTTCGGATGACAGGAATTCCGTGAGTTGCGGTAACAGGCCTTTAAAATGCTCCTTTTCCAACCGTTCAAAGCTTTGTCGTCCCAAACCAATCAACTCCAACTGCCTGTGCACAACCAGACCAACGACTCGTGCCACATCACTGGCCCAGTCAAAATCCAGTGCTTCACGCTCTATGAGGTCTTTGTCCTGAATACTGATCTGGTTATCAATCTCAGGTGGCTGCCACTGTTGATTCAGACGATACCAGCCATCGTAAAAGCTTGGAGCGTCAACCTGTTCACTTAATTCACCCAGTTTACCGATGATCTCTTCGAACTTTCTATTAATGGTGTTTTCATAGTGGGGCAGTAAGTAATACAGCAAAGAGCGCTTATCAATGGAACTGTAAGACCAGCCCTCCTTTGAACCCTTACCTGGCTCGCCACCACCTTTTTCTTCATCGTATTTCAGCTTTAGTTCACAGCTAAGCAACAGGCGTTTCTTGGCACGTGTTGCAGCTACATACAATAAACGAGCATCTTCAAAGGCGGCCTTTTTACTTTGAATATCACGAGCCAATTGATAAATTGGCTCCTGCTGTTCTGCCGCCTGAATCGGTGCCAATAAATAGCCTTGCTGGCCATGAGATGTAAACTCTTCCCACAGCAACAATTGATGACTGTCGGCCCTTTTCTGTCTCTGTAACGAGGGCAAGATAACCGTATCAAACTCGAGCCCTTTGGATTTATGCATGGTCATAATCTCGACCTGTGCCTTGTCCGCCTGTTGATTGGCGTATAACTCAGCTAACGCCGCCTGAATCCGCTCGAAAGTTATTGGCCATTCGTCGGCCTCCAACTCAATCAGTAAATTAAATACTGCATACACATCTTCAAGCTCATCCTGACTCAATAAAGCACTTGGTCCACCAAGTGCCATCCAGCAGGATTCCAATAACTGACTTAAGGGTTTACGCCCTGCATTGGCTATAGCACTGCTCAAAACAGGCCTTAATCTAAGTAAGGCAATTTTTGCTGGTTCAGTCAGTTCATCTACCGCTTCAAACTCTTCTAATAATTTCCAATAGTGATGATTAAATCGCTGTTGAAGATGGCTAAGGTCATTCAAGGTCACCCCTACATAAGGGGATTTGAGCAAGGCTGTCCAGGCAATGCCATCTTGTGGTTGTAATAACAGACGGCATAGCATCATCAAATCTGTGACACAACTTTTGTGCGAAAGGTACTCCATATCCTTGGCGTAATAACTGACTCCCGACTCACGAAACTGCTGCATGATATCCTGAGCGTGAGCCCGACCACGGACCAGCACAGCAATCGAACCTTTGGGGTCCTGTTTCAAGATACGCTGCACACTTTGAGCGGTATACTCAGCTTCGCTCCATCCAGGCTGATCAAAGTTTGTTAGGAAGTCCACAAAGTCCTGCTCGCCCTGCGGCTTCATTGCCTCTGCTGGACTGTAACTGACCGCGCCTAACAGCACATCATCATGCTTAGGAAAGATAGCTTCAAAGCGTCGATTAACCCAGTTAATAATCGCAGGTGACGAACGGAAGTTGGCCGTTAACTGTAATGATGTTAGCGGAAAGCCGTTAATGCCCTCCTGTTGAGTTTTAATAAAAAGACCCACGTTAGCTTCTCGGAATCTATAGATCGACTGCATCGGGTCACCGACCAGAAACAAGGTTCGACCATCACCCGGTTGCCAGCCAGCAATCAGTTTGTTCAGCAGTTGGTATTGAGTGAAGGAAGTATCCTGAAACTCATCAACCAACAGATGTTTGATCTTATAATCAAGTTTCAGTGCCAGCTCGGATGGCTCATCGAAATAACCCAGAGCACGATCTGCAGCCAAGGCTATTTCAATAAAGTCTGCTTCGGCGTTTGATTGAAAATCAACGGTCAGTTCGACCGTAACCAGTCTTAGCAGGTGTAACAATGAATATAAAATCTGCTGCTGTTCTTCACTGTAATCTGCACTCGGTAAGCTGCGGATATCGTTTAGAGTTTCAGCAAATTCAGGAATCTCTGACCAATCCTGGAACAGCTCTTTAAGATCGGCTTTGATTTGCTTACCCGTTTTCTTATCTTCACCTTGTAGATCGCCATCGGCCAACAAGCCAATCTTTTTATTCAGTTGCTTCTTAAAGGTACCAGCTTTGACCAGACAGAATTCAGCTATCGCCTGCCACTCACGAATATGAGTAAAGTTAAATTCGGGCAACTGAGTCACATTCTTTAATGCCTCAAGCTCATGACCAGGCTCTAAAAAACCTGCGGCAAAATGAATCGCCTGTAGGAAAGTGCCGTGTTCCAGTTTGGCTTGAAATTGCTGCAGAGCTTCCAGTCGTAACTGAACTATTTGGTTAATGCCATCCTGCAGGATCTCAATATCCAGCTCACCAGCACCCAATAAACGCAGCCACTGATCACGCTTGGCCAGCATCTGAGCTAGCAGCCCGATCAACTTTTCCACCTGATTATCAAGATGAGCCAATAGTTTTAAAATGTGCGGCCCATAATCTTCATCATCGAGATAATTAACGATTGTCTCTGCCGCTCGCTGATAGGATTCAGCAGCAAAATCAGTAATGCCCAAAGAGCCACCAAGCTTACTCAACAATGGCATTTGATTAGCAATCATGCCCGACATGGCATCGAAAGTCATGATTCGCAGGCGATGACTATTCTCAAGTAAACCCCAACCAAACTCATTGTTACGTTGCAACACTTTTTGCGCCAACTGCCAGGTAGTTTTATCATGTGGTGCATCAGGCTCAGAAGCATTAGCAGACAATAGAGCATCAATCAGTCGATGGCGCATTTCTGCGGCAGCTTTGCGGGTAAAGGTAATCGCAACAATTTCTTCCGGATTATCGACCGTGGTAAGCAGATTGAGAATACGCTGTGTTAACAAACTGGTTTTACCGGCACCAGCTGGAGCCTGCACAATAAACGACTGGCTATAATCTATCGCTTGTTCTCGGACATTTTGATCGGGTGGTACCATAAAATTAGTCATGACCACCTCCCTCTACTATTTCTTGAACATCCTGCGAGCGTTGCGCCCAACGGCTAATGGCGGTGTAGTCAGTAAAATCTCCCGTGTATTCGGTCAAGTTTGCTTTACCATCTTTGAAGTCCTGCGCTAACTGCTCGAGCATCTCATGCCATTGAGCAATGGCATGCTCAAAAGTCTCACCATAAGGATTGTACTGAGTATCTTTTAATGCCTTTACGCCGGATAGCATGTCTTCATCGTCAGTCATGCCAATATATTTGCAGGCTTTTAGGTGGGCCTGCATAAAGAGTATTCCTGCTACATTTCCACCCAATTGCTGTTCGGATATGGCATACAACAACAACTGTGGTTCGCCAATCGGATCACGAAGCAAAGACATTAAAGATGGTTGCCCGGTTTTATAATCGATAATTAGCAAACGTCCATCATTTAACTGATCAATGCGATCAATCACCATGCTGAAAGTCAGCCCAGCCAGCTCTAATGTGCGCGCTACTTCGGTGCCAATCACTGTAAAAGGTTCGCGCTCTTTATCGAGCACCAACGACTCTTCTATTAAAGCAAACAGTCGCAGCTTTTCGACCTGGTAGAAATTGGCATTGTTGAGCAAATAAATTCCACGACTTGCTTCATTCATTACAAACTCTAGTGTTTGATCAATTAAGCCAGCCTGTTCGTCAGCTGTTAAATTTAGTAAGGCCTGTTGAGTTTCGAGGCGTTGCCAAATTTTTTGCATGGCTCTATGGAACAGGTTGCCTCGATCCATAAAAGATATTCCAAGACTATCAACTTCAAACGGCTCTAATCCGAGTCGGTAACGCAAATAAGCATCAAAAGGCGAAGCTGCCTGCATTCTTAATAAACCAGTTCCGCCTCTGACTTCATAAGACTGTTCGATTGGCTTGCCGCTTTCATCGCGGAAAAACTCGAGCTCATCATTGATCGACCAGTTGTCGATAAACTCAGCGTTTTTACTTTGCAAGTCATACTGCTGCGGATGACTGTCAGACTTTTGTAGTAATTTCTGCAGCAGGGGACTGAGCATCTGTTCCTGCTCGCCATCATGTTCAGAAAAACTAATCACCAGCTCTGCATTGGCTCGTAAAGAGTCAAGCAAGGATTGCGCATAGTCCAGCTCTCGCTGATGTGAAGAACCCGGTAGTTGATACTTAAGTTGCAACGCTTTTGATAAGAATGGATTTGGAACGGCTTTCTGAGGCAACGCCTGATCGGTTGCTCCAACTAACCATACGGAGTCAAACTTCAAACCAATCGCCTCTAACAAACCAACAATCTGCAAAGGTGCACGCGGTTGTTGCTGATGGAACCCCTGTTGTTCAAGGAAAGTTTTTAATAAGTTTAAAGTTTTAGCAAACGGCAAGCGATCCGGTGTCACTCGTTGCAAGCTTTGTGATGATTTAATGGATTCAATAAAAGTTTGTTGAACCTGATACTCACGACTAGACAATGTGTTGTAACCGCTCCAATGCAACTTAGCCAGTAGTTCTAAAATAAACTGCATGTTAGTAGTGAAATCATTGGCGGAAAGATCCGTTTCTTGCAGCCACTGCTGAACCGTTTTTAACCAAACGCATGCCACCTGATGATGGCGCGTCAGCTTCAACAAATCATCTCGCGAATAGAAAGCCTTATTCGACTTTCGAACCACTAATTCTAGACGAGTAGCTTTCCAGTGGTCTTCCTGTTCTTTGTACAAATAAGGCGACAATAAAAGGTGCTGTAGTTGTGATTTGGTTACACTCCCCTGCACCACAGACAGCACATCCATCAATACTGCGACCATTGGCTGTTGCAACAAAGGTTCATCTATTGAAAAGTCATGCATTGGCTGTAGGACGTCTTTGCCCTGAATTAAACTCTGGGCGTAAAACTCGCGCTGGATTAATCGCTCGATATAGGATCGCTGACTTTGCAAATCAGGAACGACAATCGCAATCTGTTGTTGTGGTTCATCACCTCTATTTTGCAATAATTTTTCTTTTGCCCAACGCACCGCTGCCAGAAGTTCCTGCTTCGGCTCTGGCAAGGAATAAATGGTCACTGCATTTTCATTTGAGGGAGCCTCAATATGCCAATAAGTAAGCTGCTTATGCTGCTCCAGAGCCTGTAATAGCACTTCCTGCTGTGGCGATGGTTGTTGAAAGCCGTAACTGATAATATTGTTCGGCAACTGCTCGACAAACTTATCCAAATGTTCAAGCAGCAAGTTAGCCTGCTGATGAGGGTCGATCCAACCTTTTTCACTCAGTAATTGTTGGTATTGATTAAACCAGGTTTCAAATGCTGTTTGGTCCTGATCACCGGGCAAATAATCCAACGCCTTAATTTGCCATTGCTGACAGATCCGCCAGGCATCGTAAGAGAGCTTCTGCGTCTGTCGACTATTGAGCAGTGATTGTGCAACCTCAGAATCTGAGACAATTTTCTGCCATAGATACTGGCTTTGCACTGGCGTTAACCGTGAGGGCAAAACCGAATCCTGTTGAACTAAATCCCAGCAAAAATTAATAAATGCCTGCCAGGGCATGACCTTTAAACTGGGCCAGACCTCCAAGCCTTTCTGTAATTGATACTCCGCATATTGCTCACGTATAAAACGCGACTGACGTCGACTTGCAGTAATTATAATGGTCTGTTGGGCGTCGACGTCTTCAAAGTGAAATCCTGTTTGCATAATCTTCTTTTTCAAAGGTCTTGTTATTGGCAGTTCACTATTAGACGACCATGATGTTTTTTATCGATCAGCTCATCAAAATAAGGTGAGACATCTTTTAAGTTAATTTCTTTGCTGACAATTGTTTCGAAGTCTGGCAATGGCAACTCTCTCCCAAACTGATGCCATAGCTTAGTGCGCAACGGCATTGGACAGTTAGTTGAACTAATTCCCAACAGACTGACACCGCGTAAAATGAATGGAAACACTTTAGCTTCAAGGTCAGGACTTTGCGCCAAACCAATGGAGGCCACATTTCCCCACAGCTGAGTGTGCGCAATAATCTTGCTTAGTGTTTTGCCGCCAATATTATCAATCGCACCGCCAAACAGCGCTTTGCCAAGCGGCTTATCGGACATTCCAAGTTCGTCTTCACTAACCACTTTGTTCGCCCCTAATTCAAATAAATACTCATGCATGCTTTTGCGGCTTGTCAGAGCGATAACCTCAAAACCTAACTTGCTTAAAAGATTTACCGCGATGCTACCGACACCACCACTGGCACCTGTGACTACGACTGGACCCATTTCTGGCTTCTGGTCATTAACCTGCATGCGATGGATAGCCAGGGCCGCAGTAAAGCCAGCAGTGCCAATAATCATTGCCTGGCGAGCATCATAGCTTTCGGGAATCTTAATGACCCAATCAGACTGAACTCGCGCATACTGAGCCAGACCACCGTCAAACTGTTCACCCACACCACACCCATTAACCAGAACACGATCGCCTTTTGAAAAATTGGGAGAATCTGAATACTCTACCACTCCAGCCAAGTCAATTCCGGCATTGAGCGGAAACTGCTTCATGATTTTGCCACGACCTGAAGCTGCCAATGCATCCTTGTAATTGATACTTGAGTATTCAACTCGAATTACTACATCACCGGCAGTCAATTCATCAAGCTCCATCTGCACCAGCCGATGACTGACTTTTGACTCTTTTCCCTCATTCTCAAGCTTCTTATTTTCAAAGACGCGACAGGCAAGAAATGACACGTTGGCTCCTTATTGATTTGAGTTAGTAACAATATTCCGAAATGTGATATTTATTCTAGGCTCAGTAACCGCAGGTTCTTTCGGAACCTGATGCGACCAGCATTGTTGCGTATCACCACGCATGACCAATAGACTACCAGAAGTCAGCGTCAGTTTGTGACGTAAATGAGGGTCCTTTTTGTGTTTTAGCTGGAAGCTTCGCGGTGCTCCTAAACTTAAGGAAGCAATAATAGGCTGCTGTCCAAGCTCTGGCTCATCATCACTATGCCAGGCAACGCTATCCTTACCATTCCTATACAGATTCAATAGTGCGCTGTTGAAGCTTTCTCCACAACACTGCTCAATTTGCTTTTTTAGAGTCAATAATTCCTGATTCCAGGCTGTCGGATGATGCAAAACTCCTGAATAACTATAACTAGCCCCTGGTTCCCCATACCAGGCAGTCAACCTGGGCACTAATCGTTCTACTCCAGCAATGCGTATAGTTTCAGTCTGCCAATCCGTAACTTTCAGCAACTTACTCAAATAACCACCTGCCTCTTTATCACTCAGAAACACAGGCCAATACTCAAGCTCAGCATCCTTTAGTCGAATACTATCAGAAGATTGTTCATTGAAAAGGCTCGGTTGATGCATGAATCCCCACCACAAACTGTACATTTTTTAACCAGATTTAAGTAAAAAAGCCCATTTTTCCTTGCTTTCAAACGACTGCTAGCTAAACTAACGTGATCGTTTTATCACTGATACTCGTGATAAACACTATAAAACTATAAATAGTTCATTCGACAATTTTAAGTTCAAATCCATTTTTATAGGAGTCCGCCGACAATGACGGCCGAAACGAATAACACTCAAATCAAAGAGCCAGAACTGTGGGGTCACCCCAAAGGCTTGTATGTTTGCTTCACAACCGAGTTGTGGGAGCGTTTCTCATTCTACGGTATGAAGTACCTGCTACTTCTTTATTTGACAAAGTATCACCTGTTCAGCGATGGCGCCGGTCTTGATATTTTAGGCGCTTATGCGGGTCTTGTTTACGCATTGCCAGTTATTGGTGGTATGTTGGCCGATAAATACTTGGGTATGCGAAAAGCCGTTGTATTTGGTGGTATCTTACTGTCCCTGGGACACATTGGTATGGCCTATGAAGGCTTCCAGGCCCTGCATTATGCAGCGGGAACCGTTCTTACAGACGACTTAACTCTGGTAGATGGTACCGTTTTAACTGCAGGAACAGTGTTAGCGGAAGATGTCACAATTCAGGATACACAGGCGCTCAAAGTCTTTTACATGTCCTTAGCTCTAATCGTAATGGGTGTCGGTTTCTTGAAGCCAAATATTTCAACCATTGTTGGTCAGTTATACGGTAAAGATGATCCACGTCGTGATTCTGGCTTCACCATTTTCTATATGGGCATCAATATTGGCTCATTCGTAGCAACTTTACTTTGTGGTTGGTTAGGTGAAACTTATGGCTGGAAATACGGCTTTGGCGCTGCCGGTATCGGTATGATTATTGGTTTGATTACCTTCCTCAAAGGTCAAAAATACCTATATGGCCATGCAGAACCAAATAACCCAGCAATCCTGAAAGAAAAAGTTTTCGGCTTAGTAAATAAAGAAACGGCTATCTATATAGGAACCATTTTATTCCTTCCTGTAGTTTGGTTATTGGTGCAAAAAGAGCCGATCGTTCATGCCACTCAAAATATTTTCCTGGTCATCGCGATTATTGGCATCATCATGTATTCAATGTTCTTCCATAACCGCGATCACAGCCGTACGACTGCTCGTATTATTGCTGCAGTAGGTATTCTATTAGGAACTTTGGCAGTTCTTTCAGAAATCGAAGTATCTTTCTGGTATGAATCATTAGCACCTTTTGCATCTGCTGTTCATGAGCTGAACTCTGGAATTGGCGGTGCGCTATCTTTCACTTACTTATTCAGCGAAGATTCGAACGCACTTGGTTACTTATCGGTATTCGTCATTCTAGGATTTGTGATTTACGGTTTCGTAAAGCACAACTCTGTTGAGTATGGCCAAACAGTAGTATTGATGGTGTTGATTCTCTCAACTATCGTATTCTGGGCCTTGTTTGAGCAATCAGCTGGCTCAATGACATTCTATGCGGATCGTGTATTAGATCGTGAGATTGGTGATGCTGAAATCAAAGCATCCATGTTCGGCTCCCTAAATGCAGGTTTCATCATGCTGCTGGCAATCCCATTTGCAACACTCTGGGTATGGTTAGACAAACGCCGCATGAATCCTAGTACCCCAGTGAAGTTTGGCTTTGGCATTATTCTGGCTGGTTTAGGCTTCGGTGCTTTAATCTTAGGTGCTGAGTTCCCTAACGAAGCTGGTAAAGTCGCCATGATCTGGTTAATTCTTGCCTACCTATTACACACCATGGGCGAGCTTTGCTTATCGCCAGTTGGCCTGTCAGCGGTAACCAAACTTTCGATTTCTAAAGTGGTTAGCGTTAGTATGGGTACCTGGTTCCTGGCTACAGCATTATCGGAAACAGTTGCAACACGTATTGCTCGCAGTGCAGAGATTGAAACTGATGCAAACGGTGAAATTACTGATGTAGGAGCTGCTCTGGCAACTTATACTGATCTTTATACCACTCTAATGTGGTGGGGTATTGGTGTAGGTATCTTTATGATTCTTATATCACCTATTCTTAAGAAAGGTATGCACGGCGTTAAATAAACCAAGTGTCCATACTTTAATAAGTATAAAAACCCAGCGCATCGCTGGGTTTTTTATTGAACAACAGTTTTTGCTTTATACAGAATAAATCTACTGACGAGAGTGACGCTGATTGCTGCAGAGCTTGGCTTTGACGTTTGATCGCCACGGATTGATATCCAACCCTCCCCGGCGGGTATAACGGGCGTACACAGTCAATTCTGACGGCTTGCAGTGTCGCAAGATATCTGTGAATACCCGCTCGACACATTGCTCATGAAATTCATTGTGGTTTCTGAAAGAGATTAGATACTTCAGTAATGACTCATGATTGATTTTCGGACCTTTGTATTCAATAAGAATACTGGCCCAATCCGGCTGAGAAGTAATCAGGCAATTACTCTTAAGCAGGTGGCTGTAGAGACTTTCTGAAGTCTCTTCCTCTGAGTCCACTTCTAACAGCTCAGGATCATATTGGTAACTGTTCACCTCAATATCCTGCTCATCAAGCAAAATTCCCTGCCATTCATTGACCGGAACACTTTGGTTGTAAGCTTCAACTTCATACAATTTCACAGAAACCGTCGCCCCTGCCGCTTTTGATAAATCTTCGGTCAACGTTTTTTCGACAGTTGGCCAATCAGTAAAGCGGGTCTGGTTAAGAGAGTTTAAATACAGCTTGAAAGATTTCGACTCAATGATGTTGGTGCTCGCACAATCAAATTCGAACACGGCAATGGCTACCTGGGGTTTACCCTTACTGTTCAGCCACGACAATTCGTAAGCATTCCAGATATCCGTGCCGTGAAAAGGAAGCTGCCCCTGAATATTAATCTCATCGCGTTTAAGCTGGCGCGCAACCGGAAACAAAAGCTCAGGCTGATACTGCGATGGGTACTCAACCTGCTTACCTAATGGAATCTCTTGTGATGATCTCTCTTTTGATAAGTCGTGATTTTGCATACAAATAGCTACTGTTGCTGATTTTTCATCTTACGTCGGAAATAAACCGTAATTTCTTCACGGTCATGATACAGATGCTTAGCCTGCCAGAAATAATCAATATCCGCTTCTTCAAGCTCATCACATATCATACCAATACAATCATTCACTTCCTGAAAGCGCTTTTTCATTGGTAATTTTAAATTGAAGATGGCATGTTCCGTTTTACCGGCAACCAGCCATTTGGCCATCAACTTAGCGACCAATGACGGTTTTTCCACCATGTCACACACCAGTATTTTTACTGGCTTTTCAGGCATCCAGGCCAAAGCGTTATCTTTGAGGTGAATCACATGCTCGGTCTGCATCAGCTTTTTATCCATGGCGCCGTTATCAATGGCGGTCACCTGCAAGCCATGTTGTACCAGCTGATAGGTCCAGCCTCCCGGTGCAGCACCCAGATCTACCGCCGTATGTCCTAAACGCAAAACGGCTTTACGCTGCTTGCCGGACATCAGAGTTTGAATCGCTTCTTCCAGCTTTAAAGTTGAGCGGCTTGGTGCGTCCTTGGGAAACTTTAGGCGCAGAATTCCGCCTTTTAATTCAGATGCTCGTCCAACCGGTGAAAAGCCCACCAAACAATGGTCAGTGGCTAAAAACAACAAATGCAGCTGGAACTCACTGTCTTCGTGGATTAAGCCCTGCTTCTCCAGCGCGATAGTAACGGGAGTTGTAAATTTTTTACAAAACTTGGAAAGCTCTCGTCCTTCATCGCTGTCCAGATGCTCGACCAAAACCTGCTTAGCCATAGCTACTTCGCTACATACCTCAAGAATCGGAGTGATACGGTCTTCCAGTGGCAACTCCACCAGTTCTGCTTTAGCCCAGAACCACTGGCGAGCAAAAATTAGCTCACTAATATCCAGCTCTTCAAAAAACGTCTGCTCACTGGCTTCATCAAACAGGAAAAAGCGCACATACCCCGAATTCGGCATGGTATTAGCATAGCCCGCCAAATCACAGGCGTTAGCAAATGACTGCACTTCAGCGGCACAGTCTGACTCAAAACCTGGGCGGCAATAAAAAACAAAAGGGGTTTGATTCATGAAACCTATCTATATCAAGGCGAAAATATGAAGCGCATTCTATCACAGGCTCCGATTCACAAGCGACATCAATCCCCCTGCGAGTATTAGGGATTCTGACGACATAGTGATAAAATCGCGCCATCTTTAACGGTTACCCTTATCTCATGGCTCATTACACTAAATCTGATATCGCAGAATTGAAAAAAGACCTCAGCTTCAAAGAGACGCTTTGCGGCTTTCCGCTGCAATTCAAAACTACCTGGGGGCTTTTCTCTCCGCGTAATATCGATGACGGCACTGTCATGCTGCTGAAGTACATGGACATTGAGCCAACCGACAATTGTCTCGATCTGGGCTGTGGTTATGGTGCATTGGGCATCACCATGGCAAAACAGGCGCCCCAAGGACAAACTCTAATGGTCGATAAGGATTTTGTTGCAGTTGATTATGCCAACAAGAACTGTCAGCTCAATGGAGTTTCAAACGCAACTGCACGCCTTAGCAACGGCTTTAGCACAGTAACAGAAAATAACTTCAATGTGATATGTTCAAATATCCCAGCCAAAGTGGGTAATGAGCTTCTTTATATTTTCCTGCAGGATGCCTGGGATCGACTCGAGCCAGGCGGTACTTTCTATGTAGTTACCATCACTGGACTCCGCGACTTCATGAAGAAAGCCTTCAAGGAAATCTTCGGTAACTACAAAAAGCACAAGCAAGGTCCAGCCTATACGGTCGCCAGCGGTACTAAAGAGTAAACCCAAAGCCCTCCAAAATCCCCTGTTTATATGAGATGTGACACTTTGAGATAAATGAAGTGTCACATTGTCACAACAGCGTCAAAATTCTGTAAACATTTTTTCACAAAATCTGTGGATAACTTTGGGGAAAAGTTGCAAGAAACTTTGCCTAAGCCCGAAAACACTGGCCCCTCATACAAATTGTTCATTTTTTGTACAGCCCAGATGTTTTCCTATATAAATCAATAACATAACATGTTTGCACTAGTCTATTTTGATTCTGAATATTTTCTATACAGGCGCAAAGCCTTGTCAAATCTAGCTTTTGGCTTGCTTGTGGATTTCTCTTTGTTCAACTGTCATATTTTTGGGACTTTTTTTCACCAATATTCTGAAAAAAATATAAGATACCCTCTATCGGTTGTATAATTTTTCGGCAGTTAGTAACCACTTTACAGCTATACCCAACAGCTCCTATGCGAAGAACCAATAGGTCAATAATATGGCCGCCAGAATACCCGCGAAATCGGCAATCAAACCACAGGAAAGCGCATGTCTGATCCGCTTGATGCCCACCGCGCCAAAATAAACGGTCAAGACATAAAATGTGGTTTCGGTACTTCCCTGGATTGTTGCCACCATATATCCAACAAATGAGTCTACTCCCTGGCTTTGCATGGTTTCCAACATCATGGCACGTGCACCACTGCCACTAAAAGGTTTCATCAAAGCGGTAGGTAACGCTTCCACAAAGCGTGTATCAAAGCCAAGGCTACCAAAAAGCCATGCTAACCCATCCGCCACAGCATCCAGCGCTCCTGAAGCACGCAATGCACCAATCGCGGTCAACATGGCAACCAGGTATGGGATAATGGTCACCGCAACTTTGAAGCCCTCTTTGGCCCCTTCGACGAAGTCCTCATACACCGCAACCTTCTTGCGCCATCCATAGATGAGAATGGTAACTATCGCTGCCATCAGTAAAAAATTACCTAAAGAAGAGCTGGCTTCAGCCATCTGCTCTGCTGGCAAGCTAACAAGGCTCCAGACCATAGCACCTATCAAACCGGCAAATACCAGAAAGTAGCCGGCAATGACGCGATTAAAAATATCAATCTTTTGAACGATGGAAACTGCCAACAAACCAAAAAAAGTTGATGCGCAGGTTGCTAGTAATATAGGAAGAAAAACAGCTGCGGGATCGGCTGCCCCCATTTGTGCACGGTAGAGGAGGATTGTGATTGGAATGATGGTCACTGCTGAGGTATTAAGCACCAGAAACAGAATTTGCGCATTGCTGGCCTCCTCTTTGCGCGGGTTTAGCTCCTGTAACTGCTCCATCGCTCGGATGCCCATTGGAGTTGCTGCATTATCGAGGCCCAGCATATTGGCCGCCATATTCATGCTGATGCTGCCTAATGCGGGATGCCCACTCGGTACTTCAGGCATTAACTTACGAAACAGTGGAGCCAGTGCCCTGGCCAACAGATTGACCAAGCCACTCTTTTCGGCAATTTTTAAAAGCCCCAACCAGAAAGCCAAAATGCCAATCAGGCCAATCGCAATAGTCACACTCAGCTTGGCCATTTCAAAGATGGATTTCACAAGTTCCGGGAAGGCAGTGGCGTCACCCTGTATTAACCATTGAAAACAGGCCAGCACAAAGGCAACCACAAAGAAGAACAGCCAAAGAATATTTAGCATTTACAATTTTCCCAATATCAATGAGTAAGCCTGTCAGCGAGGCAAAACATCAAGCCAGGCATCAAATATCATCAGCAATACGCCACAGATACCAACTGGCAACGCTTCGATAAGGACGCCATGGCTCCGTCAATTCCTGCATTAAAGGTTTTGCCGGCTTTTCCTCAAGCTCGTATAGATGCTGCAAACCTCGTTGCAAACCTATATCAGCAGGCGCAAACACATCAAGATGGCCCAGTGCGAAGATACAAAACATTTGGGCAGTCCACTCACCCACCCCTTTTAACTGAACCAGGGTTTCAATCACTTCTTCGCTTGGCATGTCAGCCAAAGCATTAAAATCTAGAACATCGTCCAAACAGGCTTGAGCAATCCCCTGACTGTATTGGACCTTGGCATTGGAAAGCCCACAAGCACGAAGTTGATCATAAGATACAGCAAGAATGGCCTCAGCCGAAAACCCTTGCTGTCCCAGCAAGCTCTCTACTCTGGAAACGATGGTTGAAGCGGCTTTAGATGATAATTGCTGGGAAATGATGCTACGAATCAGGTATTCAAAAGGTGGTCGTGAGCTGGGTTGTATCTGGCAGGGTCCATGACTTTGAATCAACGTAGCCATCTTCGAGTCAGCCCTCGCCAAATGGTATTCAGCTTCTCGTAATCGCTGATT
The DNA here is from genome assembly GCF_002838765.1 of Kangiella profundi. NCBI lineage: Bacteria > Pseudomonadati > Pseudomonadota > Gammaproteobacteria > Kangiellales > Kangiellaceae > Kangiella > Kangiella profundi. The sequence continues at coordinate 671,080 of NZ_CP025120.1, read as the reverse complement.
GAGTGCTAACTGAGGGTTTGCTTTCACCATAACAACCTTGGATTTGAGGATTAACTAAAACAACAAGGATCAATCACTTATTGCCGTCTACTGTTGCGATAATACACAAAAGTTAGCACAAAAGGCTAAAATATTGGATGTTCTTTCATGTATAATGGCCGCCATTTCGAAGCTGAGCCACAGCGCTCTGCGGCAATACAACCGGTTTTTTAGATGACCACTGCAAATACGAATAGCGACTTGCTCGATAAAAAAGCTAAGACCAACTTTAATAAGTTGCAAAAGCGCCTGCGCCGTCAGGTGGGTGAAGCCATCGCTGACTTCAACATGATTGAAGAAGGCGACAAGATTATGGTCTGTTTATCGGGCGGCAAAGATTCCTACACTCTGCTAGAGATATTAATGGGCCTGCAAAAAAGTGCTCCCGTTAACTTCGAACTGGTGGCGGTAAACCTTGATCAGAAGCAGCCGGGTTTCCCTGAAGAAGTACTGCCCAATTATCTAAAGTCTGTGGGTGTTCCCTATGAAATTATCGAAGAAGATACCTACAGCGTGGTCAAAAGCATTATTCCAGAAGGAAAAACCACCTGCAGTCTGTGTTCGCGTCTGCGTCGTGGCATTATTTACAGCTGGGCAGAAAAGAACGGCATAACCAAGATTGCCCTGGGCCATCATCGAGATGACATTATTGAAACCTTATTCCTGAATATGTTCTTCGGCGGCAAGATGAAGTCTATGCCACCCAAACTGAAAAGTGATGATGGTAAACATATCGTGATCCGCCCACTGGCTTACTGCAAAGAAAAAGATATTGCCAAGTTTGCCAAACTAAAAGAGTTCCCGATCATTCCGTGTAACTTGTGTGGCTCACAGGAAAACCTGCAGCGCAAAAATATCAAAATGATGCTTCAGGACTGGGATCGCAAATATCCCGGACGTATTGAAACTATTTTCAAAGCGCTTGGTAACGTGGCTCCATCACACCTTACGGATACCAACTTATTCGACTTCGTCAGCTTAAGTCAGGAAACTACTGAGCAGGACACCCTGTTCGATGCTCCCGATATTCAAACACCGGATATTGAGCAAGACGACGATGATAACCAAAGCATAAACATTATTAAGGTAGGCTAATGTCTGAAACTCAAGCGTTAACTGAATTTAAACAGCTGTTCCCAGTTATACTTCCGATTACAGTAGCCTGGGGCGAAATGGATGCATTCCAGCACGTCAACAACGTTAGCTATATCCGCTATTTCGAGAGTGCACGTATCGCTTATCTGGAAGCTTTAGGGCAGGAAGCTAAAATCACCAATAACACGGTTGGCCCAATTCTTGCTGACATTTATACGCGCTATCGTCGCCCTGTGGTTTATCCGGATACATTAATTGTCGGTACACGAATCACTGAACTTGAAGAATTTGGTTTTACCATGGAATATCAGGCATTCAGTCAACAGCAGCAGACAGTCACCACTCTGGGCAAAAGCCGCATCGTCATGATTGACTACGGCAGCAATCAGAAAGTTGCTCTTAAAGACTGTGTATTAGACGATATTTTAAAATTACAACCAGAGCTCGCTTAATCGACAATTGCTAGTTCGAGTGTGTGCAGAGGGTATTTTCACTCTCTGCCCCCTTCAACATTCAGCTCTCATCATGTAACAATCTGTTACTTTTCCGAAAGCCCAGTACTTTCCTTTATTCTCCGATCTGGGTAGTATGTTGTGCGAAATTCTCTAATTAGCGCTCAATGCGCCTAAAAATAGATTTATTTAAAGTCTTTAAATATTAGTCTCAAACAAAGGTGTCCCAATGAAAAAACTACTCATTAGCTCCGTATGTTTGGCTGTGTTAGCGGCTTGTAATTCCGGCACGGAAGAACAAAAAGCCAGCCAAGAAACAGCTAAGCAAGAAGTTGCCGAACAAACTTCTACTACCGCTACACAGGCAGAACAAAAACTTGTATCAGGAATTGATAAATCTCATTTCGATACCTCAGTGCGTCCTCAGGATGATTTGTTCCGTCATGTAAATGGCAAGTGGTTGAATGAATTTGAAATCCCAGCTGATAAATCAAACTATGGTGCCTTCACCATGTTGGCGGAGCAGGCTCGTGAAGATGTTAATGCCATTATTGAAGAAGCGGCTAACAGCAATGCTGAGCAGGGCTCTGATGCACAGAAAGTCGGCGACCTTTATCAAAGCTACATGAATGAAGAGTTATTGGAAGAGCTTGGTACAAAACCACTTCAACCAGAACTCGAAAAAATCGCTGCTATCAAAGATCTTTCAGACTTGTCTGAGTACATTGCATATGCACAAATGATCAGCGAAGCACCGTTCAGTACTTACGTTTATATCGATGCTAAAGAGCCTGATACATATATCACGCAAATGAGCCAGAACGGCTTAGGCCTTCCAAGTCGTGACTTCTACTTAAAAGAAGACGAAAAAAGCGAAGAAATTCGTCAGAAATACGTTGAGCATATGGCTAAAATGTTTGAGCTTGCTGGCGTAGAAAATGGCGCAGAAAAGGCCAACACTGTGATGGAAATTGAAATGCAAATCGCAGAAAAGCACTGGCCAAAAGAAAAGCTTCGTAATCCTGTAGCTCGTTATAACAAAATGAGCTTTGAAGAGTTACAAAATACGATTCCTAATCTTGACTGGGATCGCTGGAGCAAAACTGCAATGCTGGAAGGCATTGATAATGTCATCGTTGGTCAGCCTGACTACTTTGCAGCGGTAAACGACATGCTCAAAGAAATCTCTATCGATGACTGGAAAACTTATTACCAATGGCATCTCATCAGCGATGCAGCTCGTTTCCTGAATAAAGCGATTGCTGAAGAGAGCTTCCGCTTCAATCAAGGCGTACTTAGTGGCGTTGAAGAGCAAGAGCCTCGTTGGAAACGTGCAGTTAATGTCATCAACGGAACTTTAGGCGAAGTGGTTGGCAAGATTTATGTTGAAAAGCACTTCAAGCCAGAAGCCAAAGAGCGCATGAAAGAGTTGGTTGAAAACCTACGTACAGCCTATGCTCAAGGTATTAAAGAGCTAGACTGGATGGGTGAGGAGACCAAGAAGCAGGCGCTTGATAAATTGGCCAAGTTCACACCAAAAATTGGCTACCCTGATAAGTGGAAAGACTACTCTGCACTAGAAATTAAAGCAGACGACTTATTCGGTAACATGAAGCGTGCAACCATGGTTGAAGTTAAGCGTAACCGTGAAAAGTTAGGTCAACCTATTGACCGCTCTGAATGGTTCATGACACCTCAGACTGTTAATGCCTACTACAACCCTGTGATGAATGAAATCGTCTTCCCGGCAGCAATTCTTCAACCTCCATTCTTTAACATGGAAGCTGACGATGCAGTGAACTATGGTGGTATCGGTGCTGTCATCGGCCACGAAATGGGCCATGGTTTCGATGACTCAGGTTCACAATACGACGGCGACGGCAAACTCCGTAACTGGTGGACAGAAGCCGATCTTGAAGAGTTTACCAAGCGTACAGATAAGCTAGTTGCACAATATAGCGACTTCACAGTGCTAGATGGCGTTCATGTTAATGGCGAATTCACTCAAGGTGAGAACATCGGTGACCTGGGCGGTTTAACGATTGCTTATAAAGCCTACCAGATTTCTAAAAATGGTGAGCCAGCACCAGTAATCGACGGTATGACTGGTGATCAGCGTGTATTCTACGGATGGGCACAGGTATGGCGTCGTAAGTATCGTGATGAAGAGCTACGTAAGCGTATCGATACCGACCCACACTCGCCTAGCGAGTTCCGTGCAAATGGTACAGTGATGAACATGCCTGAGTTCCACGAGGCATTTGACGTTAAACCTGGTGACAAGATGTACTTGAAACCAGAAGAGCGCGTCAAAATCTGGTAATCATCATTACCACTTCTCTTATTATGAGAACAAAAAGCCGACTTCATAGTCGGCTTTTTTGTGCTTATTAACTTATCTTGATTTCCACTTTTCATTATAAGAGCAATAGCTAATGGTTAGCACCAATATCCCCTTATATTGAGCTAAGACACGTACGAAATATAGCAATCAAAATCGTGGATGATTTTGATAAGAATTTTCAGCACAAGGATGTGATGTAAATTCTGGTACCCAAGGGGGCAGACCCTGCGTAAAGTATTTTGGGAGTGGCGCAGGAAGCCACGCGAAGCGTGGCCTCAATATCGGGGTGTCGTTTCTTTTGGTACCTTTTCTTTGGACAAGCAAAGAAAAGGTACTCGCTGAAAAGCGAAAACACTCCGACCATGTACATCTATAACTGGAACAAAACCTCACGTCAGAAACGAATATTAAAAATTACTCACCCTTCTGGTACGACACTCGATATACTTTGCTAAAACCATCATCAGAAATCAGAATCGAGCCATCCGGCAACATGATAATGTCATTTGGACGCCCCAATACTTCATCGCCCTTTAGCCAACCAGTCACAAAGTCATCTTCGGATAAAACCTTATTACCCTCTAATGGCATATGCACCACTTTGTAACCGACTTTAGTGCTGCGGTTCCAAGAGCCATGCAGGGTTACCAAAGGCGTGTTTTTATATTCATCAGGAAACATATCACCTGTATAGAAAAGCATTCCTAATGGCGCTACATGGGCCTGATATTCCCATTCAGGTTTACGGTACTCACGATCTCCAAGCTGATCTCCGAATTCAGGATCCATGACATCTTTGCCGTGCACATAAGGAAATCCAAAAAACTGACCATCTTCGGTAACTCGGTTTAGCTCACAGGGCGGTAAATCATCCCCCATCCAGTCACGACCATTATCGGTAAACCACAGCTCTTTGGTTTCAGGGTGCCAGTCAAAACCAACACTATTACGTACACCGGTAGCAATCAGCTCAAACTCTTTGGTTTCAATATTCAAACGACCGATGGTGCCGAATCGCTCATCGTCTTCATTACAGATATTGCAGGGAACGCCAATTGGGATATAAAGATGTCCATCAGGACCAAACTTAATGTACTTCCATCCGTGATGACTTTCGCTCGGAAGTTTATCGAATACAACTTCAGGCTCAGGCTTTTTGTCGTAGTTCTTATCGATATCTTTGAAACGTAAAATTTTATCGACTTCTGCGACATAGAGATCGCCATCTTTATAAGCAACGCCACTGGGTAAATATAAACCATCGGCAATTAGTACAACTTCATCCACTTTAAAATCATTATCTTTATCGATCATGGCATGTACTTTGCCGGGCTTACGAGAACCAGTGTAAACGATGCCAGTGTCAGACAAAGCCATCTGCCGCGCACCATCCACATTATCGGCGTAGAGCTCTATTTTGAACCCTTCTGGAACGTCAGCCGCTTGTGTGCTTAATGAGAATAGAACAACAGATGATAGAACTGAAATGAACTTGATCATTGTGGTTTCCTTAAGGTTGGTATTTTTTAAGCCTAATATTGATGAGGCATGCTTTGCAAGAGTCGACTCTTCAAAATAGAAAACATCTATCAATAAAAAAGCGGCATCCTTTCGGATAGCCGCTTCATTTTTATCATTGACCCAAGTGACTTATTTGAGGTTTTCCTCAAAATACTGAGTGATGGTATTAAACACATGGGTTCGTGTTTTCTGTCCCCAAATTGAATGCTTGCTGCCTGGATAATTCATCATATCAAAAGGTTTGTTGGCATCCTGCAATGCTTTGAATAACTTAGTGCTATTGGTGAATAAGACATTGTCATCTGCCATTCCGTGCATGATCATCAAATCACCCTCCAAGCCATCGAGGTAAGGGAACACATTACTCGCTTCATAACCTTTTTCATTCGAATCAGGGTGAGCCAAATAACGCTCGGTGTAATGAGTGTCATACAGATACCAGTCAGTTACCGGAGCTACCGATACTCCCACTTTAAAAATATCCGGCTCTTTGAACATGCTCATGATGGTCATGTAACCACCATAGCTCCAACCAAACAGGCCAATTTTTTCTTCGTCAACATAAGGCAGGCTTTTCAAAAACTCTACACCAGCAACCTGATCTTTTACTTCAACGTCGCCAAGTTTTTTATAGATAGGATCTTCAAACTGTTTACCACGATTCCAGGAACCACGGTTATCGAGAGAGAAAATGATAAAGCCTTTACTTGCCATCAGGTGATGCCAATAGGTGTTGCGAGCGCCCCACTGATTGCGCACCCGTTGCGCATGAGGACCACCGTAAACATCGACAATAACTGGATATTGCTTACTGCTATCGAACGGTACAGGTTTATAAAGTCTATAATACATCTCCTGCCCGTCTTCGGCTTGAATCGTACCGAACTCTGGCTTAGATGCTTTTTGATAATAAGAATAGTAAGGGTGATTCTTGTCTAAACTATTTTCTTCCAACCAAGTAATCAAGCTACCGTCAGCATTGCGCAAGCTAACCTGTTTTGGTTGAGAAACCGAAGAAAAATAATCCACAAAGATCTGCATGTTTTTAGCAAAGGTCACTTCATGGACACCCGCTTTTTCAGTTATTTTTTTGGGCTCTTCTGGTTTATTTAATGAAACTGCGTAGAGGTCCTGCTGCAGCGGACTCTCTTTGTTAGCATCGAAGTAAACAACACCCAACTCTTCATCAACACCATACACTTTATCAATGACCCAATCGCCATTGGTTAGCTGACGGATAAGGTTTCCTTTTAGATCATATAAATATAAATGCCTGAAACCGCTACGCTCAGAGGTCCAGATAAAGGCATCCTGCTTTTTCAGGAAACGTAAGTCTTTGGTTAAGTTGATCCAAGTATCAGACCTTTCGGTTAAAACAGTTTCTGATTCGCCGCTTTTTATATTTGCAAAACGTAGTTCTAAGGTTTTCTGATCGCGGCTCTGCCACTGGTAAGAAACTTTAGAAGAATCGGCTAACCATCGCACCCTAGGAATATATATGTCGGTTTTTTTACCGGTATCAATCCACTGTGTTTTGCCGGTTTCCAAATCGAGCACAGCCAGCTTGATTAACACATTATCTGTGCCAGTACTTGGGTAGCGTTGTTCAAACACAGTAAAATCTTCGGCATTAATTTCATAACGCTTTTCGATATTGACTGGAGACTCATCAACCTGCAGATAGGCAATTTTTTTGCTGTCTGGCGACCACCAGTAACCGGTTAGGCGACCCATTTCCTCCTGCGCCACAAACTCCGCCATACCGTTTTTAATCGTACCCTCACCATCAAATGTCAGCTGAGTTTCTTTGCCAGTCGTTATTTCAACCTTAAAAATATCCTGATCGCGAATAAAAGATACGAACTTGCCATCAGGCGATAATTTAATATCTGTTTCGTATGCTTCGGTATCGGTAAGCTGTTTAGTTGCTTTTTTAGGATCCTTGCTTAAGTCATAGACAAAGATATCGCCAGCTAATGGGAACAATAAGGTTTGGCTGTTATCGCCCCAATAATAATCAATGATACCTTTGGCAAATAAACGCATACGTTCACGACGCGCTTTTTCTTCATCGGACAATTGCTCCTCACCTGGACTAAGGTCATTGGAATCAACCAGCAATCTGGACTCACCATCAGCCAGATTGTATTCCCATAAATCGAGGCGTTCCTGCTCCTCGGCCTTACCCTTCAGGAAAGTCACCCGCTTGCCATCTGGTGATAATTTAACTTTACGTAATTCAGGCCCATCCAGAGAAGGATCCGCATAAATCCGCTCAACGGTTAAACCTAAGTCTTTATCGTTCGCCTGTGCTGTTGTCATCGTTAAGAAGCTACCTGTCAGCAGTGAAATAATTGAAATCAGATGGGTTAATTTT